>JAKFFK010000267.1:0-28631 GCA_036675285.1 Paucimonas sp. | reverse complement strand
TACCATGGTGGACCAGTTGCGCTCGTTCGCCTCGGAAGTCACGCGGGTGGCGCGCGAGGTGGGTACCGAAGGCAAGCTGGGCGGCCAGGCACACGTGCCGGGCGTCGGCGGCACCTGGAAAGATTTGACCGATAACGTGAATTTTATGGCATCGAACCTGACCGGGCAGGTGCGCAACATCGCCGACGTGACCACTGCGGTGGCTAACGGCGACTTGTCGAAAAAGATCACGGTGGACGTGAAGGGAGAGATTCTGGAGCTCAAGGACACGATTAACGTGATGGTGGATCAGCTGTCGTCGTTTGCGTCTGAAGTCACACGGGTGGCGCGCGAAGTGGGTACCGAAGGCAAGCTGGGTGGCCAGGCGCAAGTGAAGGGTGTCGGCGGCACCTGGAAGGATTTGACCGAAAACGTCAACTTCATGGCGGCCAATCTGACCGAGCAGGTGCGCGGTATTGCCGGCGTGGTGACAGCGGTGGCGAAGGGCGATTTGAAAAAGAAACTGACCGTGGCGGCGCAGGGCGAGATTGCTTCGCTGGCCAATACGATTAACGAGATGACCGACACGTTGGCAGTGTTTGCGGATCAGGTCACAACAGTGGCGCGCGAGGTTGGCGTGGAAGGCAAGCTGGGCGGCCAGGCCAGCGTGCCGGGTGCCGCCGGTACCTGGAAGGATCTGACCGAAAACGTCAACCAGCTGGCGGCGAATCTATCGACCCAGGTGCGGGCAATTGCTGAAGTGGCGACTGCAGTGACACGCGGTGACTTGTCGCGCTCGATTCAGGTGGAAGCCAGTGGCGAGGTCTCGGACCTGAAGGACAACATCAATGAAATGATCCGTAACCTGAAGGAAACCACGCAAAAAAATGCCGAACAGGACTGGTTGAAGACCAATTTGGCGCGCTTTACCCAGCTGCTGCAGGGACAGCGCGATCTGGAAGCGGTGAGCCGCCTGATTCTGTCGGAACTGGCGCCGCTGGTCTCGGCGCACCATGGCGTGTTCTACATGATGAATCCCGACGAGGATAGCTCGCGTCTGGAAATGGTTGCTAGTTACGGTTACCGGTCCAGCAAGAAATTGCCTACTTCCTTTGCCCCGGGCGAGGGCTTGGTAGGACAGTGCGCATTGGAAAAAAAACGTGTCTGGCTGACCAATGTGCCGCGCGACTATATTTCAGTGTCTTCCGGACTCGGGTCGGCCCCGCCAACCAATATCGTGGTATTGCCGATCCTGTTCGAGCAGGAAGTCCGGGCGGTGATCGAAATTGCTTCGCTAGACCGGTTTACCCAGACTCACATCGGCTTTCTGGATCAGTTGATGGCATCGATTGGCGTGGTGCTGAATACCATTGAAGCTAACCGGCAAACGGAAAGCTTGTTGACCCAATCCCAGCGTCTGGCGCAGGAACTGCAGCAGACCAACCAGGAGCTGGCGGAAAAAGCGCGCCTGCTGTCCGAGCAAAACAATGAGGTGGAACGCAAGAACCGCGAGGTGGAGCAAGCCAAGCTGGCGCTGGAAGAGAAAGCGACGCAGCTGGCACTGTCTTCAAAGTACAAGTCGGAGTTCCTCGCCAATATGTCGCACGAATTGCGTACGCCGCTGAACAGCCTGCTGCTGTTGGCGCAGCAGCTGGGCGACAACCCGCGCGGCAACCTGCTGCCGAATCAGGTCGAGTATGCCAAAACCATCTATGGTTCGGGCAGCGATTTGCTGACGCTGATTAATGACATTCTCGACCTGTCGAAGATCGAGTCAGGCACCGTCACGCTGGAAGTCAGCGAATCCAGGTTCTCGGTGCTGGCTGCCTATGTCGAGCGCACCTTCCGCCATATGGCAGAGGCCAAGCACATCAGCTTCACGATTGCGCTGGACGACCGCTTGCCGAAGGCGCTGATGACCGATACCACGCGCCTGCAGCAGATTCTGAAAAACCTGTTGTCGAATGCCTTCAAGTTTACTGCGGTCGGCCAGGTGCGTCTGAATATCGGTGTGGCCAGCGACGGCTGGTCGATCGGCCATCCGCATTTGTCGACAGCCGAGTCGGTGCTGTCTTTTTCGGTGGCTGATACCGGCATCGGCATTGCGGAAGATAAGCTGAAACTTATTTTCGAAGCATTCCAGCAGGCCGACGGCAGTACCGCGCGCAAATTTGGCGGCACCGGACTTGGCCTGTCAATTTCGCGTGAACTGGCGCGTTTGCTGGGTGGCGAGATCCGGGTGACCAGCGTGGTTGGTTCAGGCAGTAACTTTACCCTGTACCTGCCCTACAATCGCACCGGCTTCCTGAACCAGCCGGTATTGATCCAGGCAGACAGCGATACGCCTATGCTCACCTCCAACATTCTGGTCGGAACAGCGCAGGGCGTCGCCCCCTCAGTACCGGCCGCCGAAGTCAAGGAAGCGGTGCGCGCGCCTCGTGTTACGGAGCCGCCGGTATTCGTCCAGCACGACCTCAGTTCGGATGATCGCAACCTGATCGCGCCCGGTGATCCATCGATACTGATTGTCGAAGGCGATGAGAACTTTGCCAATATCCTGTTAAACCAGGCCAGGGAAAACAGTTTCAAGGGCGTGGTGACTTCCAGTGGTGACGCGGCGTTGACCCTGGCACGCGATTATCTGCCGACGGCAATTTTCCTGGACATCGACTTGCCCGACGTCGACGGGTTTACAGTGCTGGACCGCCTCAAGCGCGACCGCAGCACTTGCCATATTCCGGTCCATATCCTGTCGAGCATCAATGAGCGTGAGCGTGGTCTGAGGCAGGGCGCGATTTCCTACCTGAGCAAGCCGGTAACGCACGAGCGGCTTGTGGAAGAGTTCGAGCGCGTACAGAATTTCCTGATCCGCAGCAAGCGTAGTCTGCTGGTGGTGGAAGATGACGAGGCTCAGCGCAAGCGTACGATCGAGCTGATCGGCGATACGGATGTGCATATCGTTGCTGTGGAAAACGGCCGCAAGGCGCTCGAAGCGCTGAAATCGACGCGTTTTGACTGCATGGTGCTGGACTTGACCCTGCCGGATATCGATGGCTTTGAACTGATTGACCTTATCAGCAAGGAAACGGCGCTGCGCGATCTGCCAATCGTGATTTACACCGCGAAGGAACTCAATCGCAAGGAAGTCGCCAGGTTGACGCGCATGGCGAAAACCATTGTGATCAAGGATGCCCGATCTCCGGAGCGGCTGCTGCATGAAACGGCCTTGTTCCTGCATCGGTCGCCGGCCAGGATGCCGGAAATGCAGCAACGCATGCTGGATGAAATCCATGCCAGTGGCAGCGGTCTGGCTGGGCGCAAAGTGTTGGTTGTCGACGATGACTTGAGAAATATTTTCGCCTTGACCACGGTGCTCGAGCGGCAGGAAATGGTCGTGTTATTCGCCGAAAACGGCAAAGATGGCATCGAATTGCTGGAAAAGGACCCATCGATCGAGATCGTGCTGATGGATATCATGATGCCGGAAATGGATGGTTACGACACCATGCGGGCAATTCGCAAGAATGAGCAGTTCAAATCCCTGCCGATCATTACGCTGACCGCCAAGGCGATGAAAGGTGATCGTGACAAATGCCTGGCTGCCGGGGCATCCGACTACATTACCAAGCCGGTCGATGTCACCCAATTGCTGTCGCTGATGCGCGTATGGCTGTTCCAGTAAGCAGGCCCGGAATGGCAGGTGTAAAGCTGCACATTACACTTGAGGACATTGAAATCGATCTGCTTCTGGAAGGCATCTACCAGATTTTCGGCGATGACTTCCGCGGTTACGAGCGAGGGCCATTGAAGCAGAAGTTGCAGGGTGTAATGCAGTCGACCGGTTTGGCGACGATATCGGCGTTGCAAGAGCGCGTGCTGCACCATGAATCGGCACGCAACGCGTTGCTGCGTGCGCTGGATTTTCAGCAGGCAGGATTGTTCGACAATGCCGGCTACCTGTCCGTCCTGCGCGAGATCATCGGCCCTTTGCTGCGCTCGTACGCCAATCCGCGCGTTTGGCTGCCTGAGGTGGCTACCACTGAAGAAGTATTTACGCTGGCAATTCTGCTCGCAGAAGAAGGGCTGTATGACAAGACGACGATCTTTGCCACCTGTGCGAATGAATCCTTGTTGCGCGATGCAAAAGAGGGCAGCTTCGCATTCGAGCAGCTGGCCGGATATGAAGATAACTATCGACGCTGTGGCGGGCAGCATTCGCTTGCCAGATATTGCATCGAAAATAATGGAAAATGGGTATTCGTGCCGTCAATCCGGCGCAACATCACCTGGGCGCAGTACAGCCTGGCTACCGATACGTCGTTCAATGAATTCCATCTGATCATTTGCCGCAAGCCGCTGAGCGATTTCGGCGCTGCATTGCGCAACAGGGTGCTGCGGCTGTTCAATGAAAGCCTGGTCCGGTTCGGTGTGCTCGGTCTGAGCGGGGCCGGGGATTTCGTAAATGCGCCATCTTTACTTCACTATAAAGCGCTCTCGCACGAATACGGACTGTATCGCCGCACTGACTGAGTATAAATTTTTCATTGTTCTAAAAAAACCATCAAAACCGGCGAAGCAGCAAGGCACGCACGGACACGGCCAGGGCTATGCTTGTGCTTTCATTAACTGAGCAGCGGGTTTATTTCACCGGGTATTGGTGTCTCATGGATGGTTTTGGATTTGCACCTGAACCGTTGACATCCTGAGAAGCAGGGATTGTTTTTTATTCACTCACGAGCACACTGTACAATAGCAGGATAATCAATTCCAGAGCACGACTGGGTGCTCACTGAAATGGAAATAGCGTTACTTTTTGGCTTGATCATTCTTAATGGCATTTTTGCCATGTCGGAAATCGCTCTTGTAACTGCCCGCAAGGCGCGTTTGCAAAAACTGGCGGATGCCGGGGATGGTTCTGCCAAGGCGGCGCTGCAGCTGGGTGACGATCCGAACAAGTTCATGTCGACGATACAGATTGGCATAACGTCGATTGGCATCCTGAATGGTATTGTCGGTGAAGCTACCTTGGCAAAGCCATTCAGCTTCTGGCTGCAATCGTTCGGCATGCCGCTTCCGGCATCGGATTATGTCGCCACTGGCCTGGTGGTGGTCACCATTACTTATTTTTCCATCGTTCTGGGCGAACTGGTGCCCAAGCGGCTCGGCCAACTCGTTCCCGAAGCGATTGCGCGCAGGGTTGCGCGCCCGATGGTGCTGCTGGCCACGCTCGCCAAACCTTTCGTCAGGTTTCTATCCGGCTCGACGCAACTAGTGTTGCGGGGATTCGGCATCAAGGATTTTGGCCGGCAGGTCATGACCGAAGAAGAGCTTCACATGATGCTCGAAGAAGGCTCGGATGCCGGCATCATCGAACAGCACGAACACCAGATGGTACGCAATGTATTCCGCCTGGACGACCGCCAGATCGCTTCCTTGATGGTGCCGCGCGGCGAAGTCGTGTATTTCGATGCCGAAGATAGCCTTGAAGACAATCTGAAGCGTTTTGAAAACAGCCAGCATTCCCGCTTTCCAGTGGTGCGCGGCGGATGGAATACCATCCTGGGCGTGGCCAATGCGCGGCAAATGCTGGCCCAGACCTTACGCGGCGAAAAGCCGAACCTGCTTGAAAATCTGCAGCCGGCGGTATTCGTGCCGGAATCCCTGACTGGGATGGGTCTGCTGGAAGAATTCAGGAATTCCAGCGTGCAGCTGGCGTTCATCGTTGATGAATACGGCGAAGTGCAAGGAATCGTCACGCTACAGGACGTGATGGAAGCCATTACCGGTGAGTTCAAGACCCATCACGCAGAAGATGCGTGGGCAGTTCAGCGGGAAGACGGCTCATGGCTTCTGGATGGCTTGATCCCGATTCCCGAGTTAAAGGACCGGCTCGGCCTGAAGGAGGTGCCGGAGGAAGAACGCGGCCGTTACAATACTTTAAGCGGCATGGTTACGCTGTTGCTCGGCAAGCTGCCACAAACGGCCGATCGCTGCGAGTGGGAAAACTGGTATTTTGAGATTGTCGATATCGACGGCATGCGTATTGACAAAGTGATGGCAAGCCAGAAGCCGGTGCCGGTCGACGATGCAGTGGAAGCTGCCGAGTAAACTTGCGAACGACATAGCCGCCTCAGCGTCCTTGGCGCTGGCTCATCGCACGGCGCTTGCCAACTGCGGCAACGATCATTCTCCTGTGCGTCCTGCCACGCTGGCAACGGTTGCCAGCAATTCCGATACGTCGACAGGCTTGGAGACATGAGCCAGAAAACCGGCATGCAGTGCGCGGGTACGGTCTTCAGAGCGGGCGAAAGCGGTCAAGGCCACAGCAGGCACTTTGGAGGCGCCTTTAGTCAGCTCTTGTGCCCGTATTCTTTTCAGCATTTCGAAGCCATCGACGTCCGGCATGCCAATGTCGCTCACCAGCACATCAGGATGACGGGTTTCCATGAGCACGATTGCCTCTGCCGCCCTGGCCGCAGTCAGTACCTCGGCGCCGCAATCTGAGAGAACCCGTTGCATCAGTTCACGCCCATCGGCTTCATCATCGACCACCAGGACCTTAATTCCGGCAAGATTAACGGGCTTGACGCCAGCCAATGGCAGCACATCGGCGGCCTTGCAGTCTTTTTCCAGTTTGTCGCATGCGCTGGTGCTGAGTGTTATCCGGGGTAATGTAATCTTGAAGCTGGCACCTTGGCCTTCTCCTGGGCTGGCAACACTGACTGTCCCGCCATGCAGTTCGACCAGGTTCTTGACAATTGACAGCCCCAGCCCCAGTCCGCCATAACGGCGTGTGGACGACGCATCCGCTTGCCGGAAACGGTCAAAAACATGGGCCAGAAATTCAGGTTTGATTCCCATCCCGGTGTCTGCCACAATGATTTCAATGTGCGAATTTACAGGTGCCAGCCGAACTGTTATGACACCATCTTTCGGGGTGAACTTGATGGCATTGGAAAGAAGATTCCAGATGACTTGCTGCAGACGGTCTGGGTCGGCGGAAATGGCTCCGGTAGCCTGGTCGAGCTGCATTTCAATGTGAATGCCCTTGGCGTCGGCAGCCGGCTGTATCGTTTCCACGGCAGCGTCGATAATCGAGTGCGGCGCCAGCGGCTGGACATCCAGGCGTACCTTGCCGGACGTGATTCGGCTCATATCAAGCAAGTCTTCGATCAGCTGAGCCTGGGTACGCGCATTGCGCTCGATGGTTTCCAAGCCTTTTTCCAGATCAGCTTCACTTTTTTTGCTGCGCCGCAGGACCTGCGACCAGCCAAGAATTGCACTCAAGGGTGTTCTTAATTCGTGGGACAGCGTGGCGAGAAACTCATCCTTCATGTCACTCATGCGCTCTGCATGCGCACGTGCCGCGCGTTCGCTTTCGAGTAGTTCGGTACGCTCTTGTGCCGATTTCTGTGCGGCTTCGTAGAGGTGGGCATTGTCGATTGCCACCGCAGCTTGAGCGGCGAAGCCTACAACCAGTCGTTCCGTGCGGTCGGTAAACACCGCTGGTTCTGGATGGCCGAAAAAAAGTCCACCGAGGACCTTGCCTGAACGGGAGATGACCGACACCGATAGATAGCTGCGTACGGGCAGGTGGCCATAAGGCATGCCATAGTGCGGCGCCATTTTTCCATAACGTTGATCCTGGGTGATGTCATCGCTGCGGATGTTGCCTTCGCCCCTGAACGTGGGTCCGAAAATGGCGGTTGCGCGAGGATGGCCAAACTTTTCGAATGCTTCTCGCGGCGCACCGGACAAGGTATACAAGCTGAAAGCTTCGCCTTGAGAGTCTTGCATGGTATAAAAAAAAGCGCCGAATTTCGCACCACTCAATTTGGTGCCGGCATCGGTCACGGTCTGCAGCAGCGTCTGCAAATCCAGTTTCGAAGTAAGGCTTGCGCCGGTAGTATTGAGCAGTTCCAGAATACGCGTTTCATCGCGCAATGCTTCCTCGGTTCGTCGCTGCTCGGTAATATCGCGGAAGCTCCATACACGGCCGGCATTGTGTCCTTCAATATACTGAATCCTTGAAAATCGCTCCAAAGTTCGGCCATCATTGAGCTCTTGAAAATCATAGCTTTCCGCAGGCGAGGTTCGGTAGATTTCTTCGATTCGGTCAAGAAATTGCTGTGGATCGCGGAATAATTTTTCCGCCCATGTCAGCAATGGCTGGTGTTTGCCCGATGCCGTGGCGTCTTTCGGAAATCGCCACAGCGCCAGATATTTTTCATTGTATCCGGTCACTTTTGCTGCCGCATCGGTTACCAGAATCGCATCGGTAGTTGATTCCAGTGTGGCACGCATCATTGCCAGTGAATGCGCAAGCTCTTCGGACTTTCGTTCCAGCGCTTCCTTGGCCTGAATCAGTTCCTGCTCGGCCCGTTGGCGCGCCTGCAAAATGCTGCTGGCATTTTGAATCGCAACCGAGCGCAACAGATTTTCTTCGTCGTCGTGACGATCCACTATCGCACTCCAAGGATTTCGGAGGCGAGTGCAGTACCTTGAACCCGCGCCCGGATTTTTGCGAATGCCGTTTCCCGACTGGTGGAGGTGTCATCGCAGAATGGCGAAAAGCCGCAATCATCGGTGGTGCCGAGCTGGCTGACCGGGATGTATTTGGCGGCTTCCAGAACACGGTCGCGGACCTGTTCCGGTGTTTCGATGCGAGGATCGATCGGAGAGATGACGCCGATAAAAATTCGCTGATCTGGTTTCATGTAATGCTTGATGATTTTCAATACGTGTTCCGGATCCTTTTCTCCAGCCAGCGCAATATAAAAATTCCCTGCTTTCATTTCAAACAGGCTGGGCAGCAGTTCGGCATAATCGACATCCGCACTGTGGGTTGAATCCCGGTCGCCGCCGGGACATGTATGCACGCCGATTCGCTGGCGGTCTTCGGCGGGAAATCGCGACAATGCCAGATTGTTTAAATCAATAAAACTATTCAGCAAGCTGCCCGACGGATCAATTTTCATCGCCAACCGACCCTCGGTAAAATCGACTTGAACCTTGTGTGCGCCTTTTTGCAGACAGCGGCGTACTTCCGTCTCGTGTTCACGCAGCAAGTCATCAATAAATTCGTCACGCGAGTAGCCCGAAATGCCGGTGGCCGGATACATCAGGCTTAACGCCGATGGCGATATGACCGCCTGTTTTACCGCCACATGTGCATAACGCATGGCGACCTCGAGATAGCTGTCGGCATACCGCTTATAACGAAAAGGGCCGGATGTCAAGCGCGGCATGCGCCGTGTATGGCCGGCTGAAAAAGGGATCTTGAATCCGTCCGGCGCGGTATTCGGCAGGCCATGTACGCAATAGGTCCAGAAATTATGGTATTTGCGCTGCTCACCATCGGTGATGACCAGCGAACCGGTGGCTTCGAACTGCGCCACCGTGTCCCGGATGGCTTCTTCATAGAGTGCATCAAGCTGAGCTGTATCGCTGCCATTATTTTCGATTGCTTCAAGCAGTGCCAGCGGTCTGGGGATACTGCCAATTGGCTCGGTGGGAATGCTCATGGAAGAATGTTTTTAACTGATGTATACGTAGAACTGACGCCGGGAATTTTCCAAAAAATTCTTGATAAAATTATAAATAATTTCTTTGGCAGATCATTGAACATTGGCAGATGCGTATAAGAGCAATTGTTTACCCTCCATCGCCTGCAGGAAGCGCCAGTCAACTGACATGCTGCTTTGAGCTTGACATATTACACAAATTGTTCAGGTAGGAATCGCTGCTTGCTTGATAAGTTCATGTGATCGAGCAAAAAGTGATTTATGTCAATAAGAAATGCCGCGTGATAACTACGATGAGAGTAATCATACGGTGCCATGTGTTGAGTATTCCTCTGGTAATACTTGCTTGCTTTGCTTTTTTCAAAGTGCGTCGCAGCCGTTCAGACGTGTCTTTCATTTTTCCTAAATATGCTCATTCTTTATCCCGAATTTTGTTTCGCACGCTGGGTTCATGCTTGTGTCATAGTCTTCGCCGTTTCCCATTCTGTCACAGGGCATGGCGCTGAAGGAACACCAGCAACAGCCGATCCCTTGCTGTCCAACAGCAATGGCTGGGCTATGTATAACAAGAATTTTCAAGGACAGCGTTTTTCCGAGTTGACGCAGATTGATGTCGGCAATGTCAACGGGCTCAAAGAAGTGTGCCGGATAAAAATCGCCAAGGGCGGTTCCTTTCATTCCGGTCCAATTGTGGTTGGCGGCGTCATGTATATCACGACGGCACGCTCAACGATCGCACTCGATCCACAGACTTGCGCTCTGCAGTGGCGCTCGGTTTATCATCCGGAACAAGACGAGGTCTGGGCTGCAAACCGCGGCGCTACTTTTCTCGATGGCAAACTTTTTCGCGGCACTGCCGATGGACGGCTTCTTGCACTGGATGCCAAAACCGGCAGGCAACTATGGAAAGTGGTTGCAGGTAATCCGTTGCAGGGCGAGTTTCTTTCGTCTGCGCCGATTGCCTGGGGTAAGTTGGTATTTATCGGCATCGCCGGTGGAGACTGGGGAATACGCGGACGCATGATGGCGTTCGATGTAGATACCGGACGTGAAGTCTGGCGGTTCAATACGGTGCCGATGCCGGGCGAGCCGGGCGCGGAAACCTGGGAAATTCCATCCACAATGGCAACCGGCGGCGGTGGGACTTGGGGCTCGTATGCACTGGATGTCGAGCGCGGTGAAGTCTTTGTGCCAGTTGCCAACCCGGCGCCGGATTTTGCGCCATCCGTGCGTCCTGGCGCTAATTTGTATACCAATTCCGTGGTAGTCCTCGATGTCAAAACCGGCAAGCTGAAATGGTGGTATCAACTGGCGCCGAACGATGGACATGATTACGGGTTGGGCGCCGCGCCGATGCTCTACCAGCAAAGCAACCGCAACAATGTGGTCGCACTGGCTGGCAAGGATGGCCATGTACACGTGGTCGACCGCCGCACGCACCGGCTGCTGTTCAAAACGCCGGTCACTACCATCGAAAATGCCGGTTTACCGCCGACATCGGAAGGCAGGCGGTTTTGCCCGGGCGTGTATGGCGGAAGCGAATGGAATGGCCCGGCTTTCGATCAGGCGCGCAGTGCCATTTTCGTCGGTGCGGTGGACTGGTGTTCGATTATCAAATCCGAATCGCCCAGCTATACCGCAGGCCGGCTGTACATGGGCGGCAGCTACACGCAAGTCACAAAGCCCAAGGGATGGGTAACTTCGCTGGATGCGAACACCGGCAAGATCAATTGGAAGTACCGTGCCGAGGCGCCGATCGTGGCCGGGATCACGCCGACTGCCGGCGGGGTATTGTTTACCGGCGACCTTGCCGGCAATTTCCTGGCGTTGGACAGCGCCAGCGGCAAGGTGCTGCACAAATTTCAAACCGGCGGCGCGGTAGCCGGCGGTGTGGTGACTTATGCGATCAGTGGCAAGCAGTACGTTGCCACGACCTCGGGCAATGTGTCGCGTCTGACTTTTGGCGGCCTTGGCTCCCCGACTATCATTGTCATGGCATTGAACCCGGATAAGAATAGCCTGGCTGTCCGGCTTGACATTAGCAAGGAAGAGCCGGAGGTGAACCTGAAAAACGGCGGAAAAGGCGTGGGACCAGGAACCATTCGGGAAAAATTGACGGCAAAGGCCAGTGCACTATGGGTTCGGGCGAAAGAGTGGGCCGGCATGGCTGCTGATGATTCCGATCAGCAAACAGTCAGCCTGGCCCAAGGTAAACAATTGTTTGCGCAAAACTGCGCTGGATGCCATGGTGCTCAAGGCACAGGATTGGTCGGTCCCAGTCTGTTGAACTGGAAGTCGACAATGACATCCGTGAAAACAATTGAGCTGATCAAGAACCCGAAGGCGCCGATGCCCAAGCTTTATCCTGCTATTTTGTCAGAAAGCGAAGTTGCGGATATTGCTGCCTATCTGCACGTCATGTAATCAGGTCCCGCGCAGCAATCACTTCGCCAATGTGGCGGCACCAACCGGCGCACTGCGGCGTTGCCCATCACTTGTGTAGCCAGTTACACCGCGCTCCGGGCGGTGGAGTGGGGAATTCAAGCGATATGTCGCCTGCTCACGCAACAGCATTCCCTTGCAAGGGAATGCTCCCTCATTGCATCGAATCCGGTTGGTACTCGTCAAATGAACCGAGTTATTACTAGTTATACTGCGCGGGACCTTAGCTTTCAGCTGAAATCAGGGCAGCATGCTATCAAGCTGATTGTCTATTCTTTTTTCGGCGGGGCATGTTCTTGTCCAGGATTGCTACCAGAATCAATGCATAAGCCAATAACCGAATCAGGTAGTAACCGGGCGAACTTTCATTCAATGAGCCGGCGGCACCAAAAATCATGCGATTGAATCCTTCAATCAAGAAGGATAAGGCAAAGAACAGGAAGAACCTGTCATGAGAGCTTCGCCAAAAACGCAAGAACAGCAAGCCCACTATGATTGAAGTAATGGAAATAGCGCCAAACAACATGTAATTGACCGACTGCATCACTTCTCTCCCTGAATCAAACCATATAGCAGTGCCAGCAATGCCACCAAGGACACAGCTAAACGCAAGGTTAGCAAGTCGACTGTGGTCAACAATACCGTTTTATCCAGCAATAGTAAAAAGTTACTGATGGTTAAGCCAGCAAAACTCAAGCCGGTCCAAAATAGTAAACTGAACTTGTTTTGAAAATAACTGCGCAAGGCAAGCCAAGCACATGCCAGCGATGTCAGCGTGCACAGTGCATAAATAATTTTTGCCATCTTACAAATCCTTTCGCCATTTGAAGGCATCGGCAAACTGCTGTGCTTGCTTACTGACATTCGAATGGATCAGATGAGTGACTTCCACAATGTTTCTTGCATAAGTTTCGGCGACTTGGCTGACCATGTCGGCCAAGTCAGTGGAATGAGGTTGATACTGGTATACGAGCGGGGACGCTTCTGCCTGCAGAAAGCCGGCGGAATGTAGTTCGGCCAGCAGTTCACTGGCGATTTTTTCGCTGATATAAAGGCGCAGTGCGAGTTGACGGGCATCCCAGGGCTGTCCCGTTTCGTTACGAAGCAAAAGCAATGCTTCCAAAAAAGGAACAGAGGGCACACTCGTGAGAATGAAGCGTCTGATGTCTTCGGGTATCGCAGGACGGTTCATTGCCGTTCCTTGCCTAATCCCGGGGCCAGTCTTGTTGGCGTTAAGCATTCCATAAACATGGAGTGATTTTTCCTTATTATCCTGAGATTAACTTTGATTTTTCACAAACATTGCCGGCAAATAATATTAACGACAGAAAATAATAAATGCTGATCCTTCGCATATTAACTATGATCAATTAAAGGAAATAATCTTAATAGAAGGAAATATCCAAAATAAATTGAAATTATTGAAATATTTCCTGAGATAAATTACTGATCTTCATTTTTACACGGCATTTTCTTGTTCGGCATGGATTAGTGAATCGTTACAAAGTACCGGTGTGTTCCCGGGCTTGTCAAGTTATGAACTAAGCACCGCGCAACCAGACTAATCAGGAATGATTAATATCAGTCTGCATGTCAGGGTGTTTTTTCGCACTGTACCTGCGCTGGCTGCATAAAGGGGCTTCAAATGATCGCCGATTCTCACGGTTCGACTTCAGTCTGGATGGCTAGTGCCACTATGCCTAGCTATTCCGCCTTGCAAACCAATCTTGATACCGACGTTTGCATTGTGGGCGGCGGCATCGCAGGCCTGTCCACCGCATACCTGCTGGCGAAGCAAGGCCGGGCTGTGACGCTGATTGATGCAATGGAGATCGGGGCTGGCGAAACCGGCAGAACGACGGCCCACTTCTTTCCTCCAGACGATCGCTATTTTGAAATTGAGCGTGGCTTTGGCACCGATATGGCATCTTTAGTCGCCGACAGTTATTACAAGGCGATCGGGCTGGTTGAATCCATCGTCGAAAACGAGGCTATCGACTGCGAGTTTGAGCGCCTCGATGGTTACCTTTTTTCCTTGACCAGAGAAGGTGAAAAGGATTTGGACAAGGAATTGGCAGCGGCAAGACGGGCTGGCGTCGACGTCAGGAAATGTACCGGCGTGCCGCATCTTTGCTTCGAGACCGGTCCCTGTCTGCGATTTGCCAATCAGGCGCAATTTCATCCGCTGAAGTACTTGAGCGGCTTGGCAAAGGCAGTGGTGCGGTACGGTGGCCAAATTTATACCGGGACCCGTGCCTTCGATATCCAGGGCGACCAGCACACCCAACTGGTGACTACCAGTGGCGGTCAAATACGTGCCCGGGCGGTCGTGGTTGCCACCAATACGCCGTTCAATAACCGGGTAGTCATGCATACCAAGCTGGCCGGTTATCGCACCTATGTGGTCGGGATGCGTGTGCCTAAAGGCTCGGTGCCCAGGGTGTTGTTGTGGGATACGGGCGATCCTTACTATTATGTCCGATTGATGAGCCCGTCGCCGGATTCCGATCATGACATCCTTGTGGTCGGCGGTGCGGACCACAAAGTAGGCCAGGATGGGCACCCGGAACACCGCTACACTGAAATTGAGGCCTGGGTGCGGCAGCACTATCCAATGGCGGCATCGGTCGACTTCAAGTGGTCGGGCGAAGTCATGGAATCGGTCGACGGCATTGCTTACATGGGCCGCAATCCGATGGATGAAAAAAATGTTTATATCATCACCGGCGACTCTGGCAATGGCATGACGCATTGCACTGCCGGTGCCATGCTGGTGAGCGATTTGATCATCGGCCGGGAGAATCCATGGACCCATCTTTACGATCCGTCACGCAAGGCAATCCACGGCGTCTCGGAATTTATCAAGGAACAGGCCAACACGCTGTCGCAATATCGTGACTGGCTCACTGGCGGCGAAGTCGATTCGATACATGAAATTCCGGCCGGGCAGGGCGCCATCGTGCGCGAAGGCCAGAAAAAACTGGCTGTCTTTCGGGACGAGCAAGGCGAACTGCATACTTTTTCGGCCGCCTGCACGCATCTTGGCTGTGTGGTGGCGTGGAATTCAGCCGAGCAATCATGGGATTGCCCTTGCCACGCATCGCGCTTCAGCGCCCAGGGCGAAGTACTGCATGGGCCTGCAGCGGAGCCGCTGGAAGCGGCAACTCTGCAGACGCCAAGGAACATGACGGCTTCAGAAAGCACGCAATCTGCGGATCGGCCGCATCTGCGTCGTTGACAGGCTGTCAGGCATCCGTGATCACGACGGTGACTGCTTCAGGTGCCGGCAATGATGCTGAAGTTCCGGGAAAAGCTGTAGTGGCTGCCATCCGCCAGATCAAGTTCATGGTAGACGATACGCTCAAGCGCATCTGTCCTGTTGGCTGCCACCGCCAAGCGGTGTGAGTCAGCTGGAATGCATGAATCGAATAACCAGTCGTTGCCATGGTGGGGCGCAGCGTTACGGTCATGTACGCACAGCTGTGGCGCTTGCATGTCGAATGTAATCTGTTGAAGCGGCGCCGTCATTCCCATGCCAGTGGCCTTGATATAGGCTTCCTTGAGCGTCCACAGTGAAAAAAATGCCGATTGCTGCGCGGCTGCCGGTTGCGCATTCAGGAAAGCAATTTCCTGCTCCGAAAATACCGTGCCGGCGACACCGTGCATATCTTTCATCGGGCGTATGGATTCCACATCAATGCCACAATCACGATCCACGGCAAGCACGCATGCAACCAGGCCTTTTGTGTGGCTGAGGTTGAAATTTAGCGGCGCCGACGTCAGCGCCGGATCGATTTGCGGCTTGCCATAGGCGCCCCGCAAGAAGCGCCACTGGCCAGGTACGTACGGCACATAGCGCGACAGGACCAGGCGCAGCAAGGCATGCGCTGCCAGATAATTGAGACGGTCAGCTTCGAAATAAAAACGCTGGTAACGTTCCAGCTCGTCCGGGCTCAGCAACGGTTGATATTGCCGGGTCAACTGCAAGGGATCGACCCGGTCTGGCCAAGCCATCCAGACATGTATTTCTTGCTGCAATGCCGCCAGCCGGTCCTGGTTATTCACGGCTGATGGCGCGGCTGACGATGTTCAACATCGCGGTATGCTGCTGGTGTAAAAAGAAGTGATCGCCGGGGAACATATGGCGCTTGAATCGGCCGGTAGTGCAGCTTGCCCATGCATCCAGGTTTTCCAGCGGCACGCCATCGTCGCCAATGCCGCCAAAGACCGATACCGGAATATCAAATGGTGGTGAGGATTGATACGGCCAGGTTTCGAGCACCTGAAAATCGGCACGGATGATCGGCATCATCATTTCCATCAATTCACGATGCTCGAGAATTTCCGACGGCGTGCCGTTCATGTCGCGCATCGCGTTGATAAACGCCTCTTCCGGCAAATTGTGGATCTGCGGCTTGACTGATGGAAGCTGTGGGGCGCTGCGGCCCGACAGAAACAGATGTTTCGGCGATGGCTTGTTTGCGGCCAGCAGCCGGCGGGTGAGTTCAAAGGCGACCGAAGCGCCCATGCTGTGACCAAAGAATGCAAAAGGACGATCCAGCAGCGGCGTTATAGTCGGTTCGATGTCATCCAGCAGTAGATCCAGCTGCTTGCACGGCGCTTCGCGCAGGCGGGTAGCGCGTCCCGGGTATTGAATCGACAGCAGTTCGACATCGGCGGGTATGCCGGCGGGCCATTGATGGTAGAGCGCGGCGGAACCGCCCGCATATGGAAAGCAGAACAGGCGCAAACGGGGATTGGTGACGGGCCGGGGCCGTAAAAAACAGGCGCTTGTCTTGTCTTGCAGTGAAGTGTGTGTGGTCATGGCTTTTAATGCGTCTGATGACCGAACGCGCCTATTTCTGCATGTGCGTCATCGTTTCACGCAAGCTATTTGGCCGCATATCGGTCCAGATCTGATTGATATAAGCCAGGCATTCTACCTTAGTCCCCTGTTTGCCGGCCTCGCTCCATCCGAGTGCATTCTGTTTATATGCCGGCCAGATCGAGTAATGCCGTTCAGCGCTGACCACGACCTTGTAGATGCTTGAGTCGAGCTCGGTTTCCAATTTCATTTCTTGTCTCCGGTACCGACAAACTGCCGACATGGCGTTGTCATATTGTTTTTTTATAATGCTTTGACTTTGGGGATGGCTTGCGTAGCACCTTCACAACGGTACTAAATTTACCCTGTTCAGTCTATTTTCTTTGCGGCAATATAGTAGTTTTACTTGGTTTTAATTGTCAGTTAGTAAATTCAACCGATTTTTCGTTAGTTTTTAGCAAATTGAGCCAGGGGCTATAGTGCAACGCAGCAAAACTCTTTATACTGCGGTGCAACATAATTACCAATTTGCCAATTGGTGACATAGATCAGCAAAAGCATGCCTGATCGAAAAAACGTCACTGATCAAGCAAATGAGGAGACTCGCTTGACAGCATGCTATGCCCGAATAAGTGAGAATTCATATGCGCCCAGCAGTACCAGCAGACATCAAAACCTTTGTAGAATTATTATCTTTTCGTGCTATTGCCCAGGCTGATTCCCTGGCATTTCGGTTTCTTTCCTACCCAGCCACAGGTGTAAAGGAAGAAACCCTTACTTTCAAGGAACTGGACGCCCGCGCACGGTCAGTTGCTGCCGCCTTGCTGAAAAAATGCAAGCCCGGTGACAGAGCATTAATGCTTTACCCATCCGGCATCGATTTCATCGTCGCCTACTTTGGCTGTCTGTATGCCGGCGTCATTGCGGTTCCCGGCTATCCACCGAAGCGCAATCAAAAGCTCGGCCGCTTGAAATCCCTGATGCAGGATTGTCATGCCAAAGTGGCCATGACCGATGCGCAAACCCAGCTTGTTGCGGCGCCCCAGTTTGCCGAAGTGGCAGAACTGCGTTCGCTTGAATGGCTGATTACCGATGCGCCGGCTGTCGATACTGTACAGAACGATTCTGGCAGTGACTTTGAGCTGCCTCAAGTTTGCGCTGACGACATTGCCTTCTTGCAGTATACCTCCGGTTCGACTGGTGACCCCAAGGGGGTAATGGTCACCCATGCCAATCTGATGGCGAATTCGCGCAGTATTTATATTGCGATGGGTCATGGGCCGGACACCGTGGTTGCCGGATGGCTGCCGTTGTTCCATGACATGGGCTTGATCGGCAATGTCTTGCAGCCGGTCTATGCCGGCATTCCTTCGACCCTGATGTCGCCGGCATCCTTTCTGCAGCGTCCGCTGCGCTGGCTCGAAGCGATCTCAAAATACCGTGCGACCACCAGCGGCGGCCCCAACTTCGCTTATGACTTGTGTGTTGGCAGCATCAAGGATGAGGATCTGGCCCAGCTCGACTTGCGCTCCTGGCGATTGGCATTCAATGGCGCCGAACCGATCAGGCCCGAGTCGCTGCGTGCCTTCAGCAACAAGTTTTCCGACTGCGGGTTTGATCCGAATGCGCATTACGCCTGCTACGGCATGGCCGAAACCACTTTGCTGATTACCGGCGCCGAGGCGGGCAAGGGCGCCCGCATCACCCATTTCGATGCAACACAAATGCAGCAAAACCGTGCCGTGCCGGTTGACAGCAATCTACCTGGTTCGCATGAACTGGTCAGTTGCGGCCATGCGCGCTGCGGGCAGGAGGTATTGATTGTTGATCCAGAGACGCTGGTGCGTTGTGCCGAAGGTGAAGTTGGAGAAATCTGGGCGCATGGCGACAGCAATGCCAAAGGCTACTGGCAAAATGCGGAGGCTAGCGCAGCCACTTTTGCCACCTTTACTGCAGAGGACAGCCAAGGCCCTTATCTGCGCACCGGTGACCTTGGGTTTATTCACGAGCAGGAACTGTACATTGCCGGCCGCCTGAAGGATGTGGTGATCATTCGCGGGATGAACCATTATCCGCAAGATATCGAGCTGACTGCGTTCGAAGCGCACGATGCATTCATGCCGAATGGCGCCGCCGTTTTCACCGTGCAAGCGGATGCGCAGGAACAGCTGGTCATCGTACTGGAAGTGCGCCGCACCCATTTGCGCAGTTTGGATCCGGACGCGCTGGCGCGAGCGGTCCAGCAGGCAGTCGTGCTGCAGCATGAGCTGCAGGTCCAGAGCATTGTTTTCATCAAGCCTGGGCAATTGCCAAAAACTTCCAGCGGCAAGGTGCAACGTCAGACCTGCAAGCAGCAGTTTATATCTGGTCAGATCAAGCCCATTGCCCGTATCGACAAAGCCGCCGGCGCAGCGCACGCTGCCTTGCAGTGCTTCGACAGGGATGTATGGGAAGCGCAAGCGCAGCAGCGGAAATTGGCGCTGGTGGAAGATCATCTGGCGGCGCTATTCGAAGCCTATGCAAAACTGCCGGCCGGATCGATCCAGCGCGATGTGCCGGTGATTGGTTATGGCCTGGATTCGCTGGGCTTGACGCAAATTGCCGCCAGGGTTTCCGACGAGCTGGATATTGCGCTGCAGGTGCAGCATTTGTTCGAATTTGACACCGTTACGGCGCTGGCACTCCATTTGAATGCAGCGTTGCAAGACCCTGCTCGCAAGCGACAGCGCATCCCGTTGCTGGCAAGTAGCGACCAGCGTTACCCATTGTCCTTTGCCCAGCAGCGCATGTGGTTCTTGATGCAATATGAACCCAGCGCCCTGTACAACATCTCGGGCGTACTGCGCATTGAGGGCAAGCTTGATATCAATGCGCTGGACAAAAGCTTCCAGGAAATCATGCGCCGGCATGATGCCTTGAGGACCCGCTTCATTGTTGAAAATTTTGAGCCGCTGCAGGTAGTCGAGCATTCGCATGACTGGAAACTCAGCGTGCTTGACATGAGTGACCGTGAGTCAATCGAACTGGATCAGGCAATCGACAGGGAATTGAATTTCGTATTCGATCTGTCGGAAGATATCCTGTTTCGCGTGTCCGTGTACAAACGTCCCGACGGCGCCTGTTCGCTGGTCATTTGCATGCATCACATCATTTCGGATGGCTGGTCGATTTCGATTCTGATGGATGAACTGGCAGCCTTGTACACCGCCTACACGACTGGCCAGGCATCGTCATTGCCGCCGTTGTCGATCCAGTACCCGGACTACGCAGTCTGGCAGCATGATTATTTAACTGGTGAAACGCTACAGCGGCAAGAACGTTATTGGCTAGCACAGCTGCAAGGCGTGACACCGATCGCGCTGCCCCTGGACAAGCGGCGTCCGGCAATAGCGACCTATGCAGGCAATTCGATTGGCTTGCAGATCGATGCGGAATTGACGCAGCAATTGAAAGCCTTCAGCAAGGAGCAGGGCGTTACCTTGTACATGACTTTGCTGACAGCATTCGGCGTACTGTTGCACAAGTATAGCGGCCAGGATGATATCTGCGTCGGCACGGCGATCGCCAACCGTACCATGGTGGAAACGAAAAACCTGATGGGATTTTTCGTCAACACCCTGGCATTGCGTGCCAACTATGGCGGCGATCCGCTATTTCGCCAGATGTTGCAAAGCGTTCGGCACTTGACGGTTGATGCTTATGCGCACCAGGATCTGCCGTTTGAAAAAGTGGTCGATCTGGTGCAAACCGAGCGCAATACGACTACATCGCCGCTGTTTCAAGTGATGTTTGTGTTGCAGGATACGGATCTGGGCAAGCTGTCCTTGCCAGGCTTGAAAACTTCCAGCTATACGACCGGATCGAAAACATCAAAATTCGACATCACCCTGGAATTGGTCGAAGGAGCGGAAGGGCTCGCAGGTCATCTGGAATACAAGACGGACTTGTTTGAGCAATTGACGATCGAGCGCATGGCCGCGCATTTCAAGCACTTGCTCAGCCAGATTATCAAGCCTGCCGATGTCAAGCTCAGCAAATTGTCGCTGCTTGACAAAGCCGAGCGACACGCGCTGCTTGGCCATAGCAATGCGTATGCAACCGATGCATTCGAACCGGTCTGTAGTCATTTGCTGTTTGAAGAGCAAGTTGTCAAGACACCGCATGCCATCGCGCTGCAATGCGATCAACAGACGCTGACTTATGATCAGCTCAATCTGCGCGCCAATCAGATCGCGCATTATCTGGTTGAGAATGGTATCCGGCCCGACACGCTGGTCGGCTTGTGTGCGAACCGCTCGCTCGAGATGGTCGTAGCGATGCTGGGCATCTTGAAGGCAGGCGGCGCCTATGTCGCCTTTGATCCATCCTATCCGCCCGAGCGGCTGGCTTACCTGCTGGAAGATTCCGCTGTCGAGATGGTGCTGACGCAGGCGGCCTTGGCCGAAGTATTGCCGGTCACCCGGCAACGTCTTGTTTTCATCGACGACAATGCCTTGTTCGATGCGCAATCGCGCGACAACCTGGCAATCGCCGACCTTGGTCTTACCCCGGCATCCTTGGCCTATGTCATCTATACCTCAGGCTCGACAGGCAATCCGAAGGCATCCCTGTTGATGCACAAAGGTTTGTCGAATCTGGCACAGGCGCAACAAGAATTTTTCCATGTCAATGGCCATAGCCATGTGATTCAGTTCGCATCATTTGCATTCGATGCGGCGACATCGGAAATCTTCATGGCTTTGTGTGCCGGTGCGCGCCTGCATATCGTGTCGAAAGAGATTTCCCAATCAGGAGCCGACCTTTCTGAATATGTCGCACGCAACGCTGTTACTCATGCAACCCTGCCGCCAGCCTTGTTGTCAGTGCTGGATCTGGATAAATGGCAGTCGGTATCGCATTTGGTGGTAGCCGGCGAACATTGCCCGCTAGGTTTGATGAAGAAGTGGGCGCACGGCAGAAATTTCTACAATGCCTATGGACCGTCGGAAACCACAGTCTGCGCCAGCATGGGGCAATTGACGCCAGAGTCGGATGTGGTTCACATGGGTAAGCCGATGCGCGGCGTGCAGCTGTATGTGCTGGATGAAATGATGCAGCCGGCCCCCATCGGCGTGCTTGGGCAACTGTTTGTCGGTGGCCGTGGAGTGGGGCGCGGTTATCTGGGACGCGACCAGCTGAGCAAGGAAAAATTTGTCGATAATCCGTTCGGCGAAGGCAAGTTGTATGCGACCGGCGATCTGACGCGTTGGCTGAACGATGGCAATCTCGAATTCATTGGTCGTATCGATAGTCAGGTCAAGCTGCACGGTTTCCGTATCGAATTGGGCGAGATTGAAGCAGCTCTGGCGAAACAGCCGGGCATTGTCGATAGCATCGTCATCGTGCATCACGACCGGGACAACAATCAACGTCTGGTGGCTTACATTTTGATTGAGTCGGGAAGCTTGATTGCCGATTCGCTACGCAGGGATTTGGCGAAATCGATTCCAGGCCACATGATTCCATCGGCATTCATTCCTATCGATCAATTCCCGCTCACCAGCAACGGCAAAGTGGACAGGGCACGTTTGCCGGAGCCGAACTTCAACAATCTGAACAGTGCCGAATATGTCGCGCCGCGCACGTCGGTAGAAAAGGAACTTGCTGCAATCTGGGGCGAATTGCTCAAGCTCGATGCGGTAGGCACCGAGCATAATTTCTTTGATCTGGGCGGTCATTCCTTGTTGGCGATGCGTATGGTGTCGCAGATTCGAGAACGCTGGAATATTGAATTTCCGATCAAGCATGTTTTCGAAACACAGCAACTGCATGCGCTGGCAGCACTGATTGAACATGCATCCGGTGGCGTAGACCGCACAGCGTCCATCCCTGCGCTTGAACGGATTGCCCGTGACCAGACGCTGCCGCTCTCGTATGCGCAGCAGCGGCTCTGGATTGTCAATGAAATCGATGCCAGTTCGGCGCAGTACAACATGCCGGCAGCAATCGATATTGCCGGGGAGTTGAATATCATCGCGCTGGAGAGTGCGTTCGATGCCTTTATCGCACGACATGAAATCGTGCGCACGCAGTATGCCGAGCGAGATGGCCTGCCATACCAACTAATACGTGAAACTGTCGATTTCGCATTGACGCAAATCGATCTGTCGAATCAGGAGCGCAATGAACAGCGCAAGCTGTTGGATACGCTTGCGAAGAAAGAGGCATTGAAGCCCTTCGATCTGGCGCAGGATTTGATGTTGCGTGCCAGCTTGGTCATCTTGTCGGATCAGCGCTACACATTGCTGGTCACGATGCATCACATCGCCAGCGATGGCTGGTCGATTGGCGTGCTTGTGAAAGAACTGGCGGAACTGTACAGCGCATTTGCCGAAAATCGTAAGGCGGCGCTGCCTGAATTGAAAGTCCAGTATGCCGACTATGCAGCTTGGCAGAGAAAAATACTGTCAGGTGAAAAACTGCAGTCGCTCTCGTCCTACTGGCGCGGTCAACTGAAAAATCTGCCGAGTGTGCACAATCTACCGCTGGACCGTGCACGTCTCGTACAGCCTAGCCATGCGGGAGGCGTTGTCACCCAAGCCATCGCTCCGGCTATTGTCGACGGCCTGCATCGCCTGGCCAGGGAAAACAACGCCACCTTGTTCATGGTACTGCATGCAGCATTCGCCAGTTTGTTGCATCGTTATAGCGGTGAATCGGATATCGTGCTCGGTACCCCGGTCGCCAACCGCGATGTGGCTGAACTGGAGCCACTGGTTGGCCTGTTCGTCAATACGCTGGTGGTACGGTCTGATTTTTCGCAAGACATGAACTTTCTTGAGCTGCTTGCCCAAGGAAAAACCACGCTTCTGGATGCATACGATCATCAAGACATGCCGTTTGAGATGGTGGTCAATGAGCTACAGGTGGAGCGCAGCCAAAGCTTCACTCCTTTGTTTCAAATCATGCTGGCATTCCAGAGCAGTGGCGAAAACAAGCTGCAGCTGGCAGGTGTCGAGAGCACTGAAATCAGGGAAACCGTCAGTGCGACAAAATTTGACTTGACCTTGAATGCGCTCGAAGTGGGCCAGGGTTTGAAGCTCACATGGGAATATGCGAAAGATCTGTTTGACGAAATGACGATACACAGACTGTCGTCGCATTTCGCCAACCTGCTGGCAGAAATTGTCAATGCGCCGGCTGAAAAATTGAGCAGGCTATCCTTGCTTGATGACGAAGAAAAGCATTGTCTTCTGGAACAGTGGAATGCTACGGCGACTGGCTATCCGACGAACCTGACCCTGCATCAATTATTTGAGGCGCAGGTTGCACGCACGCCAACTCATACTGCGCTCGTGTTTGAAGACATTGAGCTGACCTATGCCGAATTGAATGGCAGGGCCAACCAGCTGGCGCGGCATTTGCGCAGCCTGGGCGTCGGACCTGATGTGCCGGTCGGTATCTGCGTCGAGCGCTCCATCGATATGGTGGTCGGGCTGTATGGCATTTTAAAGGCAGGCGGCGCTTATGTGCCTTTTGATCCGGCCTATCCCAAAGACCGTCTGGCTTTCATGCTGGAAGATGCCAGACCGCCTGTGCTGCTAACGCAGCAACATTTGCTGGCAAGCTTGCCAGCTACTGATATCACCACTTTTTGCCTCGATACGCAATGGCCAGTGGTAGAAACGTATGGCAAAGACAATTTCGACAGCCATGCACGTCAGAGCAATCTTGCGTATGTCATATTTACTTCCGGTTCGACCGGACGCCCGAAAGGTGTCGGGATCGAGCATGCGGGCATCGTCAACCGACTGCAGTGGATGCAGGAAGCCTATCGCTTAAGCGCAGCAGATCGTGTCTTGCAAAAAACGCCATTCAGTTTCGATGTCTCGGTCTGGGAATTTTTCTGGCCATTGATCGAAGGCGCCACCCTGGTGGTTGCAAAGCCGGGCGGCCATCAGGACGTCAGCTATTTGTCGGAGCTGATCGCTTCGCAAAAAATTACGACATTGCATTTTGTGCCGCCAATGCTGGAAGTATTCCTGAGCGAGGCAGAGCCTGGGCTGTGCAACAGCTTAAGGCAGGTAATGTGTAGCGGGCAGGCATTGCCGATGGAGTTGCAACAGCGTTTCTTTGCGAAACTGCACGGCATAGAACTTCACAATTTGTACGGACCTACCGAGGCATCGGTCGATGTCACGTTCTGGCAATGCCGGCCGGATTCGGCATTAAGCTGCGTTCCGATCGGCAAGCCGATAGCCAACATCCAGATTCATATTCTGGATGCCTGCGGCAATCCAGTTCCAATCGGTGTGGCCGGTGAACTGCATATCGCTGGTATTGGTCTGGCTCGTGGCTACATGAACCGCCCCGACTTGACTGCCGAAAAATTCATTCCCAATCCTTTCAGCAAAGTCGGCGGTGCCAGGATGTACCGATCAGGCGATCTGGCGCGCTATCTGCCGGATGGCAATATCGAGTACTTGGGTCGGATTGATGATCAAGTCAAGATTCGTGGCTTCCGAATAGAGCTCGGTGAAATCGAGGCGGCGCTGGCGGCCTTGCCGGACGTGCGCGATGTGATCGTGCTGGCGCGTGAAGACATTCCCGGCGACCGGCGGTTGGTGGCTTATGTCGTGCCGCAAGATCCTGCCAAACAAGCGGATGTGGCTGCATTGCGCGCAACGCTGCTGCAATTCCTGCCGGATTATATGGTGCCGACGCATATCATCTGCATTGACAGCTTGCCATTGACGAACAATGGCAAGGTCGACCGCAAACGCTTGCCGGAACCGGATCTGAAGAGTTTGACAGAGATTGAATTTGTCGCGCCACGCGATCCGGTAGAAGAAGGGCTGGCCGCGATCTGGTGTGAACTGCTGAACCTCGACAAGGTGGGTATCCATCATGACTTTTTCGACCTGGGAGGACATTCGCTGCTGGCGATCCAGGCGATTTCCCGCATTCGGGAAAGCTTTGGCGTAAAGCTGAAGGTGGCCGACCTGTTTGTCGATACCAGCATCGCTATGCTTGCCAAACGCATTGCTGCTGCCCCCAAAGACCCGTCGGCATTGCCGCCAGTGGCGCCGCGCACCAGTGGCGCCACCGTGCCATTGTCACTCGAGCAGCAGTCGTACTGGTTCCTGTACGAGATGGAAGGCGGAACCTCCACTTACAACATCCCGTCAGCATTGCGCCTGACTGGCAAACTCGATATTGCAGCACTGGAAAAAAGTTTCGCCAGCCTGATCAGCCGGCATGAAAGTTTGCGCACCTTGCTGGTAGTCGACCGTGGCGCGCCAATGCAAACCATCCTGCCGGCGGCCGATTTTTCGCTGATTGTCGATAGCAGAAATGTCAATTGCACTAAGGACGTGCTCGACCGGCAAATCGACCTGGATGCGCGGTATGTATTCAACCTGGAAAAGGAAATTCCGATTCGGGTAGTGCTGCACAAGTTGTCCGATGACGATCATGTGCTGACTGTCCTGCTGCACCACACAATGGCGGATGGTTGGTCGCTCGATATCTTGTTCCGGGATCTGGCGCAGTTGTACAACGCCTACGCGGCAGACAGGGATAGTCCGCTTGCGCAACTGCCGGTTCAGTATGGCGACTATGCCGTCTGGCAGAAACAGAATCTGGCCGGCGATTATTTCGAAAACCAGGTCGCATACTGGCGCAATAAGCTCAAAGGCGTGCCGCCGATGATCAATTTGCCAACCGATTATCCGCGCCCGCCGGTACAAAGCTTTCGCGGCAAGGAAGTCGGTTTCATTCTGCCGTCTGAATTGACGCATGCATTGAATGCGTTTTCCCGCAAGCACAATACAACGCTGTTCAATACGCTGGTGGCAGGTCTGAATGTGCTGTTGTCGCGTTACAGTCACAGTGAGGATATTGCGATCGGCACCGCAATTGCAAACCGTTCGCAAAGCTCACTGGAGTCGTTGATCGGCTGCTTCGCCAATACGCTGGTGTTGCGCAACAAGGTCGACCAGACCAGCAGCTTTGCCGATCTGGTCGAGCAGGTCAAGGGGGTCGTATTTGATGCCTATGAGCATGCGGACGTGGCATTCGACGTTGTAGTGGATGCGGTACAGCCAGAGCGCAGTTTGGGCGTACCGCCGATATTTCAGGTGATGTTCCGCCTGCATAACCAGAAAGCCGGCGAAGGCATCCGGTTTGCGGATATTGAAGTTGAGCGCCTGAATATCGACAGCGAAAGCGCAAAGCTTGATCTTAATTTCTCGCTGGTTGAAATTAACGGGCGGATTGAAGGCGTGATCGAGTATGCGACCGACATTTTCAGTGAGCAGACGGTGGCCCGCATCGCCAGTCACTTCCAGACAATCCTGGCAGCCGCAATCAGCGATTCTGCTGTCGGCATTGATCAGCTGTCGGTGGTCACGCCCGAGGAATTGGAGCAGGTGCGCCAATGGAATGCGACCCGGACCGATTATCCGCAGCAAGAGTGCATGCACCACCTGTTCGAGCGCGCAGTGGAGCGCACTCCGAACAAACTGGCCTATGTGTGCGGCAATGACCGCTTCACCTATGCCGAATTGAATGCGCGGGCGAATCGTCTGGCGCATTTCCTGCTAAGCCGCGGCGTTGGCCCCGAAGTGCGGGTCGGCGTCAGTGTCGAACGCTCTACCTGGGCTGGCATCGGCGTGCTGGCGGTACTCAAGGCAGGCGGCACTTATGTACCGCTGGATGTGAACTATCCGAAGGATCGCATCAACCGCATGCTGGAAGTCGCCAATCCGCAAATCATTCTGACGCTGTCATCGGTGGCATCGCTGTTTTCAGAAAACGATGCCGAAGTGATTTGCCTGGATACAGGCTGGGATGCGATTCGTTCGCAGCCGATCGAAAATCCACCGCGCATCGGCGCCGACCACTCGGCCTACATCCTGTTTACATCCGGTACCACCGGCAAGCCCAAAGGCATCCTGGTCAGCCACAGGAGTTTCCGCAACATGGCGGTGGCCCACCAGTGGGCCGGCCTGCATACGCCGGACAGCCGGGTACTGCAGTTTGCGTCGCTGAGCTTTTCGATTGCGCTGTGGGGCGCTTTCATGGCTTGGGTGCCGGGCGGCACCCTGTATAGCGTGACTGCGAAGCAGGCATTGCCGGACGAGCCGTTGTACGACTTCCTGGAAGAAAGCCAGATTACGCATGTGACCTGGCCGGTCTCGTTATTGTCCACCATGCCGATCGAACGCATGCCTGCCAGCCTGCGCACGGTGATTTCATCAGCGGAGCCGTGCAACGATGCCGTGGTCGAAAAGTGGACCAGGCTCGGGATACGCTTCCTGAATATGTATGGAAATTCGGAAGTGTCGATCGGTTCCACCTTGTACGAATACAGGAATGTCGGTGAAAAGCTCACCATCGGCAAGGCGTTGCCGAACACCCGAATGTACCTGCTGGATGAAAACCTGAAACAGGTGCCGATCGGCGTCATTGCCGAAATCCACACGGCCGGCGTCGGTCTGGCAACCTGCTATGTCGATGATCCGGCGGCGACTGCAAAAAGCTTCCTGCCCAATCCGTTTGCAGGCGGCAAGGCAGAGCGTCTGTACAAGACAGGGGATCTGGGGCGCTACCTGCCCAATGGGGAAATTGAATTTATCGGCCGCGAAGACTTTCAGGTCAGCATACGCGGCTTCCGGGTCGAGTTGACCGAAATCGAGGATGTATTGCGCAGTGTGCCTGGCGTGCTGGAAGTGGTGGTCAACAGCCGCGACGATCAGCAGGATTCCGCACGTCTGGTGTGCTTCTATACGCAATCAAATGACGGCAATACTGTGAATGGGGCCGAATTGCGCAAGGCGGTTGGCGAGCGTCTGCCGAATTACATGGTGCCGTCGCTGTTT
>JAKFFK010000176.1:0-5751 GCA_036675285.1 Paucimonas sp. | reverse complement strand
GATGTGATCGGGGAAAGCTTGCAACGGCTCGGCATGCCGGCACGCCTGTTTGCGGCCGACAAGGTGTGGACTTCGTCGGGTGCGCGCGGCCTGCAGCAAATCGAAGCATCGCGTCGCTACTGGCGGATTCCAAAGTTCGACCTGCTGCAGGTCCACAACCTGCTGTCGTGGCAAGAACATTTGCCGACGCTGCTGGCACTGAAGACACAAGGACAACTGCGCTACGTCGGCATCACCACGTCGGAGGGACGGCGTCATGCGGAGTTTGAACGGATCATGCAGCGCCAGCCGATCGATTTCGTGCAAGTCACCTACAACATTCTCGACCGCGAAGTGGAACAGCGCATCCTGCCGCTGGCGCGCGAACGCGGCATCGCGGTGATCATCAACCGGCCCTTCCGGCAAGGCGCGCTGCTCCGGGATCTCGAACGTCATGCGCTGCCGGCCTGGGCTGCCGAGATCGACTGCGCCAGCTGGGCACAATGCCTGCTGAAGTTCATCGTGTCGCACCCGGACGTGACCTGCGCGATCCCGGCCACGTCGAACGTCATGCATGTGCGCGAAAATATGCAAGCCGCGACCGGCCGCCTGCCCGATGCCGCGCTGCGCCGGCGCATGATTGCCGATGTCGAGAAATTGTGATGACGGAATGGTGGACATACAGCTTGTCGGATCTGCTGATGTTTTCAGCCAGGACTTACTATCGGCTGATGGAACTGTATAACGCCGCCATCTGGCCGGGCCAGCTGATTGCCGTTGCAGCCGGCCTGATGCTGCTGGCATGCGCCTGGCAGGGCGGCGTACGGCGCACCAGGATCGTCGCCGTCATTCTGGCCGCATGCTGGCTATGGGTGGCATCGGCTTTTCACGGCGCGCGTTATGCTTCGATCAACTCGGCTGCCGATTATTTTGCCATTGGCTTTGTAATCCAGTCAGTGCTGCTGTTATGGCAGGGATGGACGCAGGGCCGGCTCAGCTTGCAGCCCCCGCGGACGCTAATCGATTGGATTGGGCCTGGCCTGTGTGGCTTTGCCGTGCTGCTATATCCACTGATTGCCTTGGCCAGCGGCCGTCCATGGCAGCAGATGGAATGGTTCGGCGTCATGCCCGACCCGACAGCGCTCGCCACGCTTGGCATCTTGTTATGGTCAAGCCGCGTGTGCTGGCTGCTGTTGCCGCTCCCCTTGCTGTGGTGTGCGATCAGCGGCGCGACGTTGGCAACCATGCATGCCCCGGATTTCTGGCTTGCGCCAGCGGCTGGATTGCTGACGCTGCTGTTGTCGGCATGGAAGGCCTGCGCCACTACCCCGCCCCTGCCAGCCGACCGATAGCTTGGCCGAGATACCGCGATGCGACTGTACCCGGTCTAGGTTGCCAGCCTTGGTCGCCAGGTACGTCAAACAGGATGGCAGTGCCGCGCCAAGAGAATGTGCGGCGCATCAAAACTGACAGGATGGCAGTTCACCCGTTCCATTAATAGCCAGGGTGTCATTCAAGCTTGATTGAAATCAAGTATGCTTTCACTCCGATTCCATTATTGACTCGCTGCCGCCTGGGTACCGTGCGCTGCAAGTCATCTTTTTCCCTGGTTCATGAACCACCCGCTCAATTTTTCCACGGTTTTAATGTTGATCATCCCGCCGTTGCTGTGGGCGGGCAATGCGATTGTCGGACGCATGATGCATGCGCTGGTGCCGCCGATCACCCTAAACTTCTTGCGCTGGTCGATTGCACTGGTGATCCTGGTGCCGCTGGGCCGCTCGCTGTTTCGCGAAGGCAGCAGCGTGCGTTTGCATTGGCGGCGCTTTGCATTGCTCGGCTTGCTCGGCGTAGGCCTGTATAACGCGATGCAATACCTGGCGCTGCAAACCTCAAGCCCGATCAATGTGACGCTGGTCGGCGCCAGCATGCCGGTCTTCATGCTGGCCATCGGCTGGCTGTTCTTTGGCGCGACCATCTCCAGAAAGCAGATCGCCGGCGCCATGCTATCGATTTGCGGCGTATTGCTGGTGCTGTCGCGTGGCGAGTTGCAGCATTTGCTGGCGCTGCGCCTGGTGCCGGGCGATGTCTTCATGATCATTGCCACCATCATCTGGTCTGTCTACAGCTGGCTGCTGGCGCGCCCGACCGAGCCGCCGGCAATTCGCCGCGACTGGGCCGCTTTCCTGCTGGCGCAGGTGATGTTCGGCGTGGTCTGGTCGGGCTTATTCGCGGCAGGCGAATGGATGGTAAGCGCGCCGCAGATCGTCTGGGGCTGGCCGCTGGCGGCGGCGCTGCTGTATGTGGCGACCGGACCGGCAATCGTCGCCTTTGGCTTGTGGGGCGCTGGCGTACGCCGGGTCGGACCCAACATCGCGGCGTTTTTCAGCAACCTGATCCCGCTGTTCGCAGCGCTGATGTCGCTGGCATTCCTTGGCGAGATGCCGCAGCCTTACCACGGCCTGGCGTTCGCGCTGATTGTCGGCGGCATCGTGCTGTCGTCACGCCGCTAGACGCCTCCTTTCGAAAAGCCGGGACCGCAGCATAAGGTGAGCAATTTTATGCTGCTTAATATTCATAGCTTGAATAACTGATATTTCAAATAGTTAATTGTTTTGTATGATGCATTGCATCATAATTTCTCTGTCTCCTCCTGTCTTTTGATATGGATTCGGCCCGCAACCTAGCGGGCCTTTTTTTAAGTGTCGCATGTTGCACCGCCGCATAAACGCAACAATAAAGTAAACGTTTTGTCAACTTGTCGGAGAAAAAAATGAAATTGAACATACCGATGCTGTTACTGGGGGGGTTGGCAGCACCTGCAGTTTTTGCGGCCAATGTCCGCCTTGATTCCTATTCGATTGAAAAAAGGCAGCTACCTGCGGCGATGGCGGCAAGGGATGCCGCCGGCGCCGAGCGCGCCTTCGACAAGGTGTACCTGGTGAAGGTGAAAGGGGTAGTGCCTGCCAACCATGCGCTGCCGGTGCAACTGTTCGTCGGCGACATGCCGATCCGTGAATATGGCGCCACCAAGGATGGCATTTACTTCAAGGTGTACGACCCACGCGTATTGAAGCAAATGCATGGCAAGCCTTTCCGTTACGCCGCCGATGCGAAAGCCGCACGTCCGACATCGCTGATTTTCAAGGCGCCAGCCGAATAAGGGAGAAAATAAAATGGCTTTATTCAAACACATGACGGCAAGCGCCGCGCGCGCAGCAAGCCTGCTGCTGGCACTCGTAGTCTTGCCGCACGCCGCACATGCCGGCCTCGGCGACCCCGGCACTTATAGCGTGATCCAGGAATCCTACGGCAGCTGGACCGGCGGCGCCAATACCACCACCGACATCCGCAGCTATTTCGATTCGCCGGCCAGCCATGTCTCCGATGTGCTCGGCATCACGATGGACAAGGCGCCGCTGCGCGCCACCGTCTTTCGCCCGTCCGCCATCGGAAAATTTCCGATCGTCTTCATCCTGCATGGCAACCACCAGCCGGAAGAAGCCAGCTTCCAGGGCCACGCCTACCTGCAGCAGCATCTGGCCAGCCACGGCTACATTGCGGTGGCGATCGACCAGGATTTCCTGAATGGCGCTTTCGGCGAACTGGATGCGCGCGCCATCGTCCTGCTGCGCCACATGCAGCTGTGGCGCAAGTGGAGCACGACTTACGGCAATCAGTATTACAACAAGGCCGACATGACCAAGATCGGATTGGTCGGCCATTCGCGCGGCGGCGAAGCGATCACGGTGGCCAAGATATTGAATACCGCACATTCGTCGAGTCTGACGAGCGCGCCGGACTATTACAAGTTCAATATCGCCGCGATGTTCTCGATCGCGCCGACCGACAAGTACATCCTGGCCGATGTCGATCCGAAGACGCAAAACCCGTACTTTGCCGACCCGGCCAACCCGACCGATCCGGCGCGCTCGGCCCCGATCGTGCTGGATGACGCCGCTTATGCGACGCTGCACGGCACCCATGATGAAGACGTGGGGCATTTCTATGGCCAGAACCAGTATGAGCGCGCGCAGCGTGCCACACTGGCAACGCCAACCCACATCAAGGCGGCCTACCTGGTGCATGGCGCCAATCACAAGCATTTCAACAGCATCTGGGCTGCACCCTGCGTGGCCGGCTATACCTCGGAAGCCTGCGCCGACGGCCCTTTCCATGTGCGCCCGCTGACCGGCCTGATCCGTCCGGACCAGAGCCAGCAGGCATTGAAGGTGTACCTGACCGCCTATCTGCAAAACGTGCTGCGCGCGGCCAATACCAAGGATGTGCTGACCAACCGGGTCCCGGACGCCAGCCTGCCAGCGGGCGTGACAATCGTGCCGCGCTACCAGGATAAGGGCCGGGTGGCGCTGAACCATTATCAGGAAGACGCATCAACCTCGACCGGTTCGCGCAGCGGCGTGACCAATGCCGGCAGCAGCCTGTTCGAGATGCAGGAAATGTACCTGTTCCCGAATGAAGTCTGGTTCTTCGGCTCGCCGATGGGATACCCGGATTATCCGCACAGCTACCTGGCCACCAATGCGCTCAAGCTCGCCTGGCAAAGCAATGCGGCCGAATACCGCCTCAATTTTGCCAGCACCACCACGGTCGGCTCGCTGGCCAGCAGTTATCCGGTGCTGTCGTTCGACGTCGGCCAGATGTATGAATTCGCGCAAGACAAGAACCCGAAGGGGGTCGATCAGGACTTTAGTGTGCACCTGCTGGTCAATTACTTCGGCATCACCTATGTCAGCAATGCGCTGCCGGTGTCAAACTATGCGCGCCTGCTGTATCCTGACCGGGTCTATTCCTACATGGGCGAAAACGAGATCGGCAATGATTTCAGCCATACCATGCTGCGCACGGTGCGCATGCCGCTGGCCGATTTCGTGGCCGGCAAGCCGACCCTGGCGCTCAATCAGATCAAGGGCATCGTCTTCAAGTTCAACCAGAAGCCAAGCGGCCGTCTGCTGCTCGACAATATCCAGGTCAGCAAGTAGTTTTTGCAAAAAACTACAGGCAAGTCAAAAGCCCCGCTTATCAGCGGGGCTTTTTTTGGACTGTTTTCGTGCATGGCGGGAAGGGCATAGTCAGTGGCTGGCATCAATAAAGTCGACCGGGGAGAACCGTTATGGATCGTTACGTCTACGTTGACCGTCGCACCATAGGTGCGTCGGTGTCGAACTGCGAGCTAGGCATAATTGTGAGAATTCAAGCATATCTATTTTTTTGATTTACATCCACATCCCGAGGTAATTGAACATGCTCTGATTTCTCCTTCAGGGCATACAGGGTATTCGTCCCTCCAAGCCATATCGTTTTCCTTGCGACGAGTAAGCAGCTCTTTAAAAATTTCGGTATCAACCTCGGCGCCCATTTCCGTAAATGGCCTGGATTGTGAATAGTTATATTTATTATGATCCAAAGGGACGCCTGGTTTAGCACGAGGCTCTGGCACATCAAACTTTTTATCGATGTTGTGGCCAACTGCAGTACAGCCCAGCTCAAAAATAGCGAGTAACAGTATTGCGAGACTCTTGATGAATGTTCGCTTCATTGGTCTTTCCTGCAAGGCCTAACGCTGAACTAACAGGCACGCGACAGGTGCCGCGAAGTGGCAATTCTTTGTCGCGTGTCCGGGTTCAGCAACGTGATACTGATTGAGGCCCCACAGTCCGCGGGCTTGGCAAGCATCGCTTACCATCCTAAGTGTGACTAATCACGAGTGGAAAGGGAGCCCCACATGCAATTCTATACTACTGAACATGA
>JAKFFK010000016.1:0-29342 GCA_036675285.1 Paucimonas sp. | reverse complement strand
GCTCCCCTTCGCGCTGGCAGGCGCTCGGGCGTTTGCAGCGCGCCGCATGCGGCGCGAATTCCTGCCAACGTTGCATAGTTCGCTACGCACTGAAGCAAGTCCCTTTGGGGGATGCGCTTCCTCACGCCTTGTCAGACGGGAAAATCCATCAATTTCTATCCCATCAAACTAACTGGACGGTCTACTAGCGCATTGCGCCAGCGTCTCTGCCATTGTCCAAGGATAAATACAGCCGATGCCGCATGACATTAGCTTGATTACGACCATTGCCGCCGCACTTGGCGCCGGACTGGTTTTTGGCATGCTCGCGGTGCGCCTGAAATTGCCGGCGCTGGTCGGCTATCTGGTGGCCGGCATCGTGATTGGCCCAGCCACGCCGGGCATGGTGGCCGATGTCAAGCTGGCAGGCCAGCTTGCCGAAATCGGCGTGATGCTGCTGATGTTCGGCGTCGGCCTGCATTTCTCGATCAAGGATTTGCTGGAAGTGCGCAAAATTGCCGTGCCCGGCGCCATCCTGCAAATTGCCGCAGCAACCCTGTTGGGCATCGGCATGGCCGCGCTGTGGGGCTGGAGCCTCGGTGCCGGGCTGGTGTTCGGGCTCGCGCTCTCGGTTGCCAGCACCGTGGTATTGCTGCGGGCGCTGGAAGACCGCGGCATCCTGGATTCATTCAATGGCCGCATCGCAGTCGGCTGGCTGGTGGTCGAAGACCTGGTGACGGTGCTGGTGCTGGTGCTGCTGCCGCCGCTGTCAATCTGGCTGGGTGGCACGCAAAGCAGCGAGAGCGGCAGTCTATGGACGACATTGGCGGTCACACTGGGCCAGGTCAGCGCCTTCATCGTGCTGATGCTGGTAGTCGGCAGAAAACTCTTTCCCTGGCTGCTGTGGCAGGTGGCACGCACCGGTTCCCGCGAATTGTTCACGCTCTGCGTGATTGCCGCCGCCGTTGGCATTGCCTATGGGTCGTCCGAACTGTTCGGCGTGTCGTTTGCGCTGGGCGCCTTTTTCGCTGGCATGGTATTGCGGGAATCGGAACTGAGCCATCGGGCCGCCCATGAATCACTGCCGCTGCGCGATGCATTTTCAGTCGTGTTTTTTGTATCGGTCGGCATGCTGTTCGATCCCAAAGTCGTCATCGACAGTCCAATGCAGGTGATTGCCGTGGTGGCGATCATCATTTTCGGCAAATCGGTGGCGGCGTTCATCCTGGTGCTGCTGTTGCGTTATCCGCTCAATACCGCACTGACGGTATCGGCCAGCCTGGCGCAAATCGGCGAATTTTCATTCATTCTGGCGGCACTGGGCGTTTCCCTGGAACTGTTGCCGGTAGAAGCGCAAAGCCTGATACTGGCTGGCGCCATCATCTCGATCGCCCTGAATCCGCTGGTGTTTGCCAGCATCGCGCCGCTCCAGTCCTGGGTGCGTGCCAACTCGGAACTGGCGCGCCGGCTGGAACGCTCCGACGATCCATTAGCCGAGCTGCCCATGACGGTGGACCAAGACAAGCTTTCCGGACAAGTGGTGCTGGTTGGCTACGGCCGGGTCGGCCACCGCATTGGCCAGGAGCTCGAAGCGCACGGCATCCACTATGTAGTGGCTGAACAAAATCGGGAAATCGTCGAAGGACTGCGTCAGCGCGGCATTCCGGCAGTCGCCGGCAACGCCGCAGAGCCGGCAGTGCTGATCCAGGCGCATATCGCCCGCGCACGTTTTTTGGTGATCGCCACGCCCGACACCTTTCATGTCCGGCAAATGATCGAAACAGCCCGCGCGCTCAACCCTGAGATTCAAAGTCTGGTACGCACCCACAATGAAGCCGAAGCTGCACTATTGCGCAAAGAAAAAGCAAGTAAAGTGTTTGTGGGCGAGCAAGAGCTTGCCATGGGCATGTCGCGCCACTTGCTGGAACAGATCGCCCGGCCACCGATCGAGCGTTTTGATTAAATGCCAGGGACGGCTTCGGAATAGCAGGCAAAAAAAAAGCCCGCTGGCCATGCGGCGCGGGCTAAATCTAATTCTCGAGAAAGATTAGATAGACGATCCGACAATACGCCGCTTGGCTACCCGACTCCATCATTCTTACAATTCGTTACTTCCTTTTGCAAATTACCGGTAGTAACAAAAAAAAAGCCCGCGACCTTGCGGTGCGGGCTAAATCCAATTCATAGAGATTTGGAGGAGACGAAGCAACTATAAACTCGCATCCTGCGAATGTCCGCTTTATTTCTCCGATAACTGGTATACAGTTTTCTTATAGCAAGCATTTCTTTGATGCCGTATCGGCTGCTGGAAGGGAAATTATGCTTCCATTACCGCTGTCTCCTGCCCTCTTCGGATCTGGATTTTTTTAACAACAGGCAAATAGTATTACAATAGTGCTACGGAGTCATTCCGCAGTGCAATATAGTAATTCCTGCAATCAATACTGTGCAGGCCCTTCGAACCTGTAATAAAATTAATTAAGTTAATTACAAGGATGATTATGGACAGCAATCCTCTGTTAAATCGGCCCGAGTATGATCCCAACAATCTGCTGGATTCTCTGATCGAGAAACTGGGATTGAAAAATGACGCGGCATTATCGCGTGCGCTGGAAGTGGCGCCGCCCGTCATCAGCAAGATTCGGCATCGCCGCCTGCCGGTCGGCGCATCGCTGTTGATTCGCATGCATGAGGTCAGCGACTTGAGCATCAAGGAACTGCGGCTCTTGATGGGCGACCGTCGTGAAAAATTCCGCATCAGTCCGGAACAGTTCAAGCCGAAAGGCGCCGATGGCGATTTGGCGTAACGCCTGCCGCCTGATCGCCGTCGTACCAACTGCAACACAGCCCGTTTGATATACGGGCTTTTTGTGTTGCCGCTGCATTGAAAAAGACGCCGGTTTTACGCCTTGTCGATCTCGGAACCCTGTCGCAGCTTTTGCATCAATAGGTTCGCCTGGACACTGGAGTGGTATTTACTGGAACCTCTCTGGTAAATCATGGCGCCGATCGTGCCGAGAAAGGCAAACTCCTCCTCCGACACCTTGGGTTCCATGTGCGCCATGAATTCGGCAAAGGGCGACACTAGGTCTTCCAAGGCCAGCACGTTTTCCAGCCTGTCGCTTAAGTGCCGCATCAGCACGATCGCATCTTCGGTTTCCATGGTCCACTCCGTTTGAATTGTTTTTTCATTCTAAGGATGGGCGAAAATAAAGAAATGTCAGGATTGAAAAACCGGCGTCATTTTCTGTAAGCAGGCACAATTCATTGCAGTTTTGTCGCTTGCTCACGACAAAGCTGTCAGAAAAACCATCTTTTACATGATCGATTCTGGCCCAGCGCATGCACATCGGCCCGCTCACATGCCCGAGCCCGGCACGCGCCCTTGATTGAGCCTTACAATACGAGCCGATGCAAACATTCTCCGCGATAGATCGGGCAGCATCGTCGCAGGAACAGGCGTGCCCTGTCCTGCGGATGGATTGAAAAACAGGAAACAGCTTTGGCAGAAAAAATCGAACCCGGCAAATGCCTGCGACAGCTATACCGCCGCATCGTTTCTTACTTCATGTCAGTGCGCGATCCGGCGCTATCGGTTTCGGCCAAGGCCAACTCGCTGCTCAAGGGCATGAGCGCACTCGGCTTGCTCGGTCTGGCGCTGCTGTTAGCCTACACCTTGGTCCTGATTCCATTTACGCCCAGTATTGCCGACCTGCGCAAGGCCAAGCAAGAACAGCCCAGCACCCTGATTTCCGCCGATGGCAAGCAATTGGCCGTATTCAAACGCATGAACCGCGAATGGGTCGAGTTGAAGCAAGTCTCGCCCCATGTCGTCAAAGCGCTGATTGCCACCGAAGACCACCGTTTTTACCAGCACCACGGGATTGATTTCAAACGCACGGCAGCCGGGATCGCGCGCACATTGACCGGCGACCCGGAAGGCGGCTCCACGCTGACCCAGCAACTGGCGCGCAACCTGTATCCGGAAGAAATCGGCCGCAAGCGTTCAGTCACCCGCAAGCTCAAGGAAATGATTACTGCACTCAAAATCGAGTATGCGTACACCAAGCCGGAAATCCTGATCACCTATCTCAATACCATGCCATTTTTGTACAATGCGTTTGGCATAGAAATGGGCGCCCGCACCTATTTTGACAAGCCGGCTGCCAAACTGAATGTGCTGGAAAGCGCGACCCTGATCGGCATGTTGAAAGGGACCAGTTACTACAACCCGGTACAGAATCCCGAACGTTCGCTGCGGCGGCGCAATGTGGTGCTGTCGCAAATGGTCAAGCGCAAGGAACTGGCGCAGTCCGAGTTCGACAAACTGAAAAAACGCCCGTTGCGGCTCGACTTTGAACGTCAGCCGGAACCGCTCGGTCCGGCGCCGCATTTCGCGGAACACGTGCGCATGTGGTTGATCGACTGGGCCGATCGCAATGACTACAATATCTATGCCGATGGACTGGTGGTGCATGTCACCGTCGATGCGCGCTTGCAGTCGGTGGCCAACCAGGCGGTCACGCGCCAGATGGACGGTTTGCAGGCGGTGGCCGACGTCGAATGGGGCCTGAGTTCGGAGCGGCTGATTGCCACGCACCCGCAGCCCTATACCAGTCTGCGGCGGCGCATCAAACCGTTCGGTTATTTCTGGAACAGCAAGGATGGCCTGGTCGATACCTTTATCCGCGAATCCGGCGCCTACCGCAATGCGGTCGAATCCGGCGCGACGCCGGAAGCGGTATTGGCGCAGCTTAGAGCCGACACCGCATTCATCGACCGGTTGCGCACTGATAAAACCCGCCTGCAAGCCGGCCTGGTGGCCATCGATCCGGCCACCGGCCAGGTCAAGGCCTGGGTCGGCAGCCGCGACTTCACGACCGACCAATTCGACCATGTAGCGCAAGCCAGACGCCAGCCGGGCTCTACTTTCAAGCCATTTGTGTATGGTGCGGCCCTGGAACAGGGCATGCCGCAAGACCGGCGCTTCCGGGACGAAGCGGTCGAAATTCCGAGCGGCGACGGCACGGTGTGGCGTCCCACCGACGTGTCGGCCCCAAGCGGTCGAGAAATGACCGCGCGCGACGGCCTGATCCTGTCAAAAAACACCATCACTGCCCAGGTAATGCAGCAAGTCGGCCCGAAAAAAACCATTGCCCTGGCGCGCAAGATGGGAATCAAGCAAAGCCCACTCGAGGCGGTTCCGGCCCTGGCGCTGGGCGTCAGCCCGGTCACGCCGCTGGAAATGGTGTCGGCCTACAGCACGATTGCCGCCAGCGGCGAGTACCGTAAGCCGATCCTGGTCAACCGGGTCATGGACAAGGATGGCAAGCTGCTGGCAAGCTTCACCACCGAAGCGGCGCGCGCCATGTCGAGCCAGACTGCGGAAGATTTGATCGACATCCTGCGCAGCGCCGTCGACCGCGGCACCGGACAGGGGGTGCGGTCGCGGTTCGGTATCCATGCCGATGTGGCGGGCAAGACCGGCACCACGCAAAATAATGCCGATGGCTGGTTTATCCTGATGCATCCGCGTCTAGTCGCCGGTTCCTGGGTCGGTTTCAATGATGCGCGGGTGACGATGCGCAGCAATTACTGGGGCCAGGGCGGCCACAATGCGCTGTTGGTGGTCGGGGATTTTTTCCGGCAGACGCTGGCTGCACGCCTGATCGATGGCCGCGCGCAATTCCCTCGCCCGCATGGTTCGCTGTTTGGCCCGATTCTGGACAAGCTCGACGAACTGTTCGGCACGAAAAAGAAGCCGCCGACTCCGCAGTCGCCACCGCCCGAACCGGTTGACGAGAGTGACACGCCAATCGAGGAAGTGGAACGAATCATCAACCAGGCACGTCAGGTTGAACAGACGTTCGAGCGTGAACGGCGGCGTATTGAAAGAACCATCGAGGCGCCGGCGAAAGCGCTGGAAGAGGTGCGCCGTGAAATCGAAAAACTTGGCAATGCGGGCGAAGACAGGCAACGGTCCGATATTCATTCCTCACGGAATCCGGAACCACAGCAAGAAGCAAAATAGTCGGTTGTTCGGTAAAAATAACATCAAAAGCGTGCTTTTTCACCAAGAACTTCTGTTTTTCAGAGGAAATACCTCTTTTATTTTCTGTTTTTAATTACAGAAAAACGTTCTACAATGGTCTTTCACTAAGCCAGCAAGCGCAGCCGCGACAACCATGTTTGTCATGCCGCCATGTTTGTCATGCCGGCCGGCTGTAGGGCATATGTGTATTTTTGCAAAGGATGACAATATGCAGGAAAAACCCCAATGGGAAATCGTTGATGAGCCAATACCGGCAGCCGGTGCGCAATCCGGTCCGCATGCGCAATTTGACGCGCAGCAGCCGCAAAATCTGCAGCAATTATTGAAAGCGTTTCTGGGCCGGTGGTGGCGCTGGAAAATTCTGGGCGCGGTTACCTTCACCGCTGTAAGCATGGTGCTGCTGGCCATGCTGACTGGCGTGGTTGCGCTGTTTATGGCTTTTGCTGCCGTCATGGCGATTGGAATTGGAAAAATCAGGCAATGGGCGCGTCGGCGCGAGAGCGCTGTGTCGCTGTAAGGGGCTGCCTGACGCATTGCGGTGATTCTGGCGATGCGATTGGCGTGGACATTTCCCGCTGCTGTCAATTTGTCTTATTTCAATTCCAGAACCCACTTGACCAGCGTATGCGCTTCCGCTTCGCTGACGCCAGTATTGGCGGGCATGCGGTAATTGCCCCATGCGCCCCCGCCGCCTTGCATCACTTTTTTGGTAAGCCGGTCTTCCATGTCATTGCGACTGGCATAGCGACCTGCAATTTCCTTAAATGCAGGGCCTATAAGCTTGCCTTCGAGCGCGTGGCATAACATGCATTCCTTGGCTCGGGCCAACTCGATGTTGGCCAGCGCAACGGCAGGAAGCCAGCTCAGCAATAGCAAACCGACGTAGGCAATTCGTTTCATGGCATTTCCTTCACGAACTCGGGCTTGCACACTGCAGTAATCAGCATGTGGCGCTGCGTCGGCCTCATGCAGATCTGGTTCAAGATTCGGCCAAGGTTTCAAGCACGGCCGGCAATGCCAGCATGATCTGGCCTTCTTCCAGGTTGATAATGCCGCGCCGCTGCCAATCCTTCAGACAGCGGTTGACGTTTTCGCGGGAGGCGCCAATCATGTTTGCCAATTCAAGCTGGGAACAAGACAATCTGGCGTGGCTGCCGGTAGCAAGTGCAGACGATGCGCCAGTCGTCAGGCGCAATATTTGTTTGGCCAGACGCTTGGGCAAGTCATAAAAGGCAATGTCTGCCATTAAGTCATTGGCACGACGTAGCCTGCCGCACAACACGGATAACAATTTCAGGCAGGTTTGCGAGTTACTCTCCAGGAAAGGCAATAAATCGCGCCGTTCCAGTATCAATAATTCGCTGGCGCTGACCGATACGGCATTGGCCGAACGCTCTTTTCCATCCAGCAGAGAAATTTCACCGAATATTTCTCCGGCAGCTAGATCGGTCAAGATGATTTCCTTGCCTGTTGTGGAAGGAAAGGTAATCCGCACCGTGCCGGAACATACTGCCATCATGCTCTGTCCGGCCGAGCCGATACTGAATACCTGTTCGCCCGGATTGAAGCGCCGCCGGTAGGCACGCGCTGCCAGATCATGCTGTGCGGCTTCGTCAATGGCGCTGAACAACTGGCATTTTTCCAGAAGCTTGCGGTTGTCTTGAATGATGTCAATTGATGGCATGGTGATCACAGTATTTCATAGATACACAGGGATGGCCTGTGTCGTACATCACAGCGCACAATGTCATTTTTTTGCTAGAATAGCAACAAAATTACTGTAAAGTGACTGTAAGCATTTTGACGCAGTTGAAAACGATAATAACCGGCGCGGGCAATGCATCCGCCCCGGATTACTTGGAGGAAACGACAATGCCATTGCCAGATCATCGCGATGTCACCGGGCGCGTCAATTTGACCGACCCGCTGGCAGTCTGCCATGCCGTATGCGAACTGTTATGCAGCACGGATGCAACGGTCGACCGGACATTGATCGAACGTGCTTTCCATACCTTCAGCCATCTGTACGCCGGCACTTTGCCCGGCTACCATGGGTGCGAAACCTTGTATCACGACATGCAGCATGCACTGGATGTCACGCTAGCATGCGCGCGCATGCTGGCCGGCCACGAACAGGCTCATCAGGATGACCAGCGCCTGGGCGGTGAACGACTGACGCTGGGCATTATTGTGGCGCTGTTTCATGATGCCGGTTACATTCGGCGCCGCCAGGATCGCCGCTGCTGGCATGGGGCGCAATATACGCTGCGCCATGTCGCCCGCGGCGCGCGCGTGCTGAGTCATTTTCTGGTCCAGCAGGGCCGTGGTGCCTGGGCCAGGCGCGCAGTCAAGCTGATTCACTTTACCGGCTATGAAATTCCGATCGAGCAGATACGCTTGAGCCAGGCACCGGACCGGCAACTGGGTTATCTGATCGGCACCGCTGATCTGATTGCGCAAATGGCTGACCGGGTATATCTGGAAAAATGCCGCGATTATCTGTACCAGGAATTCGATCTGGGCGGTCTGGCACGAAAGCAGAATGCGGATGGCAGCATCCAGGTCATCTACGACTCGGGCAGCGATTTGCTGTGCAAGACACCGGCGTTTTACGCCGACATGGTACGGCAGCGGCTGGATGGACAATTCAAGCAGGGTTACCGGTATCTGGAACTGCTATTTGACGGGCGCAATCCGTATCTGGAAGCCATCGAGCGCAACATCGCGTATTTACAGCAGGCGCTGGACGATGGCCGCTTGCATGACATGCTGCGGCGGCACGCCGAACCGGTGCTGGCGCCGCACGCGCATCAGGCCGGCTAGCCGAACCTTTACACGCCGGGCGTGCAATCCGTGCAATGCTCGATTTCCGGCACCTCACGCTGCAGATTTTCCCGCAGCCTGCGCAATGCGGTGCGCACGCCCTCTTCGATCACCGGATGGTAAAACGGCATGTCGAGCATTTGCGCCACGGTCATGTTTGCCTGGCATGCCCAGGCCAGCAAATGCGCCAAATGCTCGGCACGCGGGCCGGCCATCTCGGCGCCCAGAAAGCGGTTCGAGCCGCGTTCGCCATACACCCGCAACAAGCCGCAATTTTGCAGTATGACCCGGCTGCGCCCCTGATTGGCAAACGAGACTTCACCGATCGCATGGCTGCCGATTGGCAACCGTTTGTAAGGCATGCCGATGGTCGCGATCTGCGGATCGGAAAATGCAATGCCCAGCGGCGTGCGGCGCAATCCCGGCACCACTGCGGGATGGCGTCCGGCATTGTCGCCGGCGATGCGTCCCTGGTCGGCGGCTTCATGCAGTAAAGGGCGTTCATTGCTGACGTCGCCGGCAAGATAGATGCTGCTGTCGCCGCATTGCATGGTGTGCGGATCAAACAAGGGTACGCCGCGCTTGTCGCACGCCAGGCCGGTGGCTTCCAGGCCAAGACCGGCAACATTGGGCGTACGGCCGGTCGCTGCCAGCACATAGGCGTAATGATCGCTGCGCTCGCCGGCCGGGCTGCGCGTTTGCAATTGGACGCCGTCGCCTTCCTGCACCACACCCACTATTTGCGTGTGCAGGCGCAGGTCGAGTTCGGCGCCCAGGCACTGTGTGGCGATGGCGAGCACCGCCGGATCGCCAAGCTGCGCCAATTGGGCACTGCGCGAAAACAGCGTCACCCGCACGCCCAGCCGATGCAATGCCTGCCCCAGTTCCAGACCGATCGGGCCGGTGCCGACCACCGCCACCGAGGCGGGCAAATCATCCCATGCGAACACATCATCGCTGGTGAGCAGCCGCGCGCCGATCGCGGCCAGTTCGGGCGGCACATGAGCAGTGGAGCCGGTCGCAATCACCACGCTGCGCGCTTCCAGCAGTGTGTGCTGGCCGATCTGCAACTGCGTTGCTGAAATGAACCGGGCCGTGCCGCGCAACAGATCTTCCGGTGCGATTTTGGCCACGCCGTCGAGCACAAAACCCACGAAGCGATCGCGTTCGCTACGCACCCGGGCCATGACCGCCTGTCCATCAATATGCGGCGCGCCGGCCTGCACCCCGAAGGCCGGCGCTGCCCGCACCGCGTGGGCGCTTTCTGACGCGGCAATCAATAGTTTGCTCGGCATGCAGCCGACCCGCGCGCAGGTGGTGCCGTAGACGCCGGCTTCGATCAATACCGCCCGCTTGCCGTGCGAACGCGCTGCCTTGTAGGCCGCCATGCCGGCGGTGCCGGCGCCGATTACGGCCACATCCACTGTCATCTGGTTCATATCGCCTCTCTTTCCGATGCTGCGTTGGGTACAGGCTGGCTGACTTTAAATCGCTGGAATACCTGCTAGCACAGCATCTGCATAGCCCCGCATGGCGGCAATGCCCCGTCATGCGATAAAGCGCAGCGCCTGAATACGCCGCGCAGTCTCTGGACTGCGGCGGTTAAAACCCCAGATCGGCAAGCATGTCATCGACATCGTCCTGGGCCAGCGCAGTGCCGGATAGGGACGGGCCGGACATCAATTCCACATGCTTTTCCTTGACGGCAGCCGGTGCATTGTCCAGCAGCAGCTTTGCCAGGTCTTGTTCAATGCTTTTAGTCACGCCCACCACTTTTTTAATGATTTGACCGGTCAAATCCTGGAAATCCTGGGCCATCATGATTTCCAGCAGTCGCGCCTTCTCTTTTTCACCTTCACTGACAACGCTGGCCGCGAACTGGCGGGCATCGGCGGCCAGGATCTTGAATTCATCGATGCCGGTTTTTCCGGCAAACAGCATGGCCCAGCGCGCTTCCATTTCCCGGCCCTGTTTAATCAATGCATCCTGTGCCGGCATGCCGGATTCCAACGTATTCAATACCTTGACTGCAGACTGTTCGGTCAGCGTGGCGATATATTCCAAGCGGTCCTTCGATTCGGCAATCTGCGAGGTGGATTCGGAGAGCGACTTGTCATACCCGAGTTCGCGCAATGAATCGTGCAATTGCCGGACAATGCCGCCGAGGCGCTCATATATTGGCTGATCCGCAGCGCTGTGCAAACTTGCCGCAGCAACGTGAGCAGCGCTTGCCTGGTCGCCTGCGGCTATTGCCGGAAGCGCAGGCTGCAGGTAAAGACCGGATACGGATTGATAATATTTCTCCAGGTCATTCGGCAGATTGTCTGAGTCCCCTGCCAGACCTGCAGCCTTTTCACTATCCGGCGCCACAATGGATGGCGGCGCTGCGGCAGAAGGCTGTGCAAATAATGCCGACTCGGCATCGAACAATGCCTCCAGATCGTCTTTTTCACTCGACATAAGCAAGGCTCCAAAATTGCTGCACTGATGCGTAATTGCACATTTGATATTGAAATACGGCCTGCGTCATGACGGCCGCTGCATCGCAGTTATCCGCTGCAGCTTGGCACCTCACTCGCACCGGATCATGGTACAACGCTGGCTCGCCATCGGCATCAGTAAACACACGAAAAAATGCTGCTACCTTGGATTGTGCCAGCCACGCCTGAGGCGCCGCTGTGCGCAATGCGGATTGCCGACCATCGGCAACCACTCCGTCCAACAGTCGCGCTGCAATGCAACACGCCAGCAAGCATGTTCACCAGGCGCTTAATATTTCCTGATCTTGAAATCATGACGCAACACGATTCTGGTCGAGGCAATCAGCGGGCTTAAACCGAGCACCAGCTGAGTCAGGGTATCGCCCGGCAATGCCCATATGCGGGAGGCAGGACTGGCGAGCTGGGTGGCAGCGCTGATCACCGGCGCTGCCCATTCGGCTTCGGGCGTCAAATCCAGCAGTACGTCACCGTCGTTATTGGTATGCATGAATATTTCGCCGCCGTGCGCCAGGCAAAAGCAAATGCCGTATCCGGTCGCATTCGGCTTTTGGATGCATTGCTGCAAATCGCGGTTGTAATGGTCGATCCAGGCTTCCACGTCATAGCTTGTCTTCAACACAATCCACGGTCGCGCCGCCGGTTCATCCGCCTGGTCGCCATTCTCGTCTTCTATCATTGCTGCACACTTCCCTGCCGGTTCTGCAAAAAAACCAGTATCGCGATGTAAACTCATTCTGGCAAGCCTGAATCAAAAATCGCCGGCCCGACCGGGCAGTCCTGGCCTGCACTCAGGTAAGATTGCGCTCAACCGATCGATTAATGGTTATTGCCGACATGGAGACATATGAATTACCTTGAACTTCAGCATAAAACCTTCCTGCTGCTCCTGATTGCCGTTTCCGTGGCATTTGCCTGGGTGCTGTGGCCCTTCTATGGCGCAATCTTCTGGGGCACGACGCTGGCTATCCTGTTTGCACCGCTGTACCGGCGCTTGCTTGCCGCACTACGCATGCGGCAAAACCTGGCAGCGGTCATCATGGTGCTATTGTGCGTGGTAATGGTCATTTTACCGTCGACGCTGCTGGTGACTTCGCTGATCCAGGAAGGAACGATCGTGTTCCAGAATATCCGCTCCAGAGAGCTGGATTTGAATGCCTATTTTCAGCAGATTATCGGCGTGCTGCCGACATGGATGATCGGCCTGCTGGAGCGCTTCGGTCTGACCGACATGACGATGCTGGAGGCAAAACTATCCGCCAGCTTCGCACAGGGCAGCCAAATGATGCTGGCACGCGCATTCAATATCGGCCAGAACACCTTCGATTTCGTGATCGGCGTGGCGATCATGCTATACCTGCTGTTTTTTCTGCTGCGCGACGGCGCCGGCCTATCTGAAAAAATCAAGCTGGCGCTGCCGATCAGCATCGAACACCAGCGCCACCTGTTCAGCAAATTCACCACCGTGATCCGGGCAACCGTCAAGGGTAACATCGTGGTGGCGGCTACCCAGGGCTTACTGGGCGGCACGATCTTCTGGATCCTGGGCATTCAGGGACCATTGCTGTGGGGCGTCGTAATGGGATTCCTGTCACTGCTGCCCGCTGTTGGCGCAGCGCTGGTCTGGGCGCCGGTGGCGATTTATTTCCTGGTCACCGGCGCCATCTGGCAAGGCGTGACATTGATCGCCTTTGGCGTGCTGGTGATTGGCTTGGTCGATAATGTGCTGCGGCCGATCTTGGTCGGCAAGGATACGCAAATGCCCGACTATGTGGTGCTGATCTCGACTCTGGGCGGCCTGGCGCTGTTCGGCTTGAGCGGCTTTGTGATCGGCCCAGTGATCGCCGCGCTGTTCATCGCGGTATGGGATCTTTTTTATATAGAAAAAGCAACCAGCAAGGGATGAGTCCGCGCGCTTAAGTACTCGTGCCGGCCGGCGCTGGCCATGCCAGCCGCGGTTTTTCCACCGCATAGCCCTGCGCGAAATCGACGCCGATCCGGCGCAGGGCTTCCAGCGTCGCCTCGGACTCCACATATTCGGCAATCGTTTGAATGCCCATCACATGGCCGATCTTGTTGATCGCTTCGACCATCGCGAAATCGATCGGATTTTCAGTCATGTCGCGCACAAAGCCGCCGTCGATTTTCAGGTAGTCGACGCGTAAATGCTTGAGGTAGGCAAACGAGGACATGCCGCTGCCGAAGTCGTCGAGCGCAATGCGGCAGCCGATCGCTTTCAATTCCCGGATCAGGACCGCGGCCTGGGTCAGGTTGGCAATCGCCGACGTTTCCGTAATTTCAAAGCAGATGCCGGCCGGCGGCACTGGATAGCGCTTGAATTGCTCACGAATGAAATGCAGGAACTGGTCGTCGCAAATCGATGCGCCCGACAGGTTGATGGCGCACATGCCGTCGCCTGCCTGCAGTGCCGGATCGGCGGCATGGCGGCTGAAGGCCTCTTGTATCACCCAGCGATCGATGGCAGGCATCAGGTTGTAGCGTTCGGCCGCCGGAATGAAAGCCATCGGCGGCACCAGCTTGCCATCGTCCTGCTGCATGCGCAGCAGCAGTTCATGATGCAGCCCGCTGCCGGCAGTTGCGCCCAGCGGTTGGATTTTTTGGGAATACAGAATGAAGCGCTGTTCATCCAGCGCGGTGCGGATTCGTCCGACCCAGCCCATTTCATCCTGCCGCCGAGCCAGCTCCTGGTCTTCCGGCGTATACACATGGATCCGGTTGCGGCCCTTGTCCTTGGCGACATAGCAGGCGGCATCGGCCATGCGCAGGATATCGGCCAGGGTTGCGTCGCCGTGGCCGAAGGCAACCAGGCCGATACTGGCCCCGACTGAAAACACCTTGTCGAGCCAGACAAAATGGAAATCGCTGACCGTCTTGCGCAACTGATCTGCAATGCGCAATGCCGGCGCCGCAGCACAGCCATCGAGCAAGACGCCGAATTCGTCGCCGCCCAGGCGTCCCAGGGTATCGCTCTGGCGCAACTGGCCCTCCAGCATGCTGGTCAGCTGGCGCAGCAATTCATCGCCGGCGCCATGGCCGCAGGTATCGTTGACCACCTTGAACTGATCAAGATCGAGATACAGCAGCGTATGCTGTTTGCCCTGCAGCGTCCCAGTCTGGATTGCCTGCTCCACCCGGCATTCGAATTCACGTCGGTTGATCAGGCCGGTTAAGGCATCGTGCGAAGCCTGATACGTCATTTGCGCCGCCATCTGGCGTGCATGGCTGACGTCGCGAAACACCAGCACCACGCCGAGGATATCGTTCTGGCGGTCAAAGATCGGTGCTGCCGACGCTTCAATGGCGATCTGACGACCATCGCGATGCTTCAGCAGGATCGGCATTTGCAGCACATGAGCTTGCTGATGCAACAGCGCCAGCGTGGCCGGATTGGCGGCCGGTTCGCCGTTTTTTTCATAAATGATGTTGAACGCCGTGGTCAGCGGCAGTCCGGCTGCCTCGCTGTTTTGCCAGCCGGTGAGATTGATCGCGACCGGATTCAAATAAGTAATGGAACCGGCGGTATCGATCGTAATCACTGCATCGCCGATGGCTTCGCCGATCGAATTGAGCGTGATGCGCAGCCGTTCTTTTTCGGCAAATATGGCGTTTTCAGCCATTTTCCTTTCAGTGATATCGCGTACGATGCCAACGAACAGCCGGCGCCCGGCGTGAACCATTTCCATTAACGCCAGTTCCATCGGGAACACGGTGCCGTTCTTGTGCAATCCGGGCAGTTCAATGCCTTTCTTGCCGATCATCTTCGGCGCCTCGCCGGCCAGGTAACGACGCATGCCTTCTTCATGCCTGCTGCGCATCTGCGGCGGCATCAGCAGTAACAGCGATTGGCCGATCATTTCATCGGTCGCATAGCCAAACATCTGCGTGGCGGCGATGCTGAATGATTCAATCACGCTTTGCTCATTGATCGTGATGATGCCTTCGCCGACATTGTCGACAATCGTGCGAATCCGTAATTCCCTTTCGCTGGCAGCGCGCTCTTTTGCCTGCAGCACTTCATTCATTTCTACCAGGCGCTGGGACTTTCGATGCAGTTCGACAAACACGGCGACCTTGCTCAGCAAAATGCCCGGGACGATCGGCGTCAACAGAAAGTCGACAGCGCCGCTGGCATAGCCTTTCATCCGCGAGATTTCATCATCGTAGTGCGCAGTGACGAAAATGATTGGAATCGAGGCGGAGCGCGCACGCGCACGGATCGCGCCGGCGGTTTCAAATCCATCCATTCCCGGCATTTGCGCATCCAGCAAGATCACGGCGAAATCATGCCGCAGTATCATGCCAAGCGCTTCAGCACCCGACTTCACCGCGATCACTTCGACCACACCAGCGTTGGGTGCATTGCTCAACAGCCGCTCCAGCGCCAGCAGGGTGGCGGCATGATCATTCACCACAAGTATTTTTGGCGTAAACACGATGCGCGTTCCAATCAAAGCCTGCAACCAGTCATCCTTGCAGCGCCTATCCGTTCCTCTAGTCAGGTGCTGGCGTGAGCATCTTTGCGCGCTGCCTATGAACCTTGCTGCTGCCCGGCCTGGCGCACGGTCGCTTCCCGGCGAAAAGCCTGCAGCTAGAGGTGCGGTGCATCATTGATGCCATCAATTACAAGTCTTTTCACTTACAATATTAGACGATGTAGGTCTTTTTTGTTTCCATAAGGAAATATCTTTTGCTGCAGATTGATAAAAATCAACTGCACTGCTTTGCTGCTACGGCATTACTAGTGCAGCCAAGCCGGAAATACGGTTTGATTCTGGTAATGACTCAGATTTTTTTGGCAGAAATGCATCGAGTGCTCGAGCCCGGATACCGGTATTTAAAAAATAGTTTATTTTTTTGACACGTACGGATTGCCGGCAATATAAAAACGTAATTCACGTGCGGCCCATTCACCGGCGTAATCGACCCCGATCCGGGCCCGTTCGACGATGACGAACGATTCCTCGCACGATTCCTTGATCGCAGGCGCCGCGATATAAAAATCGTCGCTCAACAAGTCATGCGCATTCAGGCGCCGGTCGATGCCCATGGCCTTGCACAGCAATCCCGGCCCCTGGCTTTTGCCGGTCAAATTCTGGATCGGCTCGAGCGCGCGCAACAGCACTGCCGCACCGATACCGTCAGTTTCGGTCACCACATTCATGCAATGGTACATGCCGTAAATCAGATAGACGTAGGCAAAACCCGGCGGCCCGTACATCACCCGGGTGCGCTCGGTGATGCCCTTGGAGGAATGCGAGGCCAGGTCATGCGCGCCGATATAGGCTTCCACTTCGACAATGCGGCCGATCCGTGGTGTGCCATCGATCACATGCACCAGGTATTTTCCCAGCAAATCGCGGGCAACCTCGACCGTGTCACGGGCATAGAAAGTGCGGCGCAATTTTTTCATGAAGCTTTCACACAATGTCTGATTCCTGGCCAAACAGGCCAAGCTGGTTGCTGCGTTCTTCTTCAGCCAGCCGGATCCCCACGCCCAGCAGGCGCACCGGCTGGCCGCCGCGTTGAAAGCCGGTTTCCAGCAAGCGTTGATACTGCGCCGGATCGAGCCGATTGCCGAGGCATTCGACCGTGGTTTGCCGAAAATCTGCAAACCGGATTTTCACGAACAGCTTATGAGTATAAGCCCCGGCCTGGGCGCGCTGGATGCGCTGCCGCAGATGTTCCAGCAAGTCCGGCAGTTTTTCCAGGCAGGCCGCCAAGTCCGGGAGATCGATCACATAGGTTTCTTCGACACTCACCGATTTGCGCTCGCGCGACGGGCAGACTGCCCGCTGATCGATGCCGCGGCACAGTTGATGCAGCCGCTCACCGAACTTGCCGAAATGATGCTGCAGATCAGCCAGCGTCCAGCTGCGCAGATCGGCGCAGGTAGTGGCGCCGAGTTTCTGCAACTTGGCAGCTGTGACCCGGCCGACGCCAAACAGTTTATTCACCGGCAAGGTGGCCACAAAGGCATCCACCTCGTCCGGTTTGACCACGAACTGGCCATCCGGTTTATGCCAGTCGCTGGCGATCTTGGCGATGAATTTGTTGGGCGCAATCCCCGCCGACGCGGTAATGCCTACCGTGTGCGCAATCCGCTCGCGGATTTGCTGGGCGATCAGCGTTGCGCTGCCCCGGCACTGAGTGGCGCCGGTGACATCGAGATAGGCTTCATCCAGCGACAGCGGCTCCACCAGCTCGGTGTAATCGCGATAGATGGCGAGAATCTGCTTCGATGCGATCCGGTATTTTTCCATTGCGGGGGGCAATACCACCAGATCCGGGCACAGCTGCAATGCCCGCGCAGTGGCCATGGCGGAGCGCACGCCGAACTTGCGGGCGGCATAATTGCAGGCGGCGACCACACCGCGCTGGTCAGCGCGCCCGCCGACAGCCACCGCCAAGTTACGCAGCGATGGATCGTCGCGCATTTCCACTGCGGCGTAAAAACAGTCGCAATCGCAATGAATGATTTTTCGAAGTGATGGGTTCAAGATGCTGCCAAACATGAGCGCTGCCATCGAAAGCAGCGCATTGGCAAAAAAACCATGCGGCTATATTCGATTTACCCGGAATGATAAATCAGGAACTGCGCTGCGTGCAGTCAAAATGACGGAGCAGTGGCGCGTTGCCGAACTGACCGGGTGCGCCGCTCAACCGGGCAGGTGCTCTTCCGATGCCGAAGTCTGCGTGACTTTGCCGCTGCCGATGTCGAAATGAACATTGAACCGCTTGGGACTGGTGCCATCCAGATAACGCCAGTCCCACACTTCCTCGTTCTTGCGCTTGAACTGCACCACGCTGCCCGGTTTGCCGAGCGTATGGCGGACCTCTTCCTTGCTCATGCCGGCCTGGATGCGGGCGAAATTTTCCGCGGTCAGCAACTGTCGGTACTCCTTCAACTTGCCGAATTGATCGATCGTGAATAGCCAGGTGCGCATCCCTTCCGGCCCCTTCGGATATTCAAGCATACGCGAGCCATCGACTTCTTCCCAAACAATCTCCGGCTGGCCCATGATCATGCGCACATCGGATTCCGATGACACCCCTTTTGCCAGCTTGTCCAGCCCGGCTTCTTCGATCGGGCGCCCGCTCTGATCGCAGGCAAACAGCAATAGCGCAGATGCCAGGAACAATAATTGTCGGATAGCGCGATACATGTCTGTCTCCAGATAAAAATCATTCATGAAAAATGGCATGCATTGCTAAATAAACGAATGCATGCCATTTTTGCTAGGCAGTGCAGCCAACCATCCAGAATTGTCATTCATAAATATATGGCAAGAGTGAACAAGTACCATTGTTCATGGCAGACAACTTGATCCTGCTCAAAAGTAAAATATTGACAGATTGGTATCAATTTCCTATGATACCTGTCCGCACATTGAAAGCCGAGCGCTTTCAAGTTCTCTTCTCAGGATCAAACAGAAAGACCAGCATGCGCAGCCGTTATGAAGTCTGGCGTTATTCTCCGTCATGGGGAAAATGGATACGCGATATTTATCCAGACGGCATCGAAGCTGCCCGGCGTTACGAATCCCTGCTGAGAAAGGGCAAAACAGCCCGCCCGCCGCGCCCGTTCAACAGCGGCTTGCCACTGGCTGATCGCGTCGGTTTCATGGTCAGCCGGCTTTTCAGGCGCACCAATACCGGCAAGCCTGCCCGCCGCAAGCTGGGCGCCTGATTCGGCGTCCTTGCAAAATCACATGTGTGCTTCAGGTGATGGGGCCTCTTTTGCCGCAGCCTGATTTTTCGAATGACTCCGCAACTTGTCCAGCATGCGCTTCAGCCACGCCTGCAAGTCGTCAATGTAGGTAAACACGGCCGGCACCACCAGCAGGCTCAACAGCGTCGAAGTGATCAGGCCGCCGATGACGGCGGTAGCCATCGGCGCGCGAAAGCTCGGGTCGGCGCCCCAGCCGAGCGCCAGCGGCATCATGCCGGCGCCCATCGCGATCGTGGTCATGACGATCGGCCGGCTGCGCTTGTGGCAGGCATCGACCAGCGCATCGAAGCGGTTCATGCCGGCGGCGCGCGCCAGGATCGCGTAATCGACCAGCAGGATCGAATTCTTGGTGACGATCCCCATCAGCATGATCAAGCCGATCATCGACGGCATCGACAAGGCCCGGCCGGTCAACAGCAGCGCCACGAATGCGCCGCCGATCGACAGCGGCAGCGCCGCCAGGATCGTCACCGGTTGCATGAAATCCTTGAACAGCAATACCAGCACGCCATAAATACACAAGATGCCGATCAACATCGCAATCCCGAAGCTGGCAAACAAGGCTTGCATTTCCTGCGCATCGCCCAGTTCTGCAATCCGCACCGCCGGTGGCAGGTTCTGCATCGACGGCAGTGCGCGCGCCTCGGCATTCAATTCGCCCAGCGCACGCGCACCCAGTTCCACTTCCAGGATCACGTTGCGGCTGCGGTTCAAGCGGTCGATCTGCGCCGGCCCACTGTCCATCGTGACGCTGGCGACATTGCCGAGCATCACCGGACCATTCTTGCCAGGCACGTTCAAGCGCTCGATCGCCGCCAGATCCGCGCGCACCGCATCCGGCAGCTTGACCCGGATCGGCACCTGCCGCTCCGACAGGTTGAGCTTGGGCAAGCTGATATCGTAGTCGCCGGCGGTCGCGACCCGCACCGTCTCGCCGATCGAAGCCGCAGTCACGCCGAGGTCGGCGGCGCGCGCAAAGTCGGGACGTACGATGATTTCCGGGCGCACCAGCGATGCGCTGGAGCTGACATTGCCGATGCCCGACAGCGTACGCAATTCGCGCTCGACCCGTTGCGCGGCAGCCGACAAGGCTACCGGGTCTTCGCTGCGCAATACCAGCTGCATCTTGACGCCGGTGTCGGGCGGCCCGACATTGAAGCGCGCGCCGGGAATATCCGACAGTCTGGCGCGGATTTGCGATTCGATCTGCTGCAGCGACTCGTCGCGTTCGCTGCGGTGTACCGTGGTCAGGGTCAGCACCGCACGGCGCGCTTCTGCTGCGGCGCCCGGCGCAAAAGCGTCGCCGCTGGAGCCGCCGCCGATCGAGCTGAACACGCCGCTGATGCCCTTGACCTCCATCGCTGCCAGCCGTGCCCGCTCGGCCACCGCCTGGGTTTCGGCCAGCGTGCTGCCGGGCGGCAGTTCGAGATTGATCTGGGTTTGCGCGCGGTCAGCCGGCGGCACAAAACCGGTCGGCAGCAAAGGCACCAGCGCCAGCGAGCCGACGAAAAACAGGGCCGACGCAATCGCCGTGATCAGCCGGTGCCGCAGGCACCATTGCATCGCCGCCATGTAGCGCCGCATGATCCAGCCATCCTGTTGCTCTGCATGCTCGGCCGGCTTCAGCAGATACGCCGCCATCATCGGCGTGAGCAGGCGCGCCACCACCAGCGACGCCAGAATCGCCAGCACCGCAGTCCAGCCGAACTGCTTGAAAAACAACCCCGGAATGCCGCCCATGAAGGCCGTCGGCAAAAACACCGCCACCAGCGCGAAGGTGGTGGCAATCACCGCCATGCCGATTTCATCGGCCGCTTCCAGTGCCGCCTGCATCGGCGTTTTTCCCATGCGCAGGTGGCGCGCAATGTTTTCAATCTCGACGATCGCATCGTCCACCAGTACGCCGATCACCAGCGCCAGCGACAGCAGAGTCACGGTATTTAAGGTATAGCCGAAGTAAGACAAGCCCAGAAAGGTCGGAATCACCGATAGCGGCAAGGCGGAAGCCGCCACCAGTGTGGCACGCCAGTCGCGCAGGAACCACCACACCACCAGCACCGCCAGCAGCGCGCCTTCAAGCAGCAATTCCATCGAGCCATCGAAATTTTCTTCCACCGGGAAGGCGTTGTCGATCACTTGTTGCAAACTGATGTTCGGATGCGCCGCCTGCAATTCGGCCACTGCCGCGCGCGCGCCATCGGCCACGGCGATTTCCGACGCGCCGCGGGTGCGGAAAATTTCAAAGCCGACCACCTTCTGGCCGTTATGGGTAGCTACTGCTCGCGGCTCGGCAACCGTGTCGGTTACTGTCGCCACCTGGTCGAGGCGGATGCTGCGGCCATCGGCCAGCGGAATCTCGAGCCTGGCCAATTCGCCGGCAGTCTTGACGGTAGCAATGGTGCGCACCGACTGTTCGGCGCCGCTGACATCGCCGCGCCCGCCCGGCGCTTCCTGCTGCACCAGCCGCAGCTGGCGCGACACGTCAATGGCCGACACGCCCAGAGCAGCCATGCTGGCGGTGTCGAGTTCGACGCGCACTTCACGTGTGACGCCGCCCATGCGCTTGACTGCGCCCACGCCGGGCACCGCAAGCAGCCGCTTGGACACCGTATTGTCGACAAACCAGCTGAGCGCCTGGTCATCAAGCTTACTGCCGACACCATCGCCTTTGGCAGCGGCGACAAAAGTCAGCACCACGCGCCCGGCGGTCGATGCCTTGGTCACCGACGGGTCGCGCAATTCGCTGGGCAAGTCGGCGCGCACCCGCGCCACCGCATCGCGCACATCGTTGACCGCTTCGGCGATCGGTTTTTCCAGAATGAATTCAACGGTGACCACTACCGATCCGTCAAGCACCCGGGAATAAATGTTTTTGATGCCTTGCAAGGTGGCAATCGAGTCTTCCAGCTTGCGTGCGACTTCTGTTTCCAGCTGCGCCGGCGCAGCACCCGGCAGCAGTGCCGTCACCGTGACGACCGGCAGCTCGATATCCGGAAAATCCTGCACCGCATTCGATTTAAAGGCCAGCAGCCCGGCCAGGCTCAGCAGCGCGAACAGCATGATCGCCGGGATCGGGTTCCTGATCGACAGGGCGGAAAAATTCACGCTGCCCCCTATTTTGACGCTGCCGGACCGGCGCCGGCCGGTACAGCTTGAGCGGCGACAGGCGCTGTCACCACCTTGACCAGATCGCCGTCGTTCAAAAATCCGGCGCCGCTGGCAACTAATTGCGCATCCGCAGCGATGCCGGCGACCACTTCGACCCGGTCGGCCAGGCGTCTGCCGGTTTGCACTTTCACCTGGCTGACCCGCTGGTCATCCTGCAAGCGGAATACATAACTGAAGCCGTCGCGGATCACGACCGCCTGTTGCGGCACGGTAAGCGATGCCGAGTCGCCGAGCTCGAATTCGCCACGGGCGAACATGCCCGCCTTGACTGGCGCCAGTTTCGACGGTGACGCCGGCAGGTCGACATACACCAGCGCCGAGCGGCTCTGCAGATCCACGGTCGGGGCGATCATCCGCACCACGCCCTGCAACTGGGCGCCGTTGGCAGCGCTCACCTGCACGCTGGTGCCACGCCGGATCTGCGGCAGTTCGGACGAAGTGACTTCGGCGCGCCACTCCAGCCGCCCCTGGCGAATCATGCGGAACAATTCGGTGCCGCTGCCGATCACGGCACCGACGGTTGCGCTGCGCGCCGAAATCACGCCATCATCCGGCGCCGTCACCCGGGTGTATCTGAGGCGCAACTGCTGCGCTTCCAGCGTTGCCTTGGCTGCCTCCACCCGTGCCCTGGCGGTGCGTTCCGCCGTCACGTATTGACTGACTTCCTGCTTGCTCATGGCGCCGGAACTCTGCAATGCACGACCACGTTCGGCATTGTCGTCGGCTTCGGCCGCGCGTGCCTCGGCTTCCTTGAGGCTGGCACGTGCCTGCGCCACATCGGCCTGGATCGCTTCGCTGGAAAAAGTCGCCAGCACCTGCCCGGCTTTGACCTGGTCACCGACATTGACCCGCACTTCGGCCAGCCGCAGGCCGGCGGATTCGCTGCCGATGATGGCTTCCTGCCAAGCCACGATATCGCCATTGGCTGCCAGCTTGATCGGCAGGCGCGCCTGTGACGGCTGGATGGTGGTGACGGTCAGGGCCGGCTTGGGCGGCACCGGCTTGGGCTCGTCCGCTGCGCCGGATTTGGATAGAGCGATTGCCAGCACGACTACGGCCACCACCAGGATGGCGGCGATGGCAAGCACGACAGGTTTGAATTTGAATCTGGTCATGAAGTTTTTAGACAATGGGGCGAATCAATGCTGCAGGAAAACGACATTATATAGACTGGCTTGCATCCACCGAACTGCACACCGTGAACAAAATGTCAGCCTTGGCTGGACATTCCGGTTGCTCGAAAAACCAAGTAGACCGTCTAGTTAGTTTGATGGGATAGAAATTGATGGATTTTTTTGTCTGGCAAGGCGTGAGGAAGCGCATCCCCCAAGGGGACTTGATTCAGTGCGTAGCGAGCTATGCAACGTTGGCAGGAATTCGCGCCGCATGCGGCGCGCTGCAAACGCCCGAGCGCCTGCCAGCGCGAAGGGGAGCAACGCAGCCAGACAGAAAAAGACGCAATTTATACCCATTGAAATTAGCTAGACGGTCTACTAAGGAATGGTGGCGGTGCTCGGCGCACATGGCGATTTTGACGACTGCAACCTGTTGCACAATCAAGGCAACACAGCGCGGCAACGGTATGCCGACATTCTATTACTGTAACAGATGCCATCATGGCAAGTTGCAAATTTTCAACATGTCGTTTTAGCAAAAACTTCCTTTAGTCATTAAAAATACCCTAAGCTAGCTATGCTGGAAAATCAGGTTTCGCGAAACATAAAAATAATGACCAAACATCAGTGAGGCGGTACTGAGCAGCCCGCCTTGTTTATCTACCGGTAAAGCATTGTTGATTTCATTCTCATGATTAAAATTACGGCGGTTTCCTATAACAATATTGCACTCGCCCAGCCATTGAGCGCGATTTTCGGGCGCACCGGCGGCACGCTGGGCCGCAGCGAAGAAAATGCATTTGTCTTGCCCGACTCAAAACTTGTTGTCTCCCGCAGGCAAGCTGAAATCAGAATCGAAGGGGCGCAGCATCTGATTGCCAATCTCAGCCGTGCCACGCCGATGACGGTCAACGGCACTGAATTGAATTTCGGCGATGAAGTACCGTTAAACGCCGGCGATGAAATCCAGATCGGCATGTATCTGCTGCGGGCTGAACCGCATCTGATGCCAGTTGACTCCCAGATCGACGCCGACCGGGATGGCAGCATCCGCATGACTGGCGCAGCGGTGACACCACCGACTGCGGCATCATTAGTAAGCCCGGCTGCCGCCATGCCACAGCCGGCAGCACCGGCGCAGCCTGAAAAAGCGCCAGCCGAGGCCGTATCAGGCGACAGCCAGGCATTGATGCAGGCATTCTTGCAGGGCGCCGGCATTGGGCACACTGGCATCAATGGCGGCTTGACGCCAGAGTTCATGGAAACCATGGGCAAGCTGGTCGCCACGTCGATCCAGGGCACGTTCGAGTTGCTTGCCTCACGCGCGTCGATGAAGCGGGAAGTCAAGGCCGACGTCACCATGATCGTCTTGCGCAACAATAATCCGCTGAAGTTCCTCTCCGACAGTGAAACCATCCTGGTGCAAATGCTGCGCAAGAAAATGCCGGGTTTCATGGGTCCTGCAGAAGCGATGCAGGATGCGTTCGAGGATTTGCAGGCGCATCAGGTCGGCATGACCGCCGGCATGCATGCCGCAGTCGATGAAGTGCTCAAGCGTTTCGACCCGCGCGTTCTCGAAAAGCGCCTGAAAGAACCGACCATGTTCGATGCTGTCTTGCCGGCGCAGCGCAAGGCCAAGATGTGGGACCAGTACACGACCCTGTTCGAAGACATTTACCAGGAAGCGCAGCACGATTTCCAGGCCTTGTTTGGCAAGGCATTCGTGGCTGCCTATGAAAAGGAAATCGACCGATTCCATGATGAGCAATAGCCTGCCCAGTGCCTTGCCTGCCGATGGCGACATGGCACTGGCCGTGGCGCAAACCAGTCATATCGGCGGGCGCCAGACCAACCAGGATGCGCTCGGCATGGCCGAGCAGGATGGTCTTGCCTGCTACGTGGTATCGGATGGCGCCGGTGGCCACCGCGGCGGCGAAGTCGCCGCCCGTATCGTCGTGCAGGCGGTGACCGACAGCTTCCTGCAAGACCTGTCATTTGGCAGCCGCGCATTGCAATCGTATATCGACGCCGCGGTCGCTCGGGTCGCGCACGCAAAAAGTACCGATGGCGCGCTGGTCGACATGAGTGCAACGGTCGCCGCCGTATTGATCGACCTGAAGAACCGACGCTTGTTGAGCGCGCATCTGGGCGACAGCCGTGTCTATCTTTTTCACGCAGGAAAAATATCCTGCGTGACCAAGGACCACAGCGTGGTCCAGCAATTCATCGATGCCGGCTATTGCAAGCCGGAAGAAGTCAGGACCCATCCGCAGCGCAGCGTGCTGTTTGCCGCGATCGGCGCTGAAGGCGACACCCTGCCGGCGGTGTCCGGTGACATGACCATCGTCGATGGCGACGCGGTGCTGATCTGCAGCGACGGGCTCTGGGAGTGGGTCATGGAGGCTGAAATGGAACAGGCGCTGGCCGATGCGAAGGATGTCGATGAATGGCTGAATCGCATGAAAAAACAGGCCGACGCCCGCAGCTGCGCGTCGGCTAAAACGCGCGACAACTTTTCTGCATTCGCGTTATGGCTGGGTAAATCGGCCGCGCGCGGCAGCACCACGGATGCGGCGCCAACTGGCCCGAGGTAATCCATGCACAACCGAACCCGATCCCACCCGACATGAGCGCCATCCCTATGCAAACAGTCCCCCAGAGCGGCTCAGGCAATTGCCTTGCGATCGGCACGCGGGTGGCCGAATTTGAAATCACCGGCATCGTCGGCGATGGCGGCTTCGGCACGGTGTATCTCGCCCTCGACCATTCGCTGCAGCGTACCGTCGCCCTGAAAGAATATCTGCCGCCGACACTAGCCATGCGTGGCGCCGATGACCATGTCGAGGTACGCGCGAAGCGTCACCAGGAGACGTTCGACGCCGGCTTGAAAAGCTTCATCAATGAAGCGCGGCTGCTGGCCCAGTTTGACCATCCGGCCCTGATCAAGGTGTACCGTTTCTGGGAACAAAACCACACAGCCTACATGGCGATGCGCTACTACGAAGGCAAGACGCTCAAGGAAATCCTCAGCAAGCAGCCGGAAATCGCGACCGAAGCGTGGTGGAAATCGATCCTCAAGCCGATTCTGCAAGCGCTCGACGTGCTCTCCAAAGTGCAGATCCTGCATCGCGATATTTCGCCTGAAAACATCATCGTCCAGCCGAACGGCAAGCCGGTCCTGCTCGACTTTGGCGCGGCGCGCCAGCAAATCCAGAACGTCGGCCAGGAGTTGACGGTCATCTTGAGACCCGGCTACGCGCCGATCGAACAGTATGCCGACGAACCATCAATGAAACAGGGCCCCTGGACCGACATTTATGCAATGAGCGCGGTACTGTATTCGCACATTGCAAAAAAAGCGCCGCCGGCATCGGTGGCGCGCCTGATCAAGGATCCGCTGGAACCGCTGACCCAGAGCGACTATCCGGAATACAGCCGGCAATTCCTGTTTGCCATCAGTAAAGGGCTTGCCGTCAAGCCGGAAGACCGACCGCAGACGATTGCAGAATTCGGCCATCTACTCGGACTCGACAGCAGAAAGTCCAGCAGCAAATCCCGAACCTCGTCGTCAACATCCGGCACCGCATCCGAGAAAAGCCGCCCGCATGCCTCTGATGCGCGGCCAACGGCAACCCAGGCAAGCGCGCCATGGATGCGCCGCGCATGGTTCATCAGCATGGCCGGCATTGCCTGTCTTACCGCACTCGGCCTGTACGGCTACCAGTCCGGTAAGACTACGCCTGCGCCGACCCTGCCGGCAGCGTCAATCGCCGCGGCCGACGCACGCAGCGCCAGCCTCGCACCGGCCAGCCAGAACAAGGACAGCGCGCCATCTGCGCGCGCCAATGCGACGCCATCCAGCCGGCAAACCGCATCGGCTGCGTCCGGCTTGGACCAGCAACCCGACCAGCAGGCCAATGACCGCCAGGCTCGCTCCACAATGCGGGAGGTCGCCAAATCTGCAGCCAGTGCGCGGCGAAGCGCAAGCCGGCCAGCCAGCGACAGCGCGGTCGCATCCGGCACAATGCAGATCCAGGTCAAACCCTGGGGCAACATACTGGTGGACGGCGTATCCAGGGGCGTGAGCCCGCCGCTGAAACAGTTGGTGCTATCAGAAGGAAAACACCAGATCCGGGTGGTCAATCCGCACTTTCCAGACCATGTGGTGGATGTCGTGATCACCAGCCGCAAAACCGTCAAAATCGCGCACGATTTTTCTCGACCAAAAAGATAAACATATGAAACTCACGACAATGCGTCACATGCCCGGCGCCCGCCACCTTGCCAGTCTGTTGACTGCAGCGCTGCTGCTATCCGGTTGCGCGACGATACAAACCATGGAAAATCCATTCAAGGCGGAGCCGGTCGCCGCTGAGAATCCCGCCGCCAAATCGGCATTGGGCGCCGGCATTGCGCTATACAACCACGGCCATTATTCAGCGGCGATCAAAAAGCTTGGAAGCTCCAGCGACATCTGGAAAGCAGACAACAAGGTGCAACTGGAAGCCTTGAAATACATGGCGTTCAGCTATTGCGTAACATCCCAGCCGGCGGCATGCAAACAGCAATTCGACAAGGCATTCAAGCTGGATCCGGCATTCGATCTGGAGCCAGGGGAAAAAGGCCATCCCTTGTGGGGGCCGGTATTTGATCAGGCGAAAAGGCAAAAGTAGCGGCCGGTAATGAGGCCAAAGCCAAAGTGGAATTTCAAGCTTGATTTGATCAGGCCAAACGTGAGTCAAATGTTAATAACAACGTTACATTAAATGTTAATGTTATCTTTCGTGAAATTTAATATCTTTCCCTAACATCAGATAAAAAAAGATTTTTAAAGTACTCATTTTCCCTTACAAAATTTCGAGTAAATTTCAAATAACCAATAAAAAACCTCTGGACTTGCATCCTGAGGTTTTTTATTTTCAACTAGCATGCGGTTGTTACATCAGCTTTGGTGACAAATCTTGTAAAACACTAGCGCCTTGTAGATTCTGTGCAGTGATCCCGAAGGATGCATCTGCGAGCAAAGCCTGAGCAGGTGTCATCGAAAGTGAGGATAAATTACCGTTCTTTGCATACTGGTATGCCAAGTCACCACCCATGGCTGCCGTATCACTGCCGCCCAGATGGAACTGCAACAGTGACGACGACAATGACCAACTTGTCAGAGAAGGGTCTGCGGCTCTTGCCTGATCAAATTTTGCGACCAATCCATCAAAGTTGAACTGCTCAACTTTATTGTCGTTGATTTGACTACCTGATGTGCTGTAGTCAGCTGTACCTTCAATGACTACTTGTAGGTTGGCGACGCTATGGTTATTGACACTGGTATACCAGCCCTTGAGAGTGAGCTGTTCGCTGGTGCTGGTCACTAAAATCAGATCGTTGGCATTTTTCTGAAACAGCAAATCTGCATACTTGATACCATTCCCTAAGGACACAGTATTGTCCTTACCAGTACTAGCATTAACCACATCCATGCCATCACCACGGTTAAAGGCAATTACGTCTGCGCCGGTATTAGTGCTGATAGTGTCATTGCCGAGACCACCGATAATGAAGTCACGCCCAAGCCCCCCAGTGATAGTGTCGCCCCCTGCACCACCATCAAACAAGTTGTTGCCTGAAGTGTCTATCAACGAGTCATTATCAGCACCACCTTGCAGAAGATCGTTGCCGGCATCGCCGTGCAATACGTCGGCGCCTTCACCACCCAACAGCAGGTCATTGCCGGCATAACCGTAGACAGTGTCGTTGCCGCCCCCAGCGTTGATGACATCCGCCACAGCGTAGCCGCTCAGCGTCTGGGCGCCGTCGTTACCGACAAGGGCCATGGCTTTGACTGCATCAATGTTCCACACAGTGTTATCCGAAAAACGGATTTCCTCCAGCTTGAATGTACTTGCCCCATCGCTGACAAAGTAATTTTCCACCGTAATCTTGTCGGTAGTGCCGGCAAT
>JAKFFK010000298.1:0-5809 GCA_036675285.1 Paucimonas sp. | reverse complement strand
AAAAGTTTTGAAAATTCCAGCGAGCCCAGATGCCGGTACGGTTCCGGAATGCGCGCCCAGATATACATCGACGCCTTCGGTTTTTCCACCGGCCAGCCGGCTTCATGCAAGCCTTTGACCAGCACGTCGCGCCGGCTTTGGTATTGCGCGCAGATTTCCTTCACGCAGGTCTGGTCGCCTTCGAGTGCGGCAATCGCCGCCACCTGCACCGGCGTAAAGCTGCCGTAATCGTGATAACTCTTGATGCGCGCCAGTGCCGCCACCAGTTCCCGGTTGCCGACCATGAAGCCGATGCGCCAGCCCGCCATGTTGTAGCTCTTGGACAGCGTGAAAAATTCGACTGCCACATCGCGCGCACCAGGCACCTGCATGATCGACGGCGCTTTCCAGCCGTCATACACGATGTCGGCATAGGCCAGGTCATGCACCACCAGAATGTCGTGCTCCTTGGCCAACTTGATCACGCGCTCGAAGAAATCCAGCTCCACGCATTGCGCGGTTGGGTTCGACGGAAAGCCCAGCACCATCATCTTCGGCTTCGGATAGCTTTCACGGATCGCCCGCTCCAGCTCAGCAAAAAAATCCACGCCCGGGCTCATGCGCACCGAGCGGATATCGGCGCCGGCAATCACCGCACCCCAGATATGGATCGGATAACTCGGGTTCGGCACCAACACCGTGTCGCCACGATCCAGGGTGGCCAGCATCAGATGCGCCAGACCTTCCTTGGAGCCGATCGTGACGATCGCCTCGGCATCGGGATCGATCTCGACTTCGTAGCGCTCCTTGTACCAGTGTGAAATCGCCCGGCGTAGCCGCGGGATACCCTTCGAAGCCGAATAACCATGCGTGTCCGGGCGCTTGACGGTATCGATCAGCTTGTCGACGATATGCTGCGGCGTCGCGCCATCGGGGTTGCCCATCGACAGGTCGATGATATCCTCGCCGCGCCGTCGCGCAGCCATCTTGAGTTCGGCCGTGATATTGAAAACGTAGGGGGGAAGACGATTGATGCGCGCAAAGCTGCGCCCAATGCTGGATTGAGTCATGTTGGTCTTTCGCGTAAGCGCCCGGAACCGTCCGAGCGACGTTGGAACGCAGATTCTCTTGCGAGATGTTCCGACAATGATTCTAGCGAAGGAATTTAAAGCAAGCAATAGCGATGATCAAACTTTTCAGGCAATCGCGTCGCGCCGTCACTCGCTGACCTTGCCGCGCAAGGCCTTGACCTGGCCGCGCGTATTCTTGCTGTCGAGGCGCTTTCTTTGCGAGCTGCGTGTTGGTTTGGTAGGCTTGCGCACGGTCGGCAGCACCGCCACGCTGTCCACCAGTTCCAGCAGGCGTCGCAGTGCTTCGGACTTGTTCTTTTCCAGGCTGCGCGACTGCTGCGCCTTGATCACCACCACGCCTTCCCTAGTAATACGCTGGTCGTTCAGTTTCAGCAACCGTTCCTTGATGGCGTCGGGAAGTGAAGACGCCAGGATATCGAAACGTAAATGGATCGCGCAAGACACCTTGTTGACGTTCTGCCCGCCCGGCCCCTGTGCGCGTATCGGGCTGAACTCGATTTCATTGTCGGCAATGGTGATGGGATGGGAGATAGACACGCGTGTATTTTACCGTTTTGCCGGCTGGCGCCGGGCAGCCAGCTCGGCTGTCAGTTGCATGAATTGCCGGTACAGCTCGCCATGCGCCGGATCGGCTGCCCCCACGGCATGCCATTGCTTGTGCGCGGTAGCCATGTCACCGCGCGCAATCGGCCCGGTCAATGCCGCTTCCGGTCCCAGCCGGAAAACGTTCTCCGCCGTTTCCCGCGCCAGCGGCGCCATCAACTGCAGCGCCAGATCCGGGGCAATTCCAGCTTGCACATACGACTGGCGCGCGACATCGAGCAGAGTCACCAGGTAGTTACTGGCGAATACGGCAGCGGCATGATAGTGGATCTTTGCCTCTGTTTCGATCGGCACCAGTTGTGCGCCAATCTCAGCGAAGGCCGGCGCCAGCACATCCAGTGCCCGCGGGTCGCCTTCCATGCCACAGTAGGTGCCGGCAAAATCCTGCACCACGCGCTCGGGCGAAGCGAAGCTGCGGATCGGGTGGATGCTGGCCACAGCCGCGCCGCGCTCAAGCGCTGGCTGCAAGACAGATGAGGGCAGTGCGCCGCTGCAATGGAACACAATGCTGTCGGCCGTCAGAAGGCCAGTAGCCGCCAATGCTTCGCAGCATGGTACGATCTGGTCATCGGGCGTCGCGATCAAATAGACATCGGCGCGGCGCAGGCTGGCGTAATCTGCCACGGCCAGTCCCGCTTCAATGAAGGAAACTGCATCCTGGGTATTTTCCAGCCTGCGGTTCAGCACATCCTGGACCAGAAAAGTCGGCTGGATGGTCCATAGGCGGCCAAGCGTTTTCCCGAGCTTGCCGCAGCCGATAATGGTAAGTGTCCTGAGCAAAGCTGTCGTCCCTTTAGCAGTCTGGAAACATCGTAGTGTATAGCGGCTTGCAGCTGCGCGGTAAGCACGGCCTCATGCCGACGCACTCATCCATCAAGTTGACCGGCAATCCTTCAAGATAATTACTGTAAATGATTGATTTATAAGAAAACCTTGCAGAAATTCGATGGCCGGGCAGGTTGGAAAGGTGTTTTGCTATGAGATCAAGCATGCATGGCAAATCATCAGATGTTGCAACAGTGGCGTGGCGTTCGCCTTGCATCCTGTTTTAAATATATTTCCTTGCGGTAATAATGTGAATTTGCTAGAGTCAAGCCAGAAGGAGCGCCATGTTTACCCAAGCCCTCATTGCAGAATATGGCTGATACACCAGCTGACGCCAGTACCGACGGTCAGCATGCCGATGCGCCAGCCGCCGCCCAGACGTCACTCCGATCCGAGCTGACGCGATTGCCGATGTTTGTCGTGCGCTTCGACGATGGCCTTTACATCGCCTTGCCGGCACTCCCGTCTCCTGCACTGTTGTTCGATTTTGTCGATCAGCTTTTCTCTGCTAGCTTGCGCTTTGTCGATCTCGATTATGCCTGCCTGCAAAAGCTGCTCTTTGAGTGCGACCAGGCGCAGATCAGCAAGCTGGCGCAGGCGTTGCAAAAAGCCGGCCAGCCGCCCAGGTTACGGCTGGCGTCCGATATCGCTGAATTTCCCGCCGACCGCCAACAGTATTATCGCGACGCCAGGATCAACGATGCCGGTGACGCAGAGTATCTGTTTGAACCGGTCCTTGCCGAAAACGAAGCTGAGCAAGCGGCTCATGGCGCATCCATTCCCGGCGCTGCTGCAGCGGTCGATGATCGGCAAGCACAAAACGCAGCGCAGCATGTCATTTTTAATGTCGACGAATTGATTGCCGCGATGTGGCGCAGGGAAGTGCGCTTCGGCATTGATGTGGCCGTGGTGCGGGAAGCACTGGCCAGCGACCAGAGCCAGACCGCCATCATTGCCCGCCAGCGCGCATCGCTACCGGGTCAGGATGCGGGTGTCGAGGAACTGGTCAAAAGCCTGCACCGCGACAATACGCCCAAGCTGCTGCCCGATGGACGGGTCGACCTGTTCCAGTTCGAGAACCGGTTTCCGCAAGTCGAAGTCAATGCCAGGCTGTTAAAGAAAATCCCCGCTCAACCGGGAAAGCCGGGCCGGGATATTGCCGGCCATGAGCTGGCCTGCGAGCCGCCCCGGGATATCGACATCGCGCTGCTGGCCGGCAGCGGCACCAAAGTAGAACGCACTGCGGAAGGTGAATTTGTGGTTGCTGGCATGAGTGGTTTTCTGCAAATCGACAGCGCCACCAAGGCACTGTCGCTCAGTGAAAAAATCATCAACCGCGACGGCGTCAGTCTGCGCACTACCGGCAACCTTACGCTGAGCGGCGATGAATACGAAGAGCACGGCGAAGTAGAAGAGCATACCCAGGTCGAAGGCAAGCACATGACCTTCATGGCCAACGTCTTTGGCAACATCGTGTCGCATGGCGGCCACGTCGTTTTCAAGAAAAACCTCACCACCGGATCGGTCAAGAACCCGGACGGGTCGATTGTCATCGAAGGCAATGCATCACGCACCACGCTGGAAGCGCTCGGCGGCGAGATTACGGTGCATTACGCGGAAGGCTGCCTGATCATCGGCAAAAAGGTGACCATCGGCCATGCTGTCGGCTGCGAAATTCTCGCCGATGCACTGACAATCGAGACGTCGGAAGGCAGTGCGTTGGCTGGGCACAGACTAACAATCGGCAGCACTGCCGCATGGCGGGAAATGGAAACCGCGATTTCATTGCCGGTCCCGGATTTGTCTGCCTTTGCCAGCAAACTGGATGAATGCAAAAAAAAGCAGGACGAGTGCGCGCAAATTCTCGCCATGAAGACCCAGGAAATCGGCGAGCTGACTAGTCACCAGGATGTGCGCAATTATGCGGTCCTGAGCGCCAAGCTGCGCGCCAGGGAAATCACCATGACTCTGGAGCAGGATACGAACTGGCAAAAGCTGCAAGACCGTGTCGCGCCGGTACTGCGACAATTGAAAGCGCTCAATGCCGAGCTGCATAATGCGCGCATAGCGGGTGAATATGTGGCCCAGAAAATTCAGGACATCACCCACAAACGTCAGGCAATGTCGGTCGATATTTCTTGTAAAGTCAGTGCCATCACCGGCGAGACCATCATCCGCACGCTGAGAATCCAGCCAGATGCACCGACGCTGCAATCTCTGCCGCAACGCGAACTGCGCACCCGCCTGCGCGAGTCGGGAGCCGACAGCACGATTCTATATAGCGGTAGTGATGGTGATTTCGAATGGATTTTTTCCGGGAATGGTGAGGGCGGGGCTTGATTGGCTAAGGTTAAGAAAACCGGCGTGCTAGCATGCCGGTTTTTAGCAATGCGTTAAAAAAATCACGCTACTTTGATTCTGCCTTTGGCAATAATGGACCAATAAAAATTACGAGTCGGCGGATACGGCCATTATTATCGACTTCGCCGAAGTCCATCCCTTCATTTAAAACGGTTCCGTCCGGCATCACGGAGCGCCATGCAAACCGGAACGTACCGTGATGGCTCTCGATATTGCTTAATTCCACTCTGCGATTAGAAGGGTTCATCTGCATTACCAGCCCCATATATTCAACCAGTTTTTGGCGACCCTTGACTTCTGATTGGGAGTCTAAATATATTCCGTTCGGTGCCCAAATCTGAGTCAACAGCTTTTCACGCTTTAGGTAATCAGTTTCTTGCCATGCTGCGATGTAAGCTTTGACGAGAGCTTCGACATCTGGCTTCGCCGGACTGTTTTGCGCCAGTGAAGATGTTATGGAAATTAGTAAAATACTGAAAGCTAAGGCAAGTTTATTTAAAAGTTTTTTCATAATTCTCCCTATTTGTTTAATTTTTCATGTCTGTACAACGTAGTTAATGCTTGCCACGTCGGGTGCAGGTGGCCGCTGTACGCATTTTGATTTGGCAGACAAATAGGAGAGTAAAAACTTTTAATTATGCGAATCTTAAAAAAATGGTGGCCAGTTAATCTATTCACGAGGCTGTAGAAAAAGGGATTTTGACGAATCTTGAGCGCCGTAAATCACTGATTTATATGGCAGTAAAAATCATGAAATAGTGGATTTTGGGGTTTTCCTACAGCCTCAACGCCGCGATAACGGGCGCGCAGCGTCCCGGTTGATTAACAAGTGTGCGCCCGACATGGGCATGATCTGATGGGGTGCAAGTCCCCTGCGGGAGTACCGGTCTTGTTTCATAAGAAGCAAGGATAACCGCTAGCCGACGGCAAGTGCAAGCCCGCGAGGTCTT
>JAKFFK010000168.1:0-29414 GCA_036675285.1 Paucimonas sp. | reverse complement strand
TACTTGTCGCAACTTGCCGCCGGGTGTCTGGCTCGAAATCCGGTACAGACGCCTGGCCAATTGCATGCTGATGGTCGACGCCCCCTGCCGCCGGCCGTTGCCGTAGCTGGCGATCATGGCGCGACCCAGCGCCACCGGATTGACACCGATATGCCAGCCAAACCAGCGATCTTCATACAGTTGCACTGCTTCCAGCAGGCGCGGCTCGATATCCTCAAGCGGCACCCACAGGCGGTATTGCTGGTCAGCAGCCAGCGTCAGGCGCAGCAGCGTGCCGTCTGCGGAATAAATCGCAGTCGATGTCACAACCTGGTCGCGCAACGGCGCATGCGGCCATAAGCGCAAGCCAGCCAGCACGGCCAACGACAAGGCCGCAACGATGAGCCATCGCGACCGAATGAATTTTGCAAGGGTTCGATGCAGCATCTACACCATCATCAAAAAGCAGCGGGAGCAAGTCCCATCAAACAGGTCCGGACACGTGATCGGGCCCGGGCCCTCGCCAGGAACCGGCCGGCAGGTCTGTTTCGCATAGCGCACCTTGCCGGTCCAGCTGTCATGGTTTGCTTTGTGGCGCTGCCACCGTCAAGACTTGTCCCCCAAGCGAACGTGCCTGCACGCCACGCTCGTACATAGCTTCGGCATACGCAGGCGGCACCAGGAAACGCCCGCTGTTGGTAGCCTTGATGCGGTAGGAAATCTCGCCGAAATCCGGGCTGACCGTACCATAAAAAACCACCCGGTCTTCGCGCACATCGGCATAGTCGATCTGCCAGTTCGAGCGTGCTCCTGCCAGTCCGGCCAGAGCCGCGCCTGCCGGCTGTCCGATGCTTCCGGTACTGCCGGGATCTGCGGCATCGGATTGCGGCTCGGACGGCGTATCCAGCACCGGCTCGAAGCCGCCCGGCATCAGATCGACCAGCGCCACATTGGCCACTGCGCTGCGGTTTACCGCGCGGAATTTCAGCCGCACCGTCACTTCGTCGCCGACCTGTACACTTGTCAACGGCTTGCCGTCGCTGCCGATAAATTCGCGCAGCACTTCCATGCCGGCACGCAATTCCTCTTTCGGCGCCGCGCGGTCAAAACCGGTTTCCGTGACTGCGTAATAGGTGGTGATGCCGGCGTCGTTGGCCATGCGCAGCTTGGCCGTGCCGGCGGCAAACGGCACCCGCGGCAGCAGATTGTCAGGCAGCGTCAGCGCACGGGATTTGCCAGCTGCATCGACTTCCACGATCGACAGCTTGCCCATCGCATCCGGGCCGACCGCATTGGCAAACGCATCGAATGCCAGGATCAGGTAGGCGCTCGACAGGGTGTTGAACTGGCCGTCGGCGATAGGCTTGACCAGCGAAGCCATCACCGCCGGCGGCAAAGCCTTGACTCGCGCCGGGAAATGCCGCGACAGCAGATACAGCAGTTGGGCATCCCGAATCAATGGATCGTAGTAACGCTCATAAGCGAACGGTTTGCCGCGCTTGACCAGTTGTCCGATCTGCTGATCGATCAGGCTGCCAGCCAGGCGCTCCTGCTTTTGCAATTGATAGGCAGCTGCAAGATAGGCGCCGGCCAGGTCGTCCTGCCATTCTTTCGGGAAGCGCTGTTCCAGTGTTTCGCGAATACCGGTCAGAATCGGCGTAGTCACCACCATCTGGCGGGTCAGAAGATAGGCAGCATAGGCGCGGACACGCAAATCCCATAGCGTGGTGCCTGGGCTGGTTGCCAATTTCTGCACGTAGTCGAGACCCTTTTGCAGCATGTCAGCCGGGACCGGCTCACCGCGCTCGCGCGCTTCGAGCAGCAGATGCACCGCATACACCGATGCGAATTCATCGGCCTGCACCGACGCAGTCCACTGGCCAAAACCGCCCTCGGCATTTTGCCGGGTCCGCAACACCCGCCATGCATCTTCCAGCGTGCGCGCCGTGGGCAGCTTGCTTTGCGCCTTGCCGAATTCCGGCCGGCGGGCGAGGATCAATGCCGGCATCGCCTGACTGATCAACTGCTCGGTACACTGGTGCGAAAAATTGGCCAGGTAACTCGACAGGCCGCTGGCGAGAATCAGCGGCAGCGGCGACACGCCCGCTTCCAGTTGCCGATACTCCGCGTACATGTGGCGCGTGACCGGCACTTCCACAGAGTCCTTGAAATTGCCCATGCTGATTTTCGTATACCGCTGCACTGCTGGGCGCACCGACACATCGGTCGCCAGTTTGGCGCTATGGCTGCCCAGGCCTGCAGTCATGCTCAGGGTTGCCGACCCCAGCATGGCTTGGGATGCGTCGAGCACCTTCAGCCGGAAATTGGCCACGCTCTCGCGCATCTCGCCGATCTTCAGGATCTGGGTGGCATTGCCGATGACCTGCAGGTGCGGCGAAGTCTTCAGCCCCACCGTCACGGCTGCCTCCTTGCCGGAACCGGCGACATTATTGGCGACGCCGACGCTGACATCGAATTCATCGCCCGGCGTGACTGCCAGCGGCACGTTCGGCGACAGCACGAAATCGCCACGCACCAGCGCCCGGGCTTCGGCAACGCCGACCGCCTGGTCATTGACGGCCACCGCCATCACGCGCATGGTGCCGTTGAAATAATCCGGCACCTGATAGGTAAATTCCTGTTCGCCCTTGACCTCGACAATGCCGGACCAGTAGACAGCCGGTTTGTCGCGCTTGCGCTTGAACGGGTTCAGGTGCTTGCCCAACGCGCCTTCCGCATCGCCGCCAGGCGCGCTGGCCGCCATCAGCTTCTTGAATTCCGGCAGGATCAGATCGAGTATTTGCGAGGTGCGCACTTCCAGCATGCGTTTCTGGAAGAACAGGCCGAGCGGATCTGCGCTCTGGTAGCGCGCCACCTGGAGGATGCCCTCGTCGACTGCAAATACCACCACCCGGGTCGGCTGTGCCACTGTCAGTTTCATCTTCAGGGCCTGGCCGGGCTTGACCAGCTCCGGCGTGCTCAAGCTCAACTGGTTGGTGCGCGCCGCCAGGCTGGTGGCAAACGGCACCACGCCATAGCTCAGCGGGCTCATGAAAATTTCGGCGGACGCCGGATCGCGAATGAATTGCACGCTGATGTAGCCATTGCCTTCAAAGTCCTTCGGCAAGCGGATTTTCTGAACCGATGCCAGGGTGTCGGACTTGAACCACTGGTGGGTAAATACGCGGTCGCGCTCGATCGTCACCAGGCCGGCGCCGGCATACGGCGCCTTGATGCTGATTTCAATTTCTTCGCCCGGCGCATAATCCTTCTTGTTCAGGGTCAGCTGCAACTCGGCATTGCGCTCCAGGCTGCGCGTGACATTGCCCTGTCCGGCGACGGCATAATCGATGCGGTTGAATTCGAGTCCTTGCGCATCCCGGATCACGTAGGAAAAATTGCCCGGCGTATCGGTTGCCAGCGCCAGATGATAGCCGGCGGCAGGAATCGACAGCGGCGACTCCTTCAGCAGGATTTCCTTTTTGCGCGACTCGTACTTGTAAGTGCCGTTTTGCTGCTTGGTCAGCACCGATACATATTTGCGCTCGACCAGTTGCAGGCTCAGACCATCAATCGCGGTTTTCTGGGCCTTCGGATTGATGCCGATGATCGACACCGAACGGCTGGCCGCGCGCGACACAAAATCCAGCGCGCCGTCAGATTTGAAGCCGACCAGATGCGGCAGCTCGGACACCAGCACCGCTGTTTCTGCAGCAACGCCGCGTCCGCCCTGGGCTTCGAAAACGCGCGCCACGAAATGCAGCCGATAGGTCGCCTTCGTGTATTTTTCCAGGCCGAGCGGGAATTCCGCATCGCCCTGCTGATTGGTGACTTGTTCGCCCGGTTTTTCGGTATAACCTTCCTTGGCACGCTGCGGATCATAGAACCGGTAGTCTGGAAATTGCCGGAATGCAGGGAATGCCGGACTGAGCTTCATCTCGGCGCTGACGCGGCGATTGTCGGCCGGCGTGCCGAACAGGTTTTGCGCATTGACTAGCGCTTTCAAGCCCTTCGGACTGACCCAGCCTTCGGTGGCCTCCGCTGAAAAGCGGGCGGTGACCTTCATCCGGTCCGGCTGGAATTCCTGCAGCTTGACGCTGGTGCTGCCGATCTGCGCCCCGGCATGGCCATCCTTGACCAGATACAGGTTGACGCTGTAGGTGCCGGTCGGCGAGGTTTCCTGGGTCGCATACGAAATTTCCATGAAGCCGCCGGGCGCCAACCGGGTCTTTTCTCGCTTGACGGTCAGCCCGCGCGCATCGAGCACTTCGACTTCCAGCGGCAGCCCGGCAATACTGGTGGCCCAGTTGGCCGGCTTGACGATCATGCCGATATGAAAAGTATCTCCCGGCCGGTAAATGCCGCGGTCGCTGAACAGATAGGCCGACAATTGATCCGCCACGGCGGCATTCTTGGCGCCGCCGACATCAAAGCGCGACAGATCGAGTCCACGGTCAGATTTGTTCAAGGGCATGAAGCTCAAGTCGCCGCCCTTTTTCACGATCACCAGCAAAGGCGCACGTTCGCGCACCATGCCAGTAATCTTGGCAAACCTGGCCTGACCGCTGGCGTCCGTAGTTTGCGAAAACAGCGTCATGCCATTCTTGCCGATGATGTCGACAGTGGCGCTTTCGACCGGCATGCCGGTGTAGATCGACTGGACAAACACATCCTGCGAACCATCCATCGATTTCTTGACCAGGATGCCAAGGTCGGTCACCAGCACCAGCCGCTTGTCGACCTTGTTTTCCGGTTCTTCGCCGCCATAGTCACCCGCTTCATCCTGACAGTCGTCGCAGTCGCTGGCCTCGCCGTCGCCGGATTCGGCCGGCGCCTCGCCCGGCTGGCGCTGCTGTCTGGCCATGTTGCGCGCGTCGCGCGCTTCCTGTGCCGGGTCATAGCCGCTGACAGTCAGCAAGAATACGCCGCGCCGCTCGGCGCCATCGCCCTTCAGGTATTCGCCCAGATCTACCGCTTCATAGTGCGCACGCCCCTGCTGCAGGCCGGGCAACGGCACTTTGCGCTCGAAGCGTTCGATCAGGTTATCCGGGCCGAAGCGATCGTAGAAATCTGGATTGGAAAAATCTCCGCTCGACTGCGACACCAGGTGCTGCAGCTGGGCCGGCAGCACGCGGCCGATCTCAACTTTCACGCCCGGCAAGTCGCGCGCCAGCACAGCCACTTTCTTTTCGCCGCTGACTGCCAGCAGCGCCCCCTGGCTCAGAATTTTCAACTCCGACGGGAACTTCGGCACCTGGACGATGCGGTTCTGGGTTTTGCCGAGAATATAGCCGCCAAACGAGCGCACGTTCTTTTCTACCTGCACGAACAGCTGCGCGCCGACATCGGCCTGATACTTGAAACTATGGGTCTGGGTGTACTCGTGTTCAGCCGGTACCGGTTCCGGCATCAGGCGCGTCGACTGCTTCAGAATCGCCGGCGTGACTTCGGAAATGCCCCAGCTGTGCGGCGCATCCTCGTCGCGTTCTTCCTTTTTTGTGTCCGGATGGAATTTCGGCAGCACCCACACCGACAGCGCCTTGTGCATTTCACGCTCATGCACAGTGGCCGACGATTCCAGCAGCAATACCTGCTCCGGTTCATTCCGGTCGTTGGTCACGACTTGCGGCGTGAGCTCATTGATTGCGAGGCTGTGCAAGCCAGGCACGCCAATTTCGCCTTTCAAATCCTTGCCCAGCGCATTGCCGCCGCGCGCCGCAGTCAAGCCCTTGGCCAGCAGGAAGTGCAAAAGCGTGCTGTCTTTCGGAATCGGCAACGCAGCGGAATGTATATAGGCATTCAGCTTGAGCTTGTCGTAGCTGGCAGTAAAGCCGGTAGTTTCCTTGCCGATGCCCAGTATGCCCTCAGCTTGCCGGGCCAGCTTCAGCTCGATGCGCTTTTCCAGCTCGGCAGGATTGACCGGATGAGAAAACTTGAGCTGGACAATGCCTTTCTTGAGCGCCGGATTAATCGGATCCTGGTAAAACTCGGCGCTTGCGATTTCCGCGTTGAAGGCGGCAGTCTGAAAGTTTGAACCATAGTCGGCCAATAGCACTTCCGGCGTAAACAGGATCTGATCAAAGGCAAGCTTGAATTCGGCACCGACCGGCCAGTCTTCATTCGGCATGAATGACAGCGTTTTATCGTCATTCCAGTGCCAGACGCCCTGGATTGCCGGGGTAAGCGTAATGCCGGTTGCCACATCCTTGCCGACCGCAGCCAACGGTGCAACCGAATGGCTGAATTCAACCAGCAAAGGCTTGGGTTTGCGCTGCTCTTCATCTTCCGCCTCGATTTCTGTACGGGCCGGATGGGTGAGCTGGTAAGTGACTTCCAGCGGTTTGGGCTGGGCTTGCCACCATTGGTAAGCAAACCAACCGCCGCCGGCCAGCACCACCAGCATGACCAATGCAGCCAATGATTTTTTCGGGTGTGTCTTGACCGTACTGCGTGCAAAGTTGGCCGTTTTACTGTTTTTTTCAGCGGCCCACACGCCCCATGCCGGCGCCTGCCAATGCAATTGACCGAATATATGCGTCAGCAGCCATTTCAGCGGTCGCCAGAGCATTGTCCCAAGCAGGCTGATGGCAGCGCCAAATCCTTTCAGGAAAGAAACAATTGGCGTCGACCGTTTCTCGATTGGGTTTGATTCGGTCGATTCCATGATTTCCCCTGGCAATTGTATTTTTATAAATTCCTGAAAGCATATCTTATTGTCCGGAAATAATTAATCGCTTTTCATCACCTTTCTGCAAGAAATTCCATCTTAGAAAATTTATATATATATAAATTGATTGAATAATTATGTTCAAAAATTAGCATTGCGATCAATGTCGTTATTAAGTGCGCGACAATTAATCTTCAGACAGATAGCCGTCACAAATCCGTTAAATCAAACAAGTCAGCAAATTAACTCAACTGCCTAATTCGCTGTCAAATCATGATTTATATCACTTGCTCACAACAAACACTTCATACCATCAAAATTTTAATTGCATTTAATGCAATTCCAGCCTATATTTTGTTTAAATTAATAAAAACATAACTTTATTCCAGTTCGCTGCTCAGCTCGATTGCTGAAAGCCTGATGGCCCGAAGAGACAACATAAATGCACAATGATTAATTCAGATTGCATCACCGATACGCCGCAACAAGACCCTGGTCAGGCAAATGCCAATGGGGTGTTTTTACTGATCGATACAGCCCAATACCCAGGCATCTGGCGTATTCTGCAATACCGTTTTCGGCGTCTGCCTTGGGTGTCGCTTGCCAAAAATCCTGCCCAATCCGAGCTTGGCCCGGTGTTGGTGCATGTCACATCCAACCAAACCAGGACACTTGCTTGGTTCCTCGAACATACCCAGGGCATGCACTGCATGAGCTGGGTCGTGGCGTCGGTCGGCCTGATGGAATTGCGCGAACATTTGCGCAGCCTGAGCCGGGTCGAGACGCAGGAAGGCGCAAAGTATGTGATGCGCTATTACGATACCCGCATCCTGCCGATCTGGTACCAGATGCTGGACCATCTGCAGGAAGCGCATGCGCTCGGACCGATCACCTCCTGGGCCTATATGGACAGGGATGGCATGCCTTGCACGCTGTTCGGCCATGCGCAAACGGTGATCCCGGCGGTGCAAACCCTGAAGCTGACACCGGCCCAGGAAGAAGCGCTATTGGATGCAGCGCTACCGGATATCGTGCTGCAGCAGTTGGAACAGAATGGCAATGCCGACCTGGCAGCCATGCCGCAGGCGCAGCGCTACGCCTTTATTGCCGACCAGGTCTACAAGGCTACCAAGCAATACGGCATCCGCTCAACCCATGAAATCGTGCTGTTCTGTTCATTGGCCTTGGGCATCGGCAGGAATTTCGACAAGCTGCTGCCAGTGGCGCAAGTCTTGCAAAAGTTCTCCATTGGTCATTCGACCAGTCGCTACGGTTCGTTGCAGGGCGCATAGCAAAAGAAGCGGCTGGCAGATTTACAAGCCAGCCGCTCAGCCAGCCAGTACCGGCTTCGCCCGCCCTTCTCCAGTTGACAGTAACTTGACAGCGCATTGAGCTTGTCGCCAAGCGAATACGCCGCTCCAGCGCCTCCATTATTCGTCCTCCATTCAGATTTCACGCCGGGTCTATAATCAGGCTGCACGCCAATCCACCATTTCCGCTTCCCCTCATGAATACAAGCTGCAGCACTCCATCGGCATCCGGCAAGCAGCCCCCTCCTTGCGAGGATATTGCCGAGGTCCTCAACCGCGAATGCCATTGCCTGAATATCGATCCGGTCGCGCTGCGCAGCCAGCTCGAACGCGTGCTCGGTGACAGTCATGTGCCTGGCGGCTTGATTGAGCAGCGCCCACATTTGTTTGCCGAGTTCGGGGTATTTGCCACGCGATGGCAAGTCGACCAGATGACCCAGCTGATTCATACCATCGAACAGGTGCTGGCGATGCCTGCGTACCAAGAAATGGTACTGGCACGTGCACTTGCGATTGCACGGCATCGACAAGGGGCGCTGGGCGTCTTTTACGGCTACGACTTTCACCTCAGCGCACAAGGGCCGCAACTGGTGGAAATCAATACCAATTCCGGCGGCGCCCTGTTGAATGCGGTGCTGGCCAAGGCGCAACTGGCTTGTTGCGAGGAAGTCCGCGACATGCTGGATGGCCCGGTACCCGCCGCACAACTGGATCAGGCCTTGTTTGCCATGTTTGCTACAGAATGGGGAACAGCCGGCTTCTGGCCAAGGCAGCTGAAAACAGTGGCAATTGTCGATACCAGCCCGGAAGAACAATATCTTTATCCCGAATTCCTGCTGTTTCAGGATCTGTTCGAGCGCAATGGCGTCCGAGCGCTGATCCTTGACCCGAGCGCACTCGCGCTGCGCGATGGCATGTTATGGCACGGCGAGCTGCAAATCGACCTGGTGTACAACCGGCTGACCGACTTTGATTTCGCCCTGCCACAACACCACGTCTTGCGCGATGCCTACCTGAGCGATGCCGCAGTCATCACGCCGCATCCGCATGGCCATGCGCTATATGCGGACAAGCGCAATCTGGTATCGCTGACGGACGCAGAAATACTGAGCAGCTTGGGTGTCGACCAGGCACAAATCGATATCCTGATACAAGGTATCCCGAAGACCGTGCTGGTTTCTGCCGACAATGCCGAGACGCTGTGGACAAACCGGCGGCAACTGTTTTTCAAACCAGCCCAGGGCTTTGGCAGCCGTGCAGTTTACCGGGGTGACAAGCTCACCAAGCGGGTCTGGGAAGAAATCGTCGCAGGCGAGTATGTCGCACAAACCCTGGTGATCCCGAGCCAGCGGCGCTTGCCAGGCGGTCCGGATACCATCGACCTGAAACTGGATGTGCGCTGCTATGTATATGACGGTGCCGTCCAGTTGCTGGCTGCCCGCATGTATCAGGGACAGACCACTAATTTCCGCACTGCCGGCGGCGGCTTTGCGCCGATCTATACCGTACCTTGCCTGCCGATGAAGGAAGCTTGCGGACCAGTTACCGGCTGAACCGACAATTGGCATGAAAGTATGGCCGGCCACGGTAACGTAAAGCATTCAGGCAGTTGGACAGACAATCAAGCGCCGGCAGAAAAACCATCGTTGTGCATCATGTTTTAACGTTAATTTTCAATGACTTGCAAAATAAAGCTAATCTATTTTAGAAGGTCTTGATTCTGTCGCGCAGCTCATACCTGAGCCTTGCCTTATTTGGAGATATTTTCATTTTCAAGATAGTTTAAAGCCTGAAATAACAGGAAAATATTTCTTTCTTATATAAATACTTAAGCTTGATAATTAATGTATTTTATTAAGAATAGCAAGGCCGCAAATCAAAGGCTAAGCCGGATCCAGTCAGCCAAGCGGACTTCATCCATGGCGCCAGAGGCGACTGCCTGGATGGTTTGTGCGGCATCGTGAGGCGATGCCGCGAGCGGCCAGCCATTCATGTATAAAAACAGACCCATTGCCAAAAAGGCAGCCCGCTCATTGCCATCGATAAAAGGCGCATTCCTGAGAATGCCGACCGCATACGAAGCAGCCAGGTCAGCCACATCCATTTCCTGCTGTGCCGCCAAATGCAGCGGCCATGCCAGAGCCGCATCCAGTAAACTGGAATCGCGCACGCCTTCGACGCCGCCGTAAGCTTTCAGGCTTTCCTGATGCAGCAGCATCAGGGCCGACGGGTCGATTGAATAGCAATTCATTTGGCCAGCGTCCGAAATGTCGCATGGTAGTCGCGCATGAATTCATGCCCTGCCCGCAACTGCTCGACGGTTGCTGGATCGACAGAAAAGGATGCGGCTTCGTTTGCCATTGGCAAGCTGAGCTCGGCTAGATTGTGCAGAAAAATCGTATCGCCTTCCTTGATCTGCAAATGCTGCACCACTTCCGGTGTCAGTAAAACGCCTAAGGATGAACCGATCTGCATCACCTTGACTGCAAACATATGCCTACCTTAAAAAATTTACTAAAGCTTATCCTAACCAAGAAGGCGCAAAACGCAAAGCCAAAAGAAAACCCCACCATTATCAGCCAGGCATAAGGGTGGGGTTTGCGGTGCTGCAGTAAATCGGTCCAGGGATAACCCCTGAGCCCGACTCGGAAACCAGTTCCGAACTTGTCGGGACCGGATTGCCGATGGCTTAAATTTCTTCGTACAGTGGCAGCGTCAGGAATTCCTCGAAGTTATCCGACGTCGACATCGTTTCAAAGATTTTCGCGGCACGGTCGTAGGTCGGACCAGTGCCGCCGTTGGCGTTGACCTTGACCAGCTCTTCCGGGATCATCGCGCGCACCATCTCGGCAGTCACCTTGCGGCCATCTTCCAGCACGCCTTTGGGCGAGCGGATCCATTGCCAGACTTGGGAACGGCTGATTTCCGCGGTCGCCGCATCTTCCATCAGGTTATGGATCGGCACGCAGCCATTGCCGGCCAGCCAGGCGCCGAGGTAATGAATACCGACATTGATGTTCATGCGCAGACCGGTTTCAGTGATCGGCGTCTCCGGCTGAAAGTTCAGCAGCTCGAATGCAGCGACATTGATGTCCGGACGCTTCTTGTCGATCTGGTTCGGCTTGTCACCGAGGACTTTCTTGAATTCGCCCATGGCCAGGTCGACTAGGCCAGGATGTGCAACCCAGCCGCCGTCATAGCCATCGGTAGCATCGCGCGCCTTGTCGCTGCGCACGCCGCCCATGGCGACTTCATTCTTTTCAGGATCGTTCTTGATCGGGATCAGGGCTGCCATACCGCCGATGGCCGGCGCATTGCGCTGGTGACAAGTCTTCAGCAGCAGCAGCGCGTACGAGCGCATGAACGGCGCCGTCATCGTGACCTTGGCACGGTCGGCCAGGCAGAAATTCTTGTCGACCTTGAATTTCTTGATGCAGGAGAAGATATAGTCCCAACGACCGGCGTTCAGGCCCGAGCTGTGCTCGCGCAGTTCATACAGGATTTCATCCATCTCGAACGCAGCCAGGATGGTTTCGATCAGAACAGTCGCCTTGATGGTGCCCTGCGGCAGGCCAAGTTCGTTCTGGGTCATCACGAAGATATCGTTCCACAAACGCGCTTCCAGGTGCGATTCCATCTTTGGCAGATAGAAGTAAGGGCCGGCGCCGCGCGCCAGTTGCTCCTTGGCGTTGTGAATCATGAACAGCGCGAAATCGAAGATGCCGCCGGAAATGCGCTTGCCATCGACGGTCACATGCTTTTCATCGAGGTGCCAGCCGCGCGGACGCACCACCAGCGTGGCGGTCTTGTCGTTCAGTTTGTAGCTCTTGCCACCCTGCTCCAGCGAAATCGTCTTGCGCACGGCATCGATCATGTTCAACTGGCCGGTCAGCTGGTTGTCCCAGTTCGGAGTATTGGAATCCTCGAAGTCGGTCATGTAGCTGTCGGCACCCGAGTTCAAGGCGTTGATAACCATCTTGCGCTCGACCGGGCCGGTGATTTCAACGCGGCGGCATTCCAGCGCTTTGGGAATCGGGGCGATGGTCCAGTTACCCTCGCGGATATGCTTGGTTTCTGGCAAAAAGTCAGGGCGCTCGCCGGCATCCAAACGCTTGGCGCGCTCGACGCGGGCAACCAGCAATTCCTGACGGCGCGGCTCGAAAGCACGCGACAGTTTGGCCACCAGTGCCAGCGCTTCCGGAGTCAGAATCTTGTCGTAACCTGGTTTGATGTCGGCCTTGATTTCCATGCCGGCTGGTAGTTGCAGTGCCATCTAATTCTCCTGAAAGGGTGAATGAATATAAAAAACCAAGTCAATACGTCTTGAAGAAATAAAACCCGGTCAACAGAAAGCCGACCGTGATAATGAAGCGGCGCATCCATAGCGCCGGAATTTTACGCGCAAATCGCGCCCCCCAATATCCTCCCAGTATGCCGGTGGCAGCCATCAACAGTGTGTAAGGCCAGTTCACCGCACCGGCAATCACAAAGGTCAGTACCGTCACGCTGTATATGACAGCCGACAACAGGTTCTTGATCGCATTGATTTCATGCACATCGTCATGCCCCGCCATCGCCAGGCTGGCCAGCATCAGAATGCCCATGCCGGCGCCGAAAAACCCGCCATAGACCGATACCACTGCATGTCCCGCCAAGGAACCCACGCTATTGCCTGGTTTACCGGCATGGGCGCCGCGCAACAGGCGGGAAATTCGGGTGGAAAAGGCAAACAGCAAGGTGGCAAACAGCAGCAACCACGGGATTAATCTGGAAAACGTCGCATCCCCAGTCGACAGCAGCAACATGCCACCGCTGGCACCAGCTACCAATGACACGATACCCATCGGAATCAGATAACGTTTGTAGCGCGACAGTTCCTCCCGATAGGCCCAAGCCCCGGACAGACTGGCTGGCCACAGCGCCACCGAGTTGCTGGCATTGGCCACCACCGGCGGCACGCCGACAGCGAGCAATGCCGGAAAGGAAAAGAAGGTACCGCCACCAGCCACGGCATTCATACCGCCGGCACAGAATGCTGCAATACCAACCAGAGCGATTTGCCAAATATCCATTTACCGCTTGCGTAAGATAGTAAAGCGCTCAAGTATATTCAATTTTAATACATATAAACAGCATGATTTATCATATGATTATTGCGTTTTAGTTAAAGGTGGATTGTCACAATGGACCAGTTCAAACAGATTTCCACTTTTGTCGAGGTGATTGCCAAAGGCAGCCTGTCGGCTGCGGCGCGGGCAGAAGGCGTGGCCCCGGCAATGATCGGCCGGCGCCTGGATGCGTTGGAGGAACGGCTAGGTGTCAAGTTGTTGCAGCGCTCAACCCGAAAAATTGCGCTGACCGACGAAGGCACCGCGTTCCTGGAGGATTGCCAGCGCATCCTGGCCGACCTGGAGAATGCCGAATCGGCAGTTTCCGAACGTAGCGCCAAGGCCACCGGCCACTTGACGATTTCAGCGCCGGCCGGTTTCGGTCGCTGGCATGTGGCGCCGCTGATGCCGTCTTTTCTGGCCGAACACCGGGATGTGACACTGACATTGAGCCTCAACGACCGGATTGTCGACTTGATCGGCGAAGGTATCGATGTCGCGATCCGGATTGCAGCCATGACCGATTCCAGCATGGTGGGTGTGAAGCTGGCTGATAACCAGCGCGTGCTGGTAGCGTCGCCCGCTTACCTGCAGCGCCATGGCATTCCCAAATCGCTGGGCGACCTGAGCCGCCACAATTGCCTTGCGATCAGCAGTGACGGCAGCCAGCGCGGCTGGACCTTTCGGCAAAATGGCAAGAATGTCACGTTGAAAGTCAGCGGCAACATGGAATGCAATGATGGCGAAGTGCTGCATGATTGGGCACTTGCCGGCAAGGGGCTGGCATGGCGCTCGATGTGGGAAGTCGGCACCGAGATCGAATCGGGTCAACTGGTATCGGTGCTCGATGAATTTGCCGCGCCCGGCAATGATATCTATGCGGTATTTGCCCAGCGCCGCCATCTGCCCTTGCGCATCCGGGCCTTCGTCGATTTTCTTCGACGTGCGTATGCGCAAGCTGATTATTGGCGTCAAGCAAGATAGTGCCGCTGTGCCAATGAATCTTTTACATTCCCGTGTCTGGGCTCTCCATTTACTGCACAAATACGGCGAATAGCCAAAAAAATCCCCGGCATGCCGGGGATTTTTGACGGTGCTTAATTCAGCAGCTTAGGCTGGCTGAATGTTCGAAGCTTGCTTGCCCTTAGGGCCAGTCGTCACTTCAAACGTCACACGTTGGTTTTCCTGCAACGACTTGAAGCCGTTGGACTGGATAGCGGAGAAGTGCGCAAACAAATCTTCGCCGCCGCCGTCTGGAGTAATAAAACCAAAACCTTTTGCATCATTGAACCACTTTACAATACCAGTTGCCATTTCATTTCCTATTTACAGTTAAATTGGGCCTTAGCCCGGTTACATCGTTTGAAGCAAGAAGGAATGACAGACTGTAGTACTGCACCACTAACTCGAATCTCAACGACACCGTTATTATACTAAAAAACGGCAAACCGATATGAGTTTCTTCCTTCTTGCCGCCTTGCAATGCTCACATGAAGATTTTTACCTTCTTCAGGTGACGCATTTTGGTTACCACAGACGCTCGAATGTATTGCGACCGGCCGCTTTGGCGCGATACAGGGCATCATCGGCCCGGCGCAGCAAAGACTGCCCATCCTCTTCATCTTCCCGTCTGACGGCGATTCCGACACTGGTAGTGACTGCCTTTGCTACCCCTGCTATCTCAAACCTCGACTGCATGGCGGCGATGATTTTACGTGCCACCGCCAGCGCCTCTTCCGGGGCAGTCAAGCCTTCCAGAATAATCACGAACTCGTCGCCGGCAAGCCGCGCCACCGTATCGGTGTCACGCACGCAGGCCAGCAGCCGTTGGGCGAATTCACGCAATACATCATCGCCGGCCTGATGACCGAGCGAATCGTTGATTGTCTTGAAGTGATCGATATCCAGGAACAGGATTGCCATCAAGGTGCCGTAGCGGCGGCTGTAGCGGATCGCATCCGCCAGTTTTTCCTCGAACTGAATCCGGTTCGGAATGCCGGTCAGCGCATCGAAGCGCACCAGTTGGCGCAATTGTGCTTCCACCAGTTTGAGTGCGGTAATGTCTTCGACCAGGCCAAAATAACCGGCTACGTCACCGTGCGCATCAATGTCAGGTATGTAGCTGACACGTTCATGACGGACCACATTCTCGCGCCACACTTCGCGCTCGAAGTGGGCCGTCCGGCCACACAGTGACTCCCGGATGTAGCAGCGACTTTGATCATATACATCCGGACCGAGCACTTCCGATGCGTGCATGCCAAATAATTCCTCATGCAGGATACCGTAGGCTTCTTCATAGCGGCGATTGGCAAATGCCACACGTTCATCCGGCGTGACATACGCAACCAGAGCAGGAATATTGTCAGTGATCAGCCGCAACCGCTGCTCACTTTTCAGCAGGGCCAGTTCCCCAATACGCCTGGCGGTAACATCTTCGACGCTGCCGACAAAGCCGTTCGCCTTACCCTCTACCATGACCGGCACGACCTTCAGCCCGACCCAGACCAGCTTGCCATCGCGGTGGCGCAAGCGGCAAATACCGGTGTAAGGTTCGCCTGGATGACCTTCCCAACTGGCCAGGTCCAGCAAAATCCTGAACCGGTCTTCCGGGTGAATGCAATGCCGCCATCCCTTGCCGAGCATGCGCGCCAGCGCGGCGCCGGCCATCTCTTCCATGGTGCGATTGGCATAGGTGCAGTTGCCGTCAAGGTCGCAGCCGAACAGACCGAGCGGCGACGCATCATTGACGGCTGCCAGCTCTGCCTGACGGTTGCGCAATTCATGCTCTTGACGGCGGCGTTCGGTAATGTCTTCGACGATGCCAAGAACATAGTCGAGTCGATTGTCTTGCCCCATCAGCGGCACCGATACGGTACGAAAAAACCGCCGTCCGCCATCCGGTCGGCGGTAAGGCACTTCGGCCATGACCGTCACCTTGGGATCAGCCAGCATTTTGCGATCAAACTGGTCCAGGTTGGTCGCCACCGACGCTGGAAAAATCTCACGGTTGGTTTTGCCGATAACCTGATCGGCTGGATAACCGGTAATGGCTTCGGCTGCCTTGTTCCAGACGACCATTTGATCATGGCTTTCGGGGCGCATGCTCTTGACGAACACCAGCACCGGCAGATAATCGACCAGCGATTGCAGAAAGGCGCGATGGTTACGCAATTCGGTTACATTATGCGGGGACTGCGTCGCATTGCCTAAAAAAGTATTGACGGCTTGTATCATCCCGCCAATTTCATCATTGCCGACGGCTGTTCCAGTCAATGCCGGCTCACTGGCAGCGACTTGGTCTTGTACGCGGCGGCACGCAAGCTGCAACGGCGACATGCGCCAGTGCATCAACCACCACACCAGCATTCCTGAAAGGCAAGCCATCAAGGCTGCCGCCGCCGGGACGATCTTTTCAGCCTGTGCAATCGAGGCAAACATTTCCGCTTCTGGCAATACCGAGGTCAAGCTCCAGTTGCCAGTCTGGAGTTTTTTGGTGGTGACCAGATGACCGGCGTCATGGGAATCGACGGCTTGCGACGCAGCTTGCGCACTACTGGCAATCGACAGGAAGGAGGGCTGAATGAAGTGCTGCCGGGAGACTGTTTTGATTACGCGCTGCGGATCGGAATGTGCAACGATGGTGCCGTCTTCGGCACTCATGTAGGCGTAACCTGTCTGGCCGGTGCGGAACTGATGAAGCTGGTCAGGCAAATTGACTTTTGAGAAATCGATGCTGCCAATGACCGCCAGTACGACCTGCCCGGACTGGGCATGCACCGGCACAATTACCACAATCATCGGCCGGGCATCACTTTCGTCCGACGTCGCAATCGTTACCCGTCCCCTGCCTGAAGCCACGGCATCCCGGATAAGCGCATGACCGGAAAAAATCTGCCGGGAAGATTTGACCGGCTGATGCAAACTGGCTATCAGTGCCGATTTCGCATTGACGATATAGACTTGATCAAATTGCGATGCCAAGGCGGATTGCTGCAAAATAAATTCCTGAATTGCGTTGCGGCTTTCCTCTTTTGGAATGTCGGCTGCTGTACGTTGCAACAGGTTCTGCCTGCCAGCTATTTGCCGATCGATGGTATCAGCACTTAAGGTGAGCAAGGCAAGCTGCTGTTCCTCCAGCATGCTCCGCAAACCGGTTCGCACCCAGTACAAGGCAGCAATGGCAATGGTGCTCGCCACAATAAATGCCAAAATAGCAACCATAGTGGCGACAAGCGCGTTGAAGCTGATGACAGATGACAAAGAAAAACGCTTGCCTATACCCATAAATCTGAAACTCGATCGAAACAGAAATAGTTCACCGGCAATGCGTCCTTGTGGACTTGCCCCCTGCGCTGCCGAAAATCTTTTTGCCTTTCTTTGCCTGTATGCGTGTGTACGGGCAAGTTCGTTTTGATTCAAGTCCTGCAAGCTCTGGGCCAAGTCGTGCTTTTCGCGTCAGGCAGCGTGTTCAACCATGACACGCGCGCAGTGAATGCACCTATGCGCAGCTAGCGTATATTCATCCTGTGTTACACCCAAAAGTAAAATTTAGCCTGATACAGCGATTTACCGGCACTGAAACCGCCGTTTGCTTCAGGGTGGCGGAGCACTATGCTGCCGGCAAACGCGGGCCAGTCGAATAAGCGACTTCTAACGAAGCTTATTATCAAGCAACGCCCGGGGCAGGATATGCGGATAATCAATAATGGTTTCTGTTGCCCGAACTTTCATCACCATCGGAAAACGATGCCAAATCGCAAAAAGCAGCAACACGCCTTGACCAAATGGGTGATCCCATCGAAGATTGCGCCATTGTGATAATCCGGTCGATTTATCCAGATCAGCAGTCGTCCCTGCCGTACAGACATTTGATGCTACCTTGGCGCTTGGCGCCGGAAGGTCGGGTCGGGTGAATAGGTATTTGAATGTTTTTCAAGCGAACCCATGTCTCAAACGTACAAATTCACCCCTGCCGAAGTAGCTTCCTATCTATTGACCATGCTGGTGCTATGGATCGTCCTGCACTATCACTTGCTGGCAGCTTTATTCTCCGGTTTATTGGTATATGCGCTGGTTCACTTGCTGGCGCCGATTCCGGCCAGAAAATTCAGCAGTGCAGGCGCGCGCCTGATTGCGGTTGGCGCCCTGGCGACGCTGACCGTTTCCTTGCTGACGCTGGCAATCTGGGGATGCATCGTCTATTTCAGAAGCGATGCCGGCAGCATCGGGAACTTGCTACAAAAGATGGCAGACATTATTGAAGCTTCGCGCAGCCAGTTGCCGCCATGGCTACTGGTTTATCTCCCCGATAATGTGCATGCACTGCGCGACATGCTGACGAACTGGCTGCGTCAGCATGCAGGCGCGGCACGGCTGTTGGGCCAGGAAGCGGGACGCACGGTCGCACATGTATTGATCGGGATGATCATTGGTGCCATGGTGGCCTTGCATGACTCAGTTGATGGGCACACTTCACGGCATCTGGCGGTAGCCTTGCGCGAACGCGCGGCGCGGCTCGCAGCATCATTCCAGCAAATCGTTTTCGCGCAGGTGCGAATTGCCGCGATTAATGCAGCGCTGACGGCCATTTATATTTTTCTGATTCTGCCGGCGGCGGGCATTCAGTTGCCACTGGCGAAAAGTATCGTGGCGATCACGTTCTTTGCCGGGATGTTACCAGTCGTGGGCAACCTGATTTCCAATACGGTGCTGGTCATCGCCGCGCTGTCTCATTCGCTGCATACTGCGGTCGCATCCCTGTTATTCATGGTGGTGCTCCACAAGCTTGAATACTTTCTCAATGCAAGGATCATCGGCGCCCATATCAATGCGCGCACATGGGAGTTATTGATTGCCATGCTGGTAATGGAAGCGATATTCGGCATTCCCGGCGTCATCGCAGCGCCAGTGTTCTATGCGTATCTGAAACAGGAACTCATGGAACGGCAACTGGTTTAAGCAGGAACAGGTAATGGGCAACCAAAAAATATGGGTTGGCGCATTACACGCCAACCCATTGAAATACCACAAATTACCCCGAGGAGACAAAAAACAGCTAACTAATCAAGCTTTGCCCAAGCAAATATTTTCTTAAAGCTGCAAAAAGCAGCTTGCCGCTACGCCGCTACAATCAATTCCAGATCAATGCCGAGTTGCACCAAGCGATATTCGATCGCATCTGCGGTAACGCCGAAATGCTTGGCCATGCTCGTCAATGACATCCCTTTCCTTGCCACCTGGCGTACTGCCAGTTCCGGCATCAACAACGACGCGCCAAAATAATTGGCAAAGAGTTCCTCTGTGTTGTCGCCGCTGGAAGCTTGCTGCACGCGGAAATCGACATACCGGTAACAGTCTGCATCCTGCGTCATCAAATCAACGTAATGGCCGATTTTTTGTGCACAATTAAAGCGCTTGTGCGCTTCCGTATCGATCTGGTTCAATAAAATAACGGGATCCTTGTTCGCATCCTTTACCAGGCCGCCCAGAATATTCTCTGGCAGATCGGCCTCAAGTACGATTACGCCTAACTCTTGCGCTATCCATTTCGGATCCACCGGAAACCCGCGACCATTCCACAGCGTGTCCAATAATTGATTAGCGGATTTTTTTGCATCCAGATTGATCGAAGCGTGATTCATGAATTAGTTCTCCTGCAGAAAGTGCACCACACAACTGGATCGATCCAAATATTTGTTTCCGTACGTCAACATACTAGGAAATATATTTCTCTGTGTCAACATTTATTTCCTCAAGACTTTCCTAGGCAAAACAGCTTCTTTTGTTAATTAAAATACAAGCATTCTTTAAGCGTGACCTCACTGTATCCTCCATCAACAAGCGTGATCAATCTGGTGAAAAATCAATCACAGGCCAGGCTATATGTTCGGCATCGCACAGAGGAATGTGATTACCATAGGTAAAGTTGCCTGACTGATCAAATCGCTTGCATTAGCCAGATGCCTGCTTTATTTCGACTTGGATTGGATGCGCCGTTGGCATTGTCTTCACCGTAAAGTAAAACTCACAGTTTCATGCTGCTCCATTGAGTCATCAGCCAGCTTGCCTTCAACGCGCGCCATCCATGCATCGAGCGCCAATCACTTGCAGCACATCCGGAATCTGTATATGAATCTGCCCTCGAGTAATGCCAACGTGACCCCGATGCGTGATACGCCAGACATGGCGGATGTTGCCGTGACAGACAATATCAATGCTGTACCAGAGACGGACGACACAAGCGGCGTAGCCAAACTGCCGTTGTCAGTGGATGCGCGCGGCCTGGCTCTAGGGATTCTGGCCACGGTGGCATCGGTATTTGCCCTGTACTGGGCACAGAAATTTTTCATCCCTTTGGTGTTCGGCATACTGTTTGCCTGCATGTTGAACCCGCTGGTCCAATGGCTGGAAAAAATCAAGATTCCCCGCATCGTCGGCAGCGCGCTGGTGATCGGCGTTCTCCTGGCCGGCGTTGGCTGGGGCGCCAATACCATACGGGTGGAATTTCAATCGATCATGGAGCGCTTGCCGACCGCCACCCGGCAGTTGGCCCGCGCAGTTCTTGGCAACAAAAACGGCCAGCCGACCACGATGCAGCAAATGCAGGCCGCTGCCTCTGAAATCGAAAAAGCCACCAGCCCGACCGCTGGCACGCGCCCTAATCCCAGACAGCGTCCGGTAATGGTGGCGGAATCTTCTTCCCGCTTCAGCGAGCTGCTCTGGCAGGGATCGGTCGGCGCCATCGGTTTGATCGGCCAGATCACCATGGTGATGCTGCTGGTGTTTTTTCTTTTAATCTCAGGCAACACATTCAAGCGCAAGATGGTCAGGCTGGTGGGTCCATCGTTCACGAATAAAAAGACCACGATCCATATCCTGGATGATATTCATCTGTCGATCCAGAATTACCTGTTCATGCTATTGATCACCAACACCGTGCTGGCTGTGTTGATGTGGATTACCTTTCGCTGGCTTGGCCTGGAAAATGCCGGCGCATGGGGAATTGCCGCCGGTCTGATGCATGTCATTCCCTACTTCGGGCCCCTGCTGATTGCAATTGCTTCGGGCGTAACCGCATTCATGCAGTTCAACTCAATTTCCGAAATGGCACTGGTAGCCGGCTCTTCACTGGTGATTGCGACGCTGGTCGGCGTGCTGATGACTACCTGGATGACTGGCAGAATCGCCAAAATGAATGCAGCTGCGGTATTTATTGTTTTGCTGTTCTGGGGTTGGTTATGGGGAATCTGGGGCATGCTGCTTGGCATACCGATCATTGTCATCATGAAAGTAATTGCCGAACATCTCGAAGGGTTTCAGGCATTTACGGAATTGCTTTCAGAATAATTCCGCTGCATTTTTTGTTGGATATAAATAATTCTGGAAACTTGGCACGCATTTTTGCTGTCTATAAATATTCATCCTGTGGTCATTGAATGACTACTTTGCTTCAAAAGTATTTTTTAAAGAAAAAGGGAATAATCATGCATAAACTGTCGATCATTGCAATCGCCTCCGCCTTCGCCATTTCAGGTTGCGCCAACATGTCGCCGACCCAGCGGGGCACTGCGCAAGGCGCCGGGATCGGCGCTGTGGGCGGCGCCATCATTGGCGCCATGGCAGGTGACAGAAAAGATGCAGTTACCGGCGCGGCCGTAGGCGGCGCTGCCGGTGCAATCATTGGCAATATCTGGTCGAACCGGATGGAAAGCCAGAAACGCGCGATGGAGCAGGCAACCCAGGGCACCGGCGTGGAAGTAAGCCAGACTGCCGACAACCGACTGAAGCTGGAAATCCCGAGTGATATTTCATTTGATACCAACCGTTCCGATATCAAATCGAATTTCCGCCCGATTCTCGACCGGTTTGCCAACAGCTTGGCGGAACATCAGGCAACCACCGTCACCATCGTCGGCCATACCGATAATACCGGCAGCGATGCGATCAATGACCCATTGTCGCGCGACCGGGCTGCCCGCACCCGCGACTATCTGAGCGCACGCGGCATTTCGCCGTCACGCTTCTCAGTCGATGGGCGCGGCGAGCATGAGCCGATTGCTTCGAATGCCACCGACTCTGGACGGGCGCAAAATCGGCGCGTTGAAATTTATGTTGCCGAACCGGCGAACCGCTCTTCTGGGCAATAGTATTTGGCCGGGCGGCCAGTGCCCGAACCGGAAACATGGGTGCTGAGTCAGGCAGGCCATAAGGCAAAAGTCGCCTGACTGACAATCAGCCTGATAAGCAGCAAATAGATAAACCAAGGGCCGCTATATGCGGCCCTTGGTTTATCCAGTCAGAGCTTGCTCACTCAGAGCGCGCTTTTTTCGCGCTTTCCAGGTCAGCCTGATGATAACTTTTCGCCTCTTTGTTGCACTCTGTTCGTTCCGCACCGCGCTTGGACTTGCATTCCTTCAGCGCATCGCGATAGGCGGCATCGGCTTCTTTCTTCATGGTTTGATAGCGCTGCTGCGGCGTAACATCAGCCTGGGACCAGCGCGCTGGATCTTTTTCCGGGGTGTCAGTTGCTGCGATAGCGTGCAGTGACAGGCTGCTGGCAGCGAGCAGGAGCGAGAGAATAATTGGTTTTGTCTGGAATTGCATGCTTACATTTCCTTTGCAAAGATGAGCCAAATGACCCACTAAGTACGCGACAGGATGCGCGTATTGGCCATTGAACATTTCACCTGCAATAGCTTGCATCGACATTGTGAAATCACAAATCATTTCTCGATTTGCGGTATTTCAACCAGCACCAAGCTGTTCAATGCAGGATGAAATTGAAATGGGCCTGCAACGCAGCAGGCCCAATGGAAAACATCAGATTCAATCCGGCAACCGATGCCATGGCTCAGTTTGCCGCCAGGAATTTATCCAGTCAGCCGGCATCACCAGGCTTAAAGCGCCGATATCGGCTACCAGCGTGCCAAGCGCCGCGTACTTGAGTGTCACCCCTTGCGTCAATGCCGGCAGGCGGGCGTCGATTTCATGTCGTACCTGCGCTTCCATCCACTTGCCATGATGCATCCAGACGCTGCCGCCAATTACAAATATGCGCGTATCGAGCGTCACTGCAAGGTTATACAAGGCTTTGCCAAACCATTGCGCTACTTCTGAAACGATGGCGCTTTCATCTGCCTTACCTTGCCTGGCCGCGGCAAATATATCGGTTGCTGCACGGTTGAAACGCCGGTCAATATTGCGACCGGATATCAATCCTTCGACATCGCCGCGGTTGCCGCAACCGCACACGGCATCGGTGAGATCCGACAGCAGCATATGCCCGGCGTGACCGGCATTGCCGTGCTTGCCATTCAGGATATGGCCATCGACGCACAATCCGAAGCCAATGCCGGTGCTCCAGGTAACATACACGCAGTCCGGCTCGTCGCGCACTGCGCCAAATGTACGTTCCGCCGACAGTGCCGCGATGCAGTCATTGCGGATCACAACCTCGGCAAACGCTTCGCGCAATACGGCTTCCAGTGGAATGACTTGCCAGTCATTGGGCAAATCCGACGTGCCGGTCAAGCCGCCGCAAAGGTTGGGGGAAGACAGGCCGATGCCGCTTTCGGTCAAGACAAACGGACCGCAGGAACTGACGCCGACCCGACTGATCTGTCGCCGTTCGATGCCGGCCTGGGCACAGGCGTCCGTCAGCATTGACAGCGCCTGGTCGCCGAGCGCCCGTTCCTTGCCGGTGCGCACGGTTGGCTGCACTACACGCGCCAGCGGACCTGTAGCGTCAGCCACGGTTGCCGCCACTTTGGTGCCGCCGATATCCAGTGCGCCGATAAACAGGGTGTCCATGGCGTCAATACGCCTCATCCCAGGATATGGATAGACGCGTGGCGCACTGGATCAAGCCGACCATGCTGTAGGTCTGCGGGAAATTTCCCCACAGTTCACCAGTGTCCGGCGCAACGTCTTCCGATAGCAGGCCGAGGTGGTTACGTTTTGCCAGCACCTTTTCAAACAATTCACGTGCGCGTTCCTTCTGTCCCATCTGCGCCAACGCCATGATCCACCACTCGGTACACACCAGAAAAGCGGTTTCGGGCCGGCCAAAGTCGTCCTCCTCGTCATAGCGCAGCAGGAAGTCCCCGCGCCGCAGATGCTTTTCAATCGCTGCCACCGTGCCGACAAAGCGCGGGTCATCCGGTGCCAGGAACTGGAATTCGCTCATCAGCAGCAAACTGGCATCAAGCTTGTCGCCGCCAAAAGTCGACACAAAGCTGTTCATCTCGGCATTCCAGGCATTTTCGCAAATGACTTGATGAATCGTTGTGGCATGCCTGCTCCAGTATTGCTGCCGATCCGGCAGTCCGAGCCGTTCGGCGATTGACGCCAGCCGATCACACGCCGCCCAACACATGATGCTAGAAAAAGTATGCACGCGCTGCACGCCGCGCAGCTCCCAGATGCCGGCATCTGGCACGTTGTAATAGCGTATTGCCTGCTCGCCCAGGCGCTCCATGTCGTGAAAAATCGATTCGTCCGCAGGACGCTCCAGTCTGGCGTCGAAGAAGGCATGGGTACTGGCCAGGATGGCGGAGCCGAATACGTCATTTTGCACCTGGCGATAGGCGAGATTGCCGACCCGTACCGGTCCCATCCCGCGATAGCCGGCCAGTCCGGGCGCGACGTTTTCTTCCAGCGCGGTTTCGCGCCGGATGCCGTACACCGGCTGCAACGGCGCGTCGCGGGTATCGGCAATGATGTTCAGGATATAGCCAAGGTAACGTTCCATGGTGCCGGTGACGCCTAGCCGGTTGAGTGCATGCACCACGAAATAGGCATCGCGCAGCCAGCAAAAACGATAATCCCAGTTGCGGGAGCTGTTCGGTGCCTCTGGAATCGAGGTGGTCATCGCCGCGATCACGGCGCCGGTATCGTCGAATGCATTGAGCTTCAAGGTAATGGCGGCGCGGATGACCACTTGCTGCCATTCGAATGGAATGGCAAGACTGCGCACCCAGTCTTTCCAGTAACGGCGGGTGTTTTCGTAAAAGGATCGCCCTACTTCGTGCGGCGAACCACTCACCGTTTCATCCGGCCCCATCAGCAGGGTGAGGCTGTCATACAGGAAAAATGGCCGCTCATCGGTAATTGCCGACACCGATGCATCGGTCGTCAGGCGCATCGGCTGCGAAGCGCAGGCAAACGAAATGTGATGCGCGCCGGCGCGGGTTTCTGCGCGATTTTGTCCATAGTCGGTGGTCGGCCGCATGCGCAAGGCAATCCGCGGGCGACCGGCCACCCGGCGGATGATACGGACCAGCATCGTTGGCGAAAACATGCGGCCATGCAAATAGAAGCGCGGTGCAAAATCAATCACTTCAATTTCGTTGCCCTGCTCGTCTGCCAGATGGGTCAAAAGAATCGCGGAATTACGCTCATAACGCTGGCTGACCAGTTTTGCCCCTTCAAGAATCACCCCGATGGTGCCACCCTTGGTGTCTGGATCGCCGGTTTGCAGCAAGCCACTGCACAAGGGATCGCTGTCGAAGTACGGATAGCACCACCAAACGATCGACGCGTTTTTATCAATCAGGGCGCTGGTTCGGCAATTGCCGATAAGTCCCAGGTCTAATGTAGCCATGCGTCTCCTTTGTATTGTCACAGACCTCAGTATGCATGCAGCGAGAATGTCAAGTACGTTAGGTACTTCCGGTACGATGAGGGCCGGCAAGTTGTGCTGCCTTGCCTACTTGTTTTGCATGCAATAAAGCAATCAGCTCATCAAGCAGGCGGGCAATGTCGGCATGGTCCGGTATATAGTATTCTGCCGCGCTTTCTGCATAATATTCTACCCGCACTGACAGTAAATCAGGTCGATGCAATCGAAACACATCCTCATCGGTCACATCATCGCCAACATAAATGGCACTACCGGCACCGCTGAGCTTCAGTAACTCCACCAGCGCGCTACCCTTGTCCGCAGCATCCTGGGGCAGCAAATTAAACACGCATTTGCCAGCAACGACACGCGGTGGCGGGTCAAGGCTGGCAAACAATGCCGTCAGTGCCGCGGCCGCTTTTTCCTGGTCTGGCGCGGCACGATAATGTACCGACAGCGAATAACGTTTGTCTTCGATCCAGATTCCCGCATCAAAATCCGCTGGATTGCCGAGGTGTGCATCGAGTATGCTGCGCCAGATGCTGGACTGGCCTTCATGGGATGAGTGTGCGCCATCCCATCCGGGAATACCTTCCATCCCATGATTGCCGATCAGGTAAGGCGGCTCAAATCCCAGACGAGTACGAATATCGGCGACCGAACGACCGGTCAGCACAGCGATCGGCGTATAAGACGACAGGCGCATCAGGCGCTCCAGAATTTCTTGCGACAGGCGCGACTGACTGGGCTCTGCTGTAATCGGCACCAAGGTACCGTCAAAATCGAATACGCAAAGCACATCTGGCTTAACAATCTGGTCAAGGCGCGCCTGTCCTGCGGGAGAAAATAAGGGCTGCATCATTACATCACCCGACGCAAGGATTTGCGACTGTGCGAGTGGATTTTTGTCATGATCCGTTCACGCTGACGCAAACGCGCAGCATCCAACAGCATGCGGCCGGCCCAGCGATAGACATTGAAATCCTTGACCAGCGAACGCATGCTGCGCATGCGTTCGCGCTGTTCGACCTCGGGCATGGTCAGCGCCCGATACAAAGCCTCGGCGCTTTGCTCGATATGATACGGATTGACTACCAGGGCTTCATGGAGTTCCCGGGCTGCGCCCGTGAACTGGCTGAGAATCAGGACGCCGCGTTCATCATCGCGTGCTGCAATAAATTCCTTCGCCACCAGATTCATGCCGTCATGCAAACTGGTCACCACGCATACATCGGCAGCACGGTAATAGCGGCTGACTTGATCGGCATTATGGTGCTCGATTTTCAGCAGGATTGGCTGACAGGCTTCGCTGGCAAAACGCTCGTTAATGCGCTGCGCCATTGCGCGCACCCGGGATTCGAAATTCTGGTATTCATCCAGCGATGAACGGCTCGGCGCGGCAATCTGCACCAGCGTGAATTTACCGATCATGCTCGGGTATTGCTCAAGCATGCGTTCAACCGCCTGGAGCCGTTCGATGATGCCCTTGGTGTAATCCAGACGGTCTACACCCAGGCCGAGCAAATGATTTTCCGGCAAGCCGAGCTCTTGCCGTATCGTCGTACGACATTCGGCAACGCTCGGCTCACTACCATCGAGTTCTGGCCAGGCGATCGAGATCGGATAGCTTTCCACCTGGGTCAGGATGCCACCGTAGGAAATCAGCGATGCCTCATGCTCAATCCGGGTTTCAAGATAGCGGTCCACGGTTTCCAGAAAATTCTTGCAATGGAAGCTGGTATGAAAACCAAGAATGGTACTGCCCAGCAGTCCTTCCAGAATTTCTTCACGCCATGGACAAATGCCGAATGATTCCGGATTCGGCCAAGGGATATGCCAGAAGGTAATAATGGTAGCTTTCGGCAATACATCCCTCACCATCCGTGGCAATAGCGCGAAGTGGTAATCCTGTACCAACACCACCGGGTCATCGGTATTGGCTTCCTTGATTACGGCATCGGCGAAGCGCTGATTGACTTCGACATACTTGTCCCAATCCGACGAGCGAAATACCGGGCGCACATGGGCGATATGGCACAAAGGCCACAAGCCTTCATTGGCAAACCCATAGTAGAAACCCTGCTCTTCTTCCTGACTCAGCCAGACCCGCCGCAATGTATAACTTGGACGCGCTGGCGGCACCTGGACGCGGTCGTTGCGATCCACGGTGGCCCGATCGCCGGAACCGCTGCCATGGGCAATCCACGTGCCGGAACAGGCACGCATCACCGGCTCAACGGCCGTCACCAGCCCGCTGGCCGGCCGGTTGACATGAATGCCATCGTCAGTTTGCACATGAATATACGGTTCCCGGTTTGACACTACCAGCACCTCATCCTCGGCCAGTTCTTCACGCAGCAAGGTGCGCAGTTTTTCCGGAGTCCACAGATGAGAAGAATCATCCCTGGTGCGGCGCTCGACATTGTATTCATAGAGCAGTGCGCGCAAATCACCTGCCAGCGGCTGGATGTTGGCCGGCGTTGCTTCGTAATGCCCGTGTAATGCATGCGGCTTGGCATCCTTGCGCAGCACATCCTTGACCGCGCTGATCACACCACGCCAGCTCAAGTGAGCGATCAATATCGTCAGCAGCGACATGACCACTGCCAGAATGGCAAACAGGCCGAGTACGTATTTCCGTGCATCCGCGCTGCGGCGTTCGATGAAGCTGGTGTCGTGCACCAGAACCAGCTTGCCCAAGTATTGTCCTTCGGACTGCAACGGGCTTTCAGTCACATGGACCGACCCTTGCGGCAAGGGCACCATGGTTTGACGTAGCGATTGTTGCCATGCAGGCGCAACGCAGCCGAGCGATTCCGGATAAGTTCTGGTCTTGTACATCAGCTTGCCATCGGCATCGCAAAATGCCAACGCAAACAAACGTTCATCCTGCACCGCTCGGTCAAACAGCTCGGTAATCTTCCGTTGCGATTTCAGCGGCACATATTCCTGCAACGGATTTTGCAAGGCACTGGCCAAGAGTTGCGAACGCGTATCCAAGTCACGTACGAACCAGCGCAAAGTCAAGTTATCTACCCATGGCACAACCGCATATGCCAGCAATCCAAGCACCAATGCTATCGGCAGAAGAAATTTCAATGACTGTCGAAACGATCCTGATTGCATAATTTCCAGTAGTTATTAACGGCTGCTTCGTTTTTTGCAAACGCTTGAACCATCAAACATAGCGTTTATTCACTTACAGCATATTATTTTTAATCATGCAATTTGAATGCCAACTGTGTCGGTAGCACTGAGGTCATACAGGGAATCACTGGAAATTAACGGCTTGCCGGAACTGGCGGCAGAAGAGGTATAAATAGCGGCCCGTCTGCGATCATCTTTTGCCGAGGAACGCTGATGGATAAAACGCCGCCATCAGAAAGTTAGCATAATTATAATTTTTACTGACTTTCCTTACGTTCAGCTTGATCCGTTTTGAGGCGCCATTGAAATCCGGTACCGCCAGCATGATCAGTAGACGCAAATTCTGCATCATCGGTTTTTACCCGGATTCTGCAAGTCGCAACTGCTTTTCGAGGCATGTAAATTCGCAATTAGCAAACCCATTCGGGCATTCGCGGACATTTATGCAGTGCAAATTAGCTCTTCCAAAACCAAAACAAACCATGTTATAATTTTTGTCTTACGCGGCTGTAGCTCAGCTGGATAGAGTACTTGGCTACGAACCAAGGGGTCGTGGGTTCGATTCCTGCCAGCCGCACCAG
>JAKFFK010000051.1:0-5817 GCA_036675285.1 Paucimonas sp. | reverse complement strand
CACGGACCAGAAAATCGTGTCCATGTTGATGATCGAAAAATCGACGATCTTGTCTTGATGCTTGGTGGAGAAATGTCCGAGGTGATGGACAATATATTCGGAAGCTGTGGGCGTTGCAGATGCCATGTCAGTGCCTAAATAATAAAATGATGTAACTTTTCAGCGCCACGATGAAGGCAGCGAGTAGCGCCAGCCAGTTCAAATCGCGGTACAGCCAGACGACCGCGCTTAACAGCGCAAGCGTCAATGCAATCTTGATAAATTCGCCGATGAAAAACGTTATCGGATTGGCGCCGCCCGGCTTGTGGGCACTGACAAACAAGCGCCAGGCAAACAAGGCATTCGGCACCACACAGCACAAACCACCCAGAAGCGCCGAATACAGCGCCGCCATCCCACCGAGAATGCCGGCGATGATCGCCGTGACGACCGTAGCCGCAAGTTGCAAGAGAACGATGCGCTGCATACTGGTCCAAGTCTGCGCGGCCGTGCATCCGGGCGCGGCGCAAACAGTTTACATTTCGGGAACGGTTTCTGTGAAGCCACGGGATTATAAGGGGTTTCGTGAACCTGCGTCAAACATTTGCCAGACGGAAAACCCTTGTTGCATCACTGAAAACCACGGTAGTTTTACGGTTTGTCAAGCCGTGCCTGCCGTGTTAATGACTTGCTCAATCGCACTATTTATTGCCGGATACAATCGCCCAATCGCCCACGCAGCAGGCCGATGCATGGCGGCCGCGCTTATGCTTCCGTGCGCAATTTGCCGATGATGCCGTCCAGCGCATCCAGATCAGCGAACTCGATCACCAGCTGGCCGCGATTCTTCGCGCCCAGCTTGATGGTGACCTGAGTTGCGAGCGCATCCGACAATTCTTCTTCGAGTCGTTCGATATCCCGGCTCTTGGCCTTGTGTTCCCTGGCCCGGCCAGCATCGCCCTGCTCGGTGGTGGCACGCACCACCAGCTTTTCGGTTTCACGCACCGACAGGCGCTTGGCGATGACCTGGTTGGCCAGCGTGATCTGGGTGGCAGCATCGACTGCAAGCAAGGCGCGCGCATGGCCCATGTCGATATCGCCGGCCATCAGCATGGTTTGCACCGGCTTTGCCAGGTTCAACAGGCGCAGCAAGTTCGACACCGCGCTGCGTGAACGGCCGACCGCGCCGGCCGCCTGTTCATGGGTGAAATTGAAATCCGTGATCAGCCGATGAATGCCCTGCGCTTCTTCCAGCGGGTTCAAGTCTTCGCGCTGGATATTCTCGATCAGTGCCATCGCGGCGGCAGACTGGTCATCGACTTCCTTGACCAGTACCGGCACCTCGCTCAGGCCGGCGATCTGTGCAGCGCGAAAACGCCGCTCGCCGGCGATGATTTCATGGGTGACGCCATTGCTGCCGGCCACCGGACGCACCAGGATCGGCTGCATCAAGCCCTGCGCCTTGATCGACGCGGCCAGTTCATTCAATGCGCCTTCATCCATGCGGGTGCGCGGTTGATATTTGCCGGCCTGCAGCTGCGTGACCGGCATGACCGACGGTGCGCCTGCCTGCGCGGCTGCGTCGTCCATGTGATCGCTTGAACCACCCAGCAATGCGTCCAGGCCGCGGCCCAGGCCTTTCGATTTTTTTGTCGCCATGATGTCTTGTGTGTTGGGGGCAATGTCATGTGGCTGCGACGCCGGCTGACACTGCCCCGCATTGGTAATTAAATTGTCTTGATGCGTTCGACCATTTCGGCGCCGAATGCGATATAGGCTTGCGCGCCCTTGGAAGCCGGATCGAAGGTTACGCCCGGCATGCCATACGAAGGCGCTTCGGCCAGGCGCACATTGCGCGGGATCAGGGTCTTGAATACCTTGTCGCCGAAATGCTGTTCAAGCTGCACCGATACCTGTTGCGACAGGGTCATGCGCGGATCGAACATGACCCGCAGCAAGCCGATGATCTTCAAATCTGGGTTGAGCTTGGCATGCACTTTCTTGATAGTATTGACCAGGTCCGACAAGCCTTCCAGCGCATAGTATTCGCACTGCATCGGAATCACCACGCCATGCGCCGCGCACAAGCCGTTCAGGGTCAGCATCGACAACGCCGGCGGGCAATCGATCAGCACGAAATCATACTCGTCGGCGACCGGTGCCAGCGCATCCTTCAAGCGCTTTTCGCGATTGTCGAGTTCGACCATTTCCACTTCGGCGCCGGCCAGCTCGCGGTTGGCGGGCAGCACATCGAACTTGCCGGCCTCGGAACGCAGGCGCGCAGACTTGACATCGGCCATGCCGAGCAAGACTTCGTAGATCGACGCCGTCAGGGTCGACTTGTTGATGCCGGCGCCCATAGTGGCATTGCCTTGCGGGTCAAGATCGACCAGCAGCACGCGCTGGTCCAGTTGCGCCAGGCCCGCCGCCAGGTTAACCGCCGTGGTGGTTTTACCCACCCCCCCCTTTTGGTTGGCAACGCAGAAAATTTTCGCCATATGCTTTTTAGTTAGTCGTCAATTTGAGTCCGAAGCCGATCAAAAACATCCCGGCCAATTTGGAAGCGAAGCTGCCGATGCGGCGATGTTGCGCCAGCCGTGCGGCGGCCGCATTGCCGATCACGACCAGCAAGCTCCCATACAACAGTGTGCACAGTGAAATCAGCGCACCCATCACTATAAACGTCATACCGCCCTGATGCGTCGCCGGATCAATGAACAGCGGGAAAAACGCCATGTAAAACACGATTGCCTTTGGATTGAACAGTGTCACCAGAAAGCCGCGCGCAAATTCCGCCCTGGCGGCAAACGGCACCACTGTTTCACCCTGCTGCCGAGCCAGCAGCAGCTTGATGCCGAGCCAAGCAAGATAGACGGCGCCGACATACTGCAGCGCCTTGAACAGCAGCGGATGCGCCTGCAACAAGGCAGCCACGCCGAGCGCGGCCAGTAGCATCAATACGGCATCGCCCAGCATCAGGCCGGTCAGGCAGGCAAAGCCGCCGCGCAAGCCACGCCTGGCGGTGCAGGTCAGCACGCAAAACGTGCCCGGCCCCGGCAACAGCAGGAACACCATGGTCGCCATGATCAACTGCGTGGCATCGGTGATGCCGAGCGCATGCAACAGGACATTCATTTTGGGCCCACCAACGCCTCAGCACCCGAAGCAGCTACCTGCATACCGGCAGCGCGTTCGATGAACACCAGATGGCGCTCTGCCTGCATGCCGGGCACACGCAGCGGCCGCACTTCGCGCACGCGCCAGCCGACCGGCAGACGCTCGATTTCAGCGTCGGGCGCCACACCCTTCATGGCAATGAAGCAGCCATCTTCGGCCAGCAGATGCTGCGACCAGCCGACAAAATCCTTCAATTCGGCAAACGCGCGCGAGGTAATGACATCGAATTTTTGCGTCACCTGCAACTGCTCGACGCGTGCCGTGTGCACCGTGACATTGTTCAAGCCAAGCTCGCTTTTGGCCTGGGTCAGAAAAGCGGTTTTCTTGTGTACGGTATCGATCAGCGACACGGTCATTTCCGGGCGCTGCTCCGCTGCCCAGATCGCCAGGATCATGCCGGGCAAACCGCCGCCGGCGCCCACATCCAGTACATGGTGCGCCTGTCCAAAGGCCGGGACCGCAGCCAGGGAATCCAGCAGGTGCTGGGTTACCATATGCGAAGCCTCGCGCACCGCGGTCAGGTTATAGACTGCATTCCATTTCGCCAGCAGCGTCAGGTAATCGAGCAGCTGCGCTATCTGCCGTTCGCTCAGCACCAGTTGCAAGGCTTGCGCACCCTGTTGCAATTGCTGCGCGAAAGCGGCGCGCTCTTGATCATTCATCGGCATGCGCCTCAAGCACCACCAATGCATCCGTAGCGGTGCCGGTAAAGCCTTTGTAACCGCCCCGCTTCAGGTGCACCAGCAACAGGGAAATCGCCGCCGGCGTGACGCCGGAAATGCGCGAAGCCTGACCCAATGTTTCCGGGCGATGCTTGTGCAGCTTTTGCCGCACCTCGACCGACAAAGCCTTGATCTCCAGATAATCCAGCGTGTCCGGCAGCTTGAAATTTTCGTGATGGTCATGGCGCTCGACTTCCTTGGCCTGACGTTCGATGTAGCCGGCGTATTTGATCTGGATCTCCACCTGTTCCTTGACGCTATCGTCGAGCAAGTCATTGCCTACAATTGCAACCCCGTCGGCTTGCAGGCTCATCAGCGCGTCAAAGCTGACATTGGGCCGACGCAGCAAGTCAGCGAGTGCATACTCTCGCTCTATGGCTTTGCCCAGTACCCGCTCAGCCTCTTGCTCTGCGACAATCCGTGGGTTAACCCAGGTCGATTTGAGGCGCTCGACTTCTCTGGCCACCGCTTCGCGCTTCTTTTCGAACATTGCCCACTGAGCATCGCTGACACACCCGAGGCGCCGGCCGATTTCAGTCAGGCGCATGTCGGCATTGTCTTCCCGCAAGCTCAGCCGGTATTCGGCGCGACTGGTAAACATCCGGTACGGCTCTAGCACGCCCTTGGTGATCAAGTCATCGACCATCACGCCAAGATACGCCTCATCGCGGCGCGGGGTCCAGGCGTCCTTGCCCTGTGACAACAACGCAGCATTCAAGCCGGCCAGCAAGCCTTGCGCGGCAGCTTCTTCATAGCCGGTAGTGCCATTGATTTGGCCGGCAAAAAACAAGCCCTGCACTGCCTTGGTTTCCAGTGAAGCTTTCAATCCGCGAGGATCAAAATAATCGTATTCGATCGCATAACCGGGTCGCAGGATGTGTGCCTGCTCCAGTCCGCGCATCGATTGCACCAACGCTAGCTGCACATCGAATGGCAGACTGGTGGAAATGCCGTTGGGATAGTACTCGTTGGTGGTCAAGCCTTCCGGCTCCAGAAAAATCTGGTGCGAGGCCTTGTCGGCAAAGCGGTGAATCTTGTCTTCGATCGATGGGCAATAGCGCGGCCCGACCCCTTCGATCACGCCGGTATACATTGGACTGCGATCCAATCCGCCGCGAATGATGTCGTGGGTACGTGCATTGGTATGGGTAATCCAGCATGGCAATTGCTGCGGATGCATGGCGCTTGAACCCATGACCGAAAAAACTGGCACTGGATCGAGGTCACCCGGCTGCTCTTGCATGACCGAAAAATCGATACTGCGACCATCAATGCGTGGCGGCGTACCGGTTTTCAGTCTGCCCTGCGGCAAATGCAATTCTTTCAGACGGGCGGACAATGAAATTGCCGGCGGATCACCGGCACGGCCGGCGGCATAATTATTCAAACCGACATGGATCTTGCCATCTAAAAATGTCCCGGCGGTCAAGACTACCGCGCGCGCCCGGAACTGGATGCCGATCTGGGTGACTGCGCCGACTACCCGCTCGCCTTCAAGCATCAAATCATCGACGGCTTGCTGGAACAGCCACAGGTTTGCCTGATTTTCCAGCCGACTACGAATCGCCTGTTTATACAAAATTCGGTCCGCCTGGGCACGGGTGGCGCGTACTGCCGGGCCTTTCGAGGAATTCAGGATGCGGAACTGGATCCCAGCTTCATCGGTGGCAATGGCCATTGCACCGCCCATCGCATCGACTTCCTTGACCAAGTGTCCTTTGCCAATGCCGCCAATCGACGGGTTGCACGACATTTGCCCCAAGGTTTCTATATTGTGTGACAGCAACAAGGTTTTTTGCCCCATACGGGCAGAAACCAGTGCAGCCTCGGTTCCGGCGTGGCCGCCGCCGACCACAATAACGTCGAATTCTGTTGGGAAGAGCATGATCATGTCCTGTGCTGCAGAAAGCTGCAGAGTCGAGATTATAAAGTTTTTCGG
>JAKFFK010000167.1:0-5842 GCA_036675285.1 Paucimonas sp. | reverse complement strand
GTCGAGAATGGATTGTTTTTGCCCAGCATGACCAGGCCATCCGGCAGGCTGGTGGCGTCCCAGAAGCGGTGGCCGGCGGCATTCGCCGGTCTGCGGAACTGCAATAACTGCCATGCCTTGGTGACGATCACATACCATGACGCGATCGACATCACGATCAACAGGATGGCGACGCCTTTGGTGATCAAATCGCCTTGCAGCCACAGGCTGGCCAATCCATACGGGCTTGTTTGCATGATGAATCCTCTTTTAACTATCCAATTGAAATCTGATCGGCAAAATCGCATACACCGGAATCGGCCTGCCGTTTTCCATATATGGCTTGAACACCGCGCGCAACACTGCCTGGCGCGCCGCTTCATCCAGCCGTGGCGTGCCGGATGACTGGTGAATCTCGACCCGATCGGTGCGACCCCGTTCATTGACCAGGATGCGCAGCATGACCGTGCCTTCTTCACCCATGCGCCGCGACAGTGCCGGATAATTTGGCTGTGGCGCTTGCAGATATTCGACGCCGGAAGTCACGGTCTTCGGTTGGGCCGGTGCCGTCGAGGGCGCCGCAGCCGTTGCAGCAGCCGGCGCAGCAGCGAGCGGCGGCGTCGGTGCCGCGGCAACCGGAGGCTCAGCCGGGGCTGGTTCCGGTTCCGGCGCTTTGGGCGTGCGGATCGCTTGCTCTGAAGGCTTTGGCTTCGGTGCGACTGGCTTAGCGACTGGTTTTTTCGGTTTGGGCACGGGCTGCACCGGTGCCGGCTGTGGTTGCGGCGGGGCGGCGGGCGGTGCTTCCGGCGTGATCAGAATGGCGATAATTTCTTTCGGCACCACTGGCGCGACTTGTTGCAGCAAACCGCTTTGCAGTGCATAGAAAAAAACGGCGTGCAGCAAAATGACCAGTCCGAGCGGCCCCAGGCGCGTGAGCCAATGCCAGGCTGGATCAGGTAAATGATGGGTCATCGAAAAGGCTGGCACTGCACTGGCATGCATAAAGGTGGTTATTGTTGATACGCTGTCAGTCGACGGATGGAGCGGTCCGCGGCTGACAGCGTGGATTGTGTCGGATGTATCCGCCACTGCCGTCGTCAGCACTTCTGCCGAGACTGCATCATAACGGTGTCGCACCAATCAACGGACGCATTTCAGTCAGCCTTTTGGGTCAAGCGGCCAGTGCATGGATCGGAAACAGCATCGCAGGCTGGCTTTCCCGGCATTCACGCAGCACCTGTTTGGCACATGAGTGGCATTTGCCGCAGCAGGTGCCGACATCCAGATTCTTGCGCAAGTCGGCAAGCGTCGTCATGCCCTGATCGACTGCCTGACGGATCTTGCGGTCGGAAACATTATTGCAAACACAGACAATCATTTATCCACCTGCCGATAAGTTGACTATAAAAACACCTTGCGCCGCGTAACTTGATTTGCGCCAGATGGCATTGCAAATCAGTGCATGCAAACTCTTTACTTCATGCGGTCAGGATCAGCTTGTTTTGCTGGGTCAGGCGCAGCCTGTAAATCCGTCCTGCATGTTCGATTTCCACTTCACGCGCATGCAGAAACAAATCCTGCGATTTGAGCCGCACGCTAAGCCTGGCCTGGTCGGCAGACGCCGGAGCAGCTGCTGTAGCTGCCGGCACCTGTCGGTTGTCAGTGGAGGCTTTGTTCATTTGGTAATCTTACTCTAAATGATAACAATTCGTATTTAGATTATGGGTGTTTTACAGAAAATTTGCAAGAAATTCGTTGAATCGGGTTTTGGCCGGGTCCTGGAAGGGCGGGCAGCTTGAGTTTTGATCCGCAGATCAGCGTTGCATCGGTATCAGGACAGGCAAATCCATGTCCTTGCTGGCATTAAATTTTTGCCGGAAGAGGGCGCAGGCTGTCAGGCCTTTGGCTGATGCACGTCCGATTCCTGTGCAGGCTCCTGGGCAATCTTTTGTTCGGCAATCGCTTCATCTTGCGCATCGGGCTTCAAGCCTTCTTGCTGCGCACCACGTGCCTGGTCATACACCAGTTCCACCAGCACTGGAAAATGGTCGGAGCCAAATGCCGGAAGCCGTTTCATGAACGACAGCGTGAAATGCCGGCTGTGGAACAGGTGATCCAGCGGCCAGCGCATGAACCAGTAATCGGCATGAAATGTATTGAACATGCCGCGCCCGATGCGCGGGTCGAGCAAGCCACTGATTTTCCGAAAAAGCCTGGTGGTCGCCGACCACGCCACATCGTTCAAGTCCCCGGCAACGATCACCGGGGCCTCTTGGCCTGCCACGCTTTTGGCGACCACCAGCAATTCAGCATCGCGCTCGGTAGATTCATCGTTTTCAGTCGGGCTGGGCGGCGCCGGGTGCAGGAAATGTATCTGGATCCGGTGCTGCGATGCGAGGATCACCGTCGTGTGCATCGACGGAACGTCAGGCTGGACCAGGAACTGGATGGCGCTGTCTTCGAGCGGTAAGCGTGAATAGACATGCATGCCATAAAGATTTTCAAGCGGGCATTTGATTGTGTAGCAATATTCGACTTCCAGGATATCGAGCTGCTGCTGCCACCATGCATTCGATTCCAGTGTCACGAAAATATCCGGCTGGTATTGGCGGATCAAGGCGAGCAATATCGCGGCATTCTGGTTTGATCCTAAAACATTGGCTGCCAGGATGCGGATCCGGTCGCTGCCGGCATGCTCGGCAGCGTTCTTGACTTCATGCGGATAAAGTCGGGTGTACGGAAAAATCCACCATGCCTGATACAGGATACAGAGAATGGTGGCGCTCACCGTGATTTGCGCCGGCAGCGTCGGCAAGTCCAGCAACACCAGTTCGGCAGCCAGCAATAACAGCCCGGCAATGGCAATCTGCAGCCTTGGGAAATCCAGGTCCCGTATCCACCATATCTCGTTACCCGACAGGGGCAACAGGGTCATGAGCACAATGATGACGGTTAAGGTGGCAAGGATGATGAAAGTCATCCCTTATTTTCGCCGGGATACAGATGGCCATAATGACAGCACGCAAGAAATGCCGGCGACAAGTTTTATATGGGAAATTAATCAAGGCATGCCGTATCCGAGCACCATCGCGGCATTGATCTTTACTTGCCTATGTCCAAATATAACCGGCAGTGACTAAGCATGACTCCGGCGCGAGGCAGACAGACGCTTATTGAATCGGATGGAACGATTCGGCGCGGGAAATCGGCCAGTAGGTTTTAAACACTTCCGGCATGCGCTCGAACTGGTTGGTATCGAGCAATTCGCCCGGATCGAGGTAAGGCAGCAGGGCCGACGCCAGCTTGACCTGGTTCGGCGAAACACGTCGCACCAGGTGGTGCGGCCGCAACGCGCTGGCATGCGTCAAACCGGCTGCGGCAATCAATTCTGCCAGCGCCTTGAGGGTATTTTGATGGTAATTGGCGACCCGCTGCGCCTTGTCGGGCACCACCAGCGCGCGTTGCCGCAGCGGATCCTGGCTGGTGACGCCGGTCGGGCAACGGTCGGTATGGCAATTGAGCGACTGGATGCAGCCTAGCGCAAACATGAAGCCGCGCGCCGAGTTGCACCAGTCGGCGCCCAGCGCCAGCGTTCTGGCGATGTCAAAGGCGGAAATGATTTTGCCGGAAGCGCCGATCTTGACCCTGTCGCGCAGATTGGTGCCGACCAGCGTGTTATGCACTAGCAGCAATGCTTCCTGCAGCGGCGAGCCGATATGGTCGGCAAATTCGACCGGAGCGGCGCCGGTGCCGCCTTCGCTACCGTCGACCACAATGAAATCCGGATAAATACCGGTTTGCACCATGGCCTTGACGATGCCGAAAAATTCCCATGGATGACCAATTGCCAGTTTGAATCCTGTCGGCTTGCCGCCCGACAGCGTGCGCAACTGTTCGATGAATTGCAGCAAGCCGATCGGCGTATTGAAGGCGGAATGGGCCGCCGGCGATACGCAATCGACGCCCGGCTGTACGCCGCGCGCTTGCGCAATTTCGATGGTGACCTTGGCCGCCGGCAAGATGCCGCCATGGCCGGGCTTGGCACCTTGCGAAAGCTTGACCTCGATCATCCTGACTTGCGGCAAGGCGGCATTCTTAATGAAATTTTCCGCGCTAAAGCTGCCGTCAGGATTGCGGCAGCCGAAATAGCCGGAGCCGATTTCCCATACCAGGTCGCCGCCCGGCTCTGCCGGCGATTGCGGCAAATGGTATTGACTGATGCTGCCTTCGCCTGTGTCGTGCATGAAGCCGCCGCGCTGGGCGCCCAGATTCAAGGCGCGCACCGCATTGGCTGACAAGGCGCCGAAACTCATCGCGGAAATATTGAAAACGCTGGCCGAATACGGCAGCTTGCGTCCGGCGCCGATGGTGATGCGGAAATCGTGGCTGGTGATCGGCGCCGGCGTCATTGAATGGTTGATCCATTCATAGCCGGCGGCATACACATCCATCTGAGTGCCGAACGGGCGCTTGTCGAGTACCTGCTTGGCGCGCTGATAGACAATCGAGCGCTGGTTGCGTGAAAATGGCTTGGCGTCGGTATCGTCTTCGAGCAGGTATTGGCGAATTTCCGGGCGAATCGATTCAAACAAAAAACGGAAATGGCCAAGGATCGGGTAATTGCGCAAGATCGAGCGCTTGGTCTGGAGCAGGTCGAGAATGCCGATAGCCGTTATGCCCCACGACAGCACCACCAGCCACCAGCCTTCGTTGAGCAATAGCGCCAGCGTCAGCGTGAATAGAAAGACCAGGCCGGCAATGACCAGCGCCAGGTAACGCGATGGGAAGTCCCGCATCCACCGACTCCTTTGCAAGAAGGCAGCTCACTCGAGCAGCTAGTTCGAGTGTACAACGGCAAGACAGTGAATTGCCCGATAGAAACTGTAGCGGCGATGGAATTGCTGCATCCCGTTCAATCTGTCGTGCACGAACCACACTGTGCACGGTGGGAGGTCGCGAGCAGATGCGTGATCAGGCTTGCATGGATTCGATCATGCCGCCGCCCAGGCAGATGTCACCTTGATACAGCACCGCCGACTGGCCGGGCGTGACTGCCCATTGCGGCGCCTGAAACGACAGTTGAAACCCGTGCTGATCCGGTGCATCAAAACTGCATGCGACATCGGCTTGCCGGTAGCGGGTTTTGGCCGATAGCAGCGGTTCGGTCGGCGCGGCGCCGGCCACCCAGCTGGCTTGGCCGGCATGCAGGGTCGATGACAGCAGCCACGGATGGTCATGGCCCTGCACCACATACAGCGTATTGGCGGTGACGTCCTTGCGGGCGACATACCAGGCGTCGCTGTTGCCATCGAGATTCTTGTGGCTTTTCATGCCGCCGATGCCGATACCCTTTCGCTGGCCCAGCGTGTAAAAACTTAAACCCACGTGTTCGCCGACTATCTCGCCTTCCGGCGTTTTCATCGGACCAGGCTGGTACGACAGGTAACGGTTCAGAAATTCCCGGAACGGCCGTTCGCCGATGAAACAAATGCCGGTCGAATCTTTTTTTGCCGCATTCGGCAAGCCGATCTGTTCGGCGATCTTGCGCACTGCGGTTTTCTGCAGCTCGCCCAGCGGGAACAGGGTTTTTGATAATTGCGCCTGGTTCAAGCGATGCAGGAAATAACTCTGATCCTTGCCGGCATCGAGTGCCTTGAGCAGTTCAAAGCGGCCGGTATCCGGACCCGAGGCGACTTCGCGAACCCGCGCGTAATGGCCGGTGGCGATCACATCGGCGCCGAGTTTCAGCGCATGGTCGAGGAAGGCCTTGAACTTGATTTCGGCATTGCACAGCACGTCCGGATTCGGCGTGCGGCCGGCCTGGTATTCGCGCAGGAATTCGGCAAATACCCGGTCCTTGTAT
>JAKFFK010000150.1:0-5876 GCA_036675285.1 Paucimonas sp. | reverse complement strand
GCTTTACTGGTAAAATCTGTCTTGCGGGCCCCTGCGCATTGTGGCTTGGTGAATCTGGTCAGGTCGGGAACGAAGCAGCCACAGCCGATTCCCACAAGTGCCGCAGACAAGGCTCGCTTTTCTTTTGGATCATCTCTGTCGCCAGGTTCAACACCGGGCAGTCGATGCCATCACTGTTATATGTATTGCCATCCTCATTTTTCACCATGCTTGTCGGTCATGCCGGTCAATAAATAAATGTCAGATCATAGTGTTCCCTGCAGAAACGGCACGGGAGCAGAAAATGATCGACCGATACCGGTTTTTCAATTACAGACTATTATTCTGTTTGGAAACTTCATCAGTTTGATCCATTTTACTTATTGACATGCATGTGACGCGCAAGCAAATCCTTTTCGCTGCAATTATTCTAGCCATTGGTGTCGGTGGTTTTATTTTCTGGCAAACCAAGTCGGTACCGACCGTCAAGCAGTCGCGCAATCCGGTACAGGTAATCAAGAGTGCTGTCGCCAAACAGCAATCAATTCCGATCACAGTCCATGCAAACGGCTATGTGACGCCATTGCAGACAGTGGAAGTGCGGCCGCAGTCCCAGAATATCGTGCGAGCCGTGCATGTGAAGGAAGGGCAGGAAGTCAAGGCCGGTCAGCTATTGTTTACCTTGGACCAGCGCAGCGATTTATCGGAAGTTGAAAGAACGCAGGCGCAATTGGCAGTCAACCGCGCCGAGCTGGCCGATGCAGAAGCCGTACTGAAGCGCAATCAGGAATTACTGGCCAAGAAATTTGTGTCGCAAGCGGTGGTGGATACTGCCCGCAGCCGGGTCAATGCCTTGCGCAGTACCTTGCGCGCTGATCGGGCCGCGATCGCATCGAGTAATGTCGCATTAAGCAATAACCGGATTACTGCCAGCATCAGCGGCCGTATCGGCATCATCAGCGTCCATCCGGGCAGTCTGGCCCAGCCGGCTGGCACGCCGCTATTGACGATTGCGCAGCTGGACCCAATTTCAGTCAGCTTTGCCGTGCCCGAGCAGGAACTGGTGCATATTCGTACTAGCTACCCGAATGGCGATGCGCCGGTGCAGGCAATTTTGCCGGGCGGGCAGGAAGTCACCGGCAAGCTGTTTTTCATCGACAACGCGGCAGACGTGCAAACCGGCACCATCCGGATGAAGGCGCAATTTGCCAATACGGATCGACGCATGTGGCCGGGTAGCTTTGTCAATGTCAAGCTGGTATCGCGTACACTGCCAAATGCGGTGGCGATTCCGGCGCAGGCGATTGTCACCGGTCCGAGCGACAAATTCGTGTATGTCGTGCAAGCAGATGATACGGTCCAATCCCGCAAAATCAGTGTGATGGCGATTGAAAATGGACAGGCAGCAGTATCGGGACTGGACCCGGGAACCAGGATCGTCGTCGAAGGCACGCAAAACCTGCGGCCGGGCAGCAAAATTCGGGAAGCCGGGCCACCTGTCGCAATCAATGGCAATACTGCTGCCCCGGCTGCAAAATAGCATGTTTTCTGCGTTGGTCAACAGCGCTGCATGGCTTGCGCAAGAAGGTAAAATTTTGATGTCGGGCCGAATTTTCAGCAATTTTCATCGTGCTCCTGGCCAGGCCGGTGACACAAAATCAGCAACCTACCCCAACCATATTATCGCCTCGTGAATATTTCCGAACTCTGCATCCGTCGTCCGATCATGACCGTACTGCTTTCCGTGGCAGTGGTTGTGGTCGGGATTTTTGCCTACGCCGGGTTGCCGATTGCCGCACTGCCCAGCTATAACACCCCAATCATCAATGTCTCTGCCTCCTTGCCCGGCGCCAGTCCGGAAATCATGGCGGCATCGGTGGCGACACCTTTGGAAAAGCAGTTTTCAACCATTGCCGGACTGGCCATGATCAGTTCCAGCAATACCCGGGGCAGCACCTCGATCACGCTCGAATTCAATCCGGACCGCGACATCGATGCTGCCGCTGTCGATGTGCAGGCCGCGCTGTTGCGGGCCCAGCGTGGCCTGCCGGAGGAAATGACTTCACTGCCGGCTTACCGGAAAGTCAATCCGGCCGACCAGTCGGTGCTGCTGGTGGTGCTGACGTCGCCGTCGATTTCGCTGCCCGAGCTGAACGATTACGCGGAAAACCTGATTTCGCCATCGCTATCGACGATCGATGGCGTGGCGCAAGTGTCGGTATTCGGCCAGCGCCGCTATGCAGTACGAGTCCAAGCACGCGCCGATCAGCTGGCTGCGCGCAACATGACCCTGGACGAATTGGCGGCAGCGATTCGCGCCGCCAATGCCAACACGCCGGTCGGCGTGCTCGATGGTCCGCGCCAGAGTCTGACCCTGCAAGCCAACCGCCAATTGCCAAATGCGGCGGCGTTCGGCAATCTGGTGATTGCCAGCCGCGACGGCGTATCGATGCGCCTGAAGGATGTGGCCCTGGTCGAGGATAGCGTCGAGTCGGCCAAGAGCGGCAGCTGGGCCAATGGTGAGCCGTCGATCACGCTTGGCGTGCAGCGCCAGCCGAATGCGAATACGGTGGCGGTGGTCGACGCCGTGATTGCCAGGTTGCCGCAATTCAAGGAACAAATGCCGGCTTCAGTCGACGTCAAGGTATTGAACGACCGCTCAGTATCGGTGCGAGAGGCGATCCATGACGTGAAACTGACGCTGTTTCTGACGATTGCACTGGTGATCCTGGTGATTTTCCTGTTTTTGAAGCGCTTGTCGGCCACGATCATTCCGGTGCTGTCCTTGCCGATTTCGCTTATTGGCTGTTTCGCATTGATGTACTGGCTGGGCTACAGCCTGAACAATATTTCCCTGCTAGGCATCACTATCGCGGTCGGGCTGGTGGTGGACGATGCGATCGTGATGCTGGAAAATATCGTGCGGCATATGGAGGATGGCATGGAGCCGCTGGCGGCAGCGCTGAAAGGCTCGCGCGAAGTCGGCTTCACCATCATTTCGATCTCGATTTCACTGGTGGCGGTATTCATTCCGATTTTTTTCATGCCGGGTGTAATCGGTTTGATGTTCCATGAATTCGCCGCAGTGGTGTCGCTGGCCGTGCTGGTGTCGGCGGTGGTGTCGCTGTCGCTGGTGCCGATGTTGTGCAGTCGCTACCTGCGGCACCAGCCGCATGACACGCATAAAAAGGATAACTGGCTGATCGGCTCGTTCGAAAAAGTATTTCAGGCTGTACTGCATGCCTATACCAAGGGGCTGGACTGGTGCCTGCAGCACAGCAAATTTACGCTGATGGTGGCGTTGTCCACCTTTGTATTGACCGCCTGGTTATTCCAGAGCATGCCGAAAGGATTTTTTCCGAGCGAGGATATCGGCCAGATTTCGGTGACGATCGAAGGTCCGCAAGACGTGTCTTATCCGGTCATGGTGGAGCTGGTCAAATCCGCATCCGACATCATCCAGAACGATCCGAATGTCGCCACCGTTTCTTCGCGCGTGACGGGCTCCGATTCTGGCAGGGTTTTCATTGGCCTGAAGCCGCGCAGCGAACGTGAGACGATGGACCGCGTGCTGGAGCAACTGCGCCGCAAGGTCGGCAATATTCCCGGCCTGTCGATCTATCTGACGCCGGTGCAGAACCTGCGCTTGGGCGGGCGGGCCAGCAAGAGCCAGTTCCAGTATGTATTGCAAAGTGTGCGCGCCGATGAATTGAATATCTGGGCGGAACGCTTGCAGGAAAAAATGCGGGCTGAGCCGATCTTTCGGGATGTGACCAGCGATTCGCAATTGAAAGGTTTGGAAGCGGTGGTGGATATCAACCGCGACCGGGCCAACGAAGCCGGTGTACAAATTGATGATATCCGAACGGCACTGTATAGCGCCTATGGCGAGCGGCAGGTATCGACCATTTTTACCAGCAGCAACAGTTACCAAGTCATTATGCAAAGCGCCGGTTCGGGCCAGCAGGATGAAACTGACCTGAAGAATATTTTCGTGCGCAGCAATACGGGTGTGCTGGTGCCCTTGCTGAGCTTGGCAAGCGTGCAGCGCGCCGCCGGCCCGGTATCGGTCAATCATCAGGGACAATTGCAGGCAATTACCGTGTCTTTCAACCTGGCGCCGGATGTGCCGCTGGGGGATGCCAGCGCAAAAATCGAAGACATCAAGCGGGAACTGAGCCTGCCCGCCAGCGTGATCACTTCCTACGCCGGCGATGCGGCGGTGTTTCAGTCCTCGCAAACCAGCCAGATCGCCTTGCTGCTGCTGGCGGTGGCCGTTATCTATATCCTGCTGGGTGTGCTGTATGAAAGCTATATTCATCCGATCACGATTCTGGCCGGATTGCCCTCGGCGGCCATCGGCGCCTTGCTGGCCCTGTCGCTGTTCGGGTTTGAACTGACCCTGATTGCCACGATCGGTATCTTGATGCTGATCGGCATCGTCAAGAAAAACGCGATCATGATGATCGACTTTGCGCTGGCCGCGCAGCGCACTGAAGGCATGCTGCCCAGGGAGGCGATCCGGACTGCCTGCCTGCTGCGTTTTCGGCCGATCATGATGACCACGCTGGCGGCGATGATGGGCGCGGTGCCGATTGCCTTTGGCCTGGGCGCCGGCGCAGAATTGCGTCAGCCGCTGGGCGTGGCCATCGTCGGCGGCTTGCTGATGTCGCAGGTCATCACCCTGTTCATCACGCCGGTGATTTACCTGTATCTGGACCGTTTCAGCGGCACCGGTCCGCTGGAGCTGGCGCCGGAACTGCTGGCGGATGCGGGTAGTGCAGGGGTCAGGCCGGCCAAGCCCGATTGATGATTTCCTGCTGTGCCGCGGTGGCGGCCAGCGTGCCATAGACGCGGCCGGATTCGGCATCGATGCGGCTGGTGACAAAGGCCTCGGCAATGGCTGACGGTGCATGTTGCAGCATCAGGCTGGCCTGCACTGCCAGCACCAGTTTTTGCACAAACCGGCGCGCCAGCATTTCGCGCTGGTCCGGCGGCGCCAGCAGGTCGTGTTGCAAGCCATTGACCAGCGAGCGCAAGCCGGCATGGGTAGAAGCAGCGTGTTTCAGTTCTGCAAGTACCAGCATGAAACCGTCGGCATCGCGCTCGATTGCACGCAGTACATCCAGGCACATCACGTTGCCAGACCCTTCCCAGATCGAATTGACCGGCGCTTCGCGGTACAGGCGCGCCATCGGGCCGGTTTCAACGTAGCCGTTGCCGCCCCAGACTTCCATGCATTCACCGGTAAATTCCAGCGCGCGTTTGCAGATCCAGAATTTGGCGGCCGGGGTGACGATCCGGCGCCACGCACGTTCGGCTGCATCGTCCGGACAATCGAAGGCGCGCGCCAGGCGCAGCATCAGTAGGGTAGCGGCTTCGCTTTCCAGCGCCAGGTCGGACAACACATTGCGCATCAAAGGCTGCTCGATCAACGGCTTGCCGAATGCGCTGCGGTGCCGTGCGTGGTGTACTGCCTGCACAAGGGCATGGCGCATCAGGCCGGCGCTGCCGATCACGCAATCGAGCCGGGTGTGGTTGGCCATTTCAATGATGGTCGGAATGCCGCGGCCGTCTTCGCCGATCAGGATGCCGTACGTGTCCTGGAATTCGACTTCACTGCTGGAGTTTGAGCGGTTGCCGAGCTTGTCTTTCAGGCGCTGCACCAGTACTGCGTTTTTGCTGCCGTCGGGACGCCAGCGCGGTACGAAAAAACAGGACAGGCCGGCGTCGGTGCGCGCCAGCACCAGATGGGCATCGCACATCGGCGCCGAAAAAAACCATTTATGGCCGGTGAGCAGGTAGTCGGCGCCGCGCCCGCCGCCGTGCATCGGGCGGGCCACGGTAGCGTTCGAACGCACATCGGAGCCGCCCTGTTTTTCCGTCATGCCCATGCC
>JAKFFK010000043.1:0-29642 GCA_036675285.1 Paucimonas sp. | reverse complement strand
GGGAAGCTGCGCAGTTGTTTGTGAAGGCATAATTGGCTATAATCTAGGGCTTTTTCCGCGTTCGAACACTTTTTGGAAATATTATGGTCGTTATTCGTTTAGCTCGTGGTGGCGCAAAGAAGCGCCCGTTTTTCAATATCGTTGCTACTGATTCGCGCAATCGCCGCGATGGCCGCTTCATTGAGCGCATCGGTTTTTACAACCCGGTCGCATCCGGCAATGAAGAAGCTTTCCGCGTTGTGCAGGACCGCCTGGCATACTGGCAAGGCGTTGGCGCGCAGTTGTCGCCGACCGTTGCTCGCCTGGTCAAGCAAGCCGGCACGAAAGCAGCAGCTTAAGTTTTGTCTAGCAAGACCGCATCGGGGGTCGTGATCCCTGAGGATCTGGTGCCGGTAGGGCACATCATCGGTGCTTACGGTCTGCAAGGCTGGGTCAGGGTAAGACCTTACTCTGCCGATGCGGATGCCTTGTTGCATGCCAAGACATGGTGGCTGGACAAGCCGGATTTTCACGATGTCGAGGTAATGCAGGCCAAGATCCACAGCGGCGACACGGTTGCCCGGTTGATGGGTGTGGCCGATCGCAATGCCGCCGAAGCGCTCAAGGGCACTGCGGTGCAAATTTCGCGCAGCCATTTCCCGGCCTTGTCGGACAGTGAGTTTTACTGGGTCGACCTGCTCGGTCTGGCGGTGGAAAACCTGCAGGGCGAAGCGCTCGGGCATGTGACGGATCTGATGGATAACGGCGCGCATCCGATTTTGCGTGTGGCGCCGCCGGCGGCCAGTGATCCCGATGAAAAGCCAGCGCAGGAAATGCTGATTCCATTTGTTGACCAGTTTGTCAAAACGGTTGACCAGGAAAGCAAAAAGATTACGGTGGACTGGGGCCGCGACTATTAGTCCCGGTTTGCAGGTATGAACAGATGGAATTGAGAGGGCGGGATGCAATTCGATGTCATCACGCTTTTTCCTGAAATGTTTGCGGCGTTGACGCAGTCGGGCATTACCCGCCGCGCGTTTGAGCAAAGCAGATGTGCATTGTCACTCTGGAATCCGCGCGATTTCACTAGCGATAATCATCGTACTGTGGATGACCGGCCCTATGGCGGCGGACCCGGCATGGTGATGTTGGCCAAGCCGCTGGAAGCGGCGATTCATGCGGCCAGGGCGCGTCAGCATCAACTAGGATTGCCTGCGCCGCGTGTCGTGTATCTGTCGCCGCAGGGACAGTCGCTGACGCACCAGCGGGTCATGCAGTTGACGGCCGAGCCCGGCATGGTGCTGTTGTGCGGGCGGTACGAAGCAGTCGACCAGCGTTTGCTGGATCGTTGCGTAGATGAAGAAATCAGCCTCGGCGATTTCGTGTTGTCGGGCGGCGAGTTGCCGGCGATGGCCTTGATGGATGCGGTGATTCGCCAGTTGCCGGATGTATTGCATGACGATGCATCGGCAGTCGAAGACAGTTTTGTCAACGGCTTGCTGGATTGTCCGCACTATACGCGTCCGGAAGTATATGAAGGCGTGGCGGTGCCGCCGGTATTAATGGGCGGCCACCATGCCGAGATCGAAAAATGGCGGCGTGAGCGGGCGCTGGAAGCCACCGCCAGGAAGCGACCGGATCTGATTGTAAAGGCACGCGACGCAGGATTGCTGTCGCGTGCCGATGAAAAGTACTTACAAAGCATTGCGGGACGGAGTTAGCGCAGCGTATTCGGTCCCGACTAGTAGTGCAGGTTTGTAGTTGGCAGTAACGAGCGGGCAAATGGTTTGCCCGCATGTGTAACCCCATCCTCTACCGGGCATAGTGGGTAGCAAGCAACAAATGCTATCCGGCGCCGGCAAGATGGTTTCAGGAGCTAAAAATGGACTTGATCCAGCAACTCGAGCAAGAAGAGATTAAACGTCTCGGCAAGAACATCCCCGATTTCGCACCAGGCGACACTGTTGTGGTTAGCGTCAATGTGGTCGAAGGCACTCGCAAGCGCGCCCAGGCTTACGAAGGCGTCGTGATTTCGCGTCGCAACCGCGGCCTGAACTCCAACTTCATCGTTCGCAAAATTTCGTCCGGTGAAGGCGTCGAGCGTACATTTCAGCTGTACTCCCCGCTGATCGCCTCGATCGAAGTCAAGCGCCGCGGCGATGTGCGCCGTGCCAAGCTGTACTATCTGCGTGAGCGTTCCGGCAAATCGGCGCGTATCCGCGAAAAGCTGCCGACCCGCCGTACAGCGGCAAAACAAGCCGCAGAATAATTCGGCTGTTTGGATCAGAAAAGGGCGCCGCAAGGTGCCCTTTTTGCATTTGAGCGCATGCAAGCTCAGGCATCGCCGCCGTCCTGGCGTTGTCATGGTTTGGCTGCATCCTCTACAATGCAGAGAAGTATTCTAGGAAATCGTTTTGGCTAAACTCTCATTCGATCCGCAGCAAATTCCGATTGTATCGATTGCCGGCGAAGCCGCTCTCTCAGCCGATAGGTTGACCGTCGACTGGCTGCGCAGGCGTTTTACCGAGCCGCCGATTTGGCAGCCTGAAATCACGGATGAGCAACGCATTCTTCCCGCCGTAGCGTCGGTGATTCCGGCTTCGGTGCTGATGCCGATCGTGTTCCGGGAACATGGGCCGACCCTGCTCTTGACGCAGCGTACTGCGCATTTGACTGACCATGCCGGCCAAGTCAGTTTTCCGGGGGGCAGGGTGGAGACCGAAGATAGCTCGATTATCGAAACGGCGTTGCGCGAGACTGAAGAAGAGGTCGGTCTGGACCGGCGCCATGTGGAAGTGATCGGCACGCTGCCGGACTATATTACCGGCACCGGTTATCGCGTGACCCCGGTGGTATCGATCGTCCAGCCGCCATTTGACTTGCTGGCCGATCCATTTGAAGTGGCCGAGATATTCGAGGTGCCGCTGGCGTTTCTGATGAATGGTATGAACCACCAGCGCCGCACGGCCGAATTTCCGCCGATGGGGCGGCGTACGTTTTACGCCATGCCTTATGAGCGCTTTTTCATCTGGGGCGCAACAGCGGGTATGCTGCGCAACCTGTTCCATTTTTTGCGGGCATAACGTGGTTCTGAGCGCACTGTTTGCATTCAGTCACTGCCGGCCCGTCGTGAAAGCTATCCCGGCCAGTGGTATTGTTGGTAATCATTTACGACTTTGTTTGATTCTGATCGTGTGCTGCGCTATCGTAGCGTCATAATTTTTTGCACTTGTACACCAAGAAAGCCGTCTGATGACTTTTTTTTCCATTTTCTTTGCTCTTCTGATCGAACAGATTCAGCCGCTGCGTGCTGACAATCCGGTCAGTGCCGCGCTGCGTACGCTGGCCAATCGCATGGAGGCGCGCTTCAATGCCGGCCAGGCGCATCATGGGCAACTAGCATGGTTTGCCACCATGGCGCTGGTAGTGTTGCCGACGGCGCTGGTGTACTGGCTGTGCGTGGAGCTCGGCGTGTTTGCAGCGTTGGCCTGGAATGTCGTGATTGTCTATCTGACCCTGGGATTCAGGCACTACAGCCATTACTTCACGTCGATCCAGCTCGCGCTGAACGCCGGCGATGAAGAAAATGCCCGCGCGCTGCTCGCGGAATGGACCGGCAAGGATGTATCGGCACTCGACGTCAGCGATATTTCCCGTATTGCGGTAGAAACGGCATTGATCACGACGCATCGCAACGTGTTCGGTGTGTTTTTCTGGTTCGTGATGCCGGTCGGGCCAGCGTTTGCGGTGATGTACCGTGTGGCCGAATATCTGGCCCGGACATGGAATGAATCCGATCATTTGAAAAACGAAGCCTTTGGCCATTTCGCCGCACGCGCGTTTTACTGGATCGACTGGATTCCTGTACGCCTGACAGCGATTGCCTTTGCCATAGTCGGCAATTTCGAGGATGCGATCTATGCCTGGCGCAATTTCGCCCACCGCTGGCAGGACGAAGCCGTCGGCGTCATCCTGGCAGCTGGCGGCGGTGCTTTGGGCGTGCGACTGGGAACGCCGAGCGTGAGCGCGGTCAGCGTAGTGCCAGCTGATGCCTCGCTGGTTGATTCGGCTTCGGTCGAGGTAGACAGCCTGCCCGGAGATGCGCCGACGCCGCGCACCCTGCAAAGCGCTGTGGGACTGGTGTGGCGGGCATTGTTGTTATGGATGCTGCTGTTGCTGTTGCTGTCGATTGCCATCTGGCTTGGATAGATTCCAGGCATCAGAATTGCTTTTGGAATCGCGCACGCCGGCATGGTTCTGTAATTTCATATTATGGGATCTCATGTTAGCGCATGCATGCATGCGCTATAATTTGCCCGTGCATCCAGCTTGCCGATGAATATGACGGCGAGGAAGTGATTGAACCGCTACCCAAATGAGCCGCCCGCATGGCTGACAATGCCGACCCATCCAAAGTTGCACAAGAATTTTTTATCCAGGGCATCACCACCGAAGGTAAACCATTTCGTCCCAGCGATTGGGCTGAACGCTTGTGCGGGGTGATGTCCTGCTTTCGGGAAGAGGGCTCGGGCGGTCCGCATGCGCATCTGCAGTATTCGCGCTATGTGCGTCCAACCGTGCTGGAAGGTGTCAAATCGGTGGTAGTCAGCGAAGAACTGCGCACCATTGAGCCGCTGGCCTATCATTTTGTACTCGATTTCGCCAAAGACAATGACTTGCGTGTGGTGCGTGCCTGCCTGCTGCCCGAACCTCAGCAGCGGCCTGCCTGAGTCAACCGGCTTGCATGTCTGTCATTGCTGGCCCTGCATCACCATCAACAAGCTGTAGCACCGGAATCCCTGCGCATGGTTGGATCGTCTGAGGCCGCAGACGCATTGCTGCAATACGCGAATCGAGTTTGTGCAAAATCAAGCATGTAAAGTGCAGTTAGCCAGGCTTTGCTTTCTTTATGGAAATAAATACGCTACTCTTGGTTAGGAGTCGCAGTACCATGTCCGCGATTTCCATCCCATTGTTGCAATCAATAAAAAAACCGGATCGACGCAAAGCGTCTGTATGTCATGGTAAAAGCCGAACCATCATCCATTAACAATTTCTGGCGGTTTTCCATTCCGCTAGCTGCATTGTTGACGCTGGCGCTGGGGTTGGCGGCCACGACAGGGCTGTTTGTTGTCATTCGTGCCCTTGAACACAAGGCCGAAACTGCACATTTCAAACAGCAGGCAAACATCAGGGCGATCCGCGTCGAACAAGGATTGGCAGAGGCGGTTGCCGGCCTGGTGATCGTCAACCAGTTATTTGTGGTCAACGAGACAGTCAGCCGCGAGCAGTTTCGGATATTTACCAAACCGCTGCTGGAACGCTATCCGTATCTGCTTGCATTCAACTTTCATCGCATTGTGACTGCCAGCCAGCGATCTGGCTTCGAAGCGAGAATGCGCAAGCAGTTTCCCGATTTTTTGATCACTGAATTATCAGAAGGCAAACCAGTCCCAGCACGCGACAAGGCGCGCCATATCGTGGTCGATTACCTCGAGCCGATGCAAGGCAATCGAGCGGCGTTCGGGCTGGACGTGTCGTCCCATGCGCAACTGGTGGAAGTGATGGAACAGGCAGCCGAAACCGGGTTGGCTTCTTCCACTCAATTGCTGCAACTGGCACAGGGCGAAGGCAGCGCGCGGCTCGGCTTCGAGGTTTTGATGCCGGTGTATCGTAAGGGGGCGGCATTAAACGATGCCATGTCGCGCCGTGAAGCTTGGATCGGTGATACTGCAGCGATTTTCAGCGTCAGCCACTTGATCGATAATATCCTTGGCAGTAATGGCCTGCTGGAGCAAGCTGATGTTAACGTCGATGTATATGCATCGGCTACGGCCGATGCAACGCAACTTGCGTTTCGCACCGGCGATCCAGCGCCTGTCACGGCGCAAGATGGCTGGGTGCCGCACTGGATATTTTATGGCTGGGACAATAATATTGCATATCATTTCAATGTCGCAGGCAAACCATGGCACCTGGTCGTGTCACCTTCGTCGCAAGCGGTCGCCTTCGAGAAAACCGGATCATTCTATGTACTGATCGGCGGCATCCTGTTCACCCTGCTGGCGGCAGCCTATATGCATGCACTGGTATCGCGAGGGCAGCGGGTCCGGCGTCTGGTGGAAACCCGTACCGCCGAAGCACGCCAGGCGAACCTGTTGCTGAGCGCGGATATCGCGGCCAGGGTACGCATGCAAAAGGATTTGCAGTTGCGCCATCGGGCGATCGAAGCCAGTCCGAATGCGGTCATCATTACCAGTGCCGAGGCGCCGGATTATCCGATCGAGTATGTGAACCCGGCATTCGAACGCATGACCGGTTATGCTGCCCAGGAAGTGATCGGACGCAGCATGCGCTTGCTGCTGGGTTCCGACACCAGGCAGGCTGCGGTGGCCGAGTTCAAGGCAGCTACCATCGAACAGCGCGAAGGCCATGCGGTGGTGCGCTGCTATCGCAAGGATGGCACGCTGTTCTGGAATGATCTGTATACATCGGTGGTACGGGATGCCGATGGCAAGGTCACGCATTTCGTCGCTGCACAGTACGATATCACCGACATGAAGCGCTACGAGGCAGAACTGGAAATCCAGGCCAACCAGGATACGGTAACCGGCCTTGCCAACCGCAACCTGCTGCGCGACCGCCTGAGCCAGGCGCTGGCTTATGCGGCGCGCTATGCACATCCGGTCTGGGTGATCCATGTCGATCTCGACCGATTCAAGTTCATTAACGATACCCTGGGTTTGAGCGCTGGCGACGCGCTGCTGAAACAGGTTGCTGGTCGCTTGCTGGAATGCGTGCGTGAAACCGATACGGTAGCGCGTCTGGCGGCGGATGAATTCGTGTTGGTCTTGCCGGAACGTACCAATGAGAGCCTGGCCATGCATATCATCCAGCGCATCATGGACGCGATCGCACAGCCGTTTGTGATTGAAGGGCATGAGTTTTTCATCACTTGCAGCGTCGGTATGGCAGTTTATCCGACCGATGGCGAGGATTCGGAAACGTTGATGAAGCATGCCGATATTGCGATGTACCGCGCCAAGGAAACCGGGCGCAATAATTCCCAGTTCTATACGCCGTCGATGAATGAGCGGGCACTGGAGCGCTTGCGTATTGAAGGTGATCTGCGCATTGCGCTCGACCATAAACAGTTCGAGCTGTACTACCAACCGCAGGTTGATTTGCATACCGGGAAAATTGTCGGGATGGAGGCGCTGATCCGCTGGCAACACCCGGCTTTCGGCATGGTACCGCCGATCCGCTTCATCGGTTTGGCCGAGGAAACCGGCTTGATCGTGCCGATCGGCGCCTGGGTAATCCGTACCGCCTGCATGCAGCTGAAATCCTGGCAAGAGGCTGGACTGGGCGACTTGCGGGTAGCCGTTAATTTGTCGCCGCGCCAGTTCGCCCAGCAGGATTTGGTCGAGTCGATTGCCGCTGTCTTGAAGAAGTGCGAACTGGCGCCGCATTGCCTTGAAATCGAATTGACCGAGAGCATGATCATGACCGATATCGAGCGCGCTATCGGCATCCTGCACGATTTGGCGGCGCTTGGTGTGCAAATTTCCATCGATGACTTCGGCACCGGCTATTCCAGTCTGGCCTATCTGAAGCGCCTGCCGATCGATGTGCTGAAAATCGACCAGTCATTTGTGCGCGATATCACGGTCGACCCGGACGATGCCGCAATTGTTGCCACTATCGTGTCCCTCGCGCATAGCTTGCGTTTGCAAGTGATTGCCGAAGGTGTCGAAACTATCGAGCAATTGCAATTCCTGCAGCGCCACCATTGTGACGCAATCCAGGGTTATTATTTCAGCAGGCCGGTGCCGGCAGACCAGTTCGAATTGCTGCTGCAGCAGGGCAAATGCCTGCCGCCACTTTTGCCAGACTCAGTTACAGCCATGCCGATTCGCTGATCAATTGAAGGTATTTTGAGGGCAGGCTGGTTCGGACTGGAGTTTTGATGGCGAACTGACTGTATCAACATACCGGCCTTCTGATTCATCTGGCTCTCTGCCAATTTAAAGCTGGCATGGCACTGCCATCCTGTACTTGCGACGCATGACAGGCTCATTGCAGACATAGGCCGCGCGCACCTATGGCGAAATTCTGCCCTTGACGACAAGCATGCATTGCCGCTGAAAACACTACCGAAGAATGTAATGTAATGGACGTATCCAGCTTCCTTATGAACATGATCCGCCATTGGTTTGAATCTCACCCTGTTGTTGCTCTATTACTTTTCTTCTTTTCCCAGCAGCGTCGCAACCCTACGTTATTGATTTATTCCGTGAATCAGAAAGAGGGTGTGCTGTAGATCCATGACGTCACGAAAACCTCGATAAAAAATTGATGTGATTACAAACCCTTCGAAATAATGGCAGTCAGTTTCAAATTATGAGTTTATTCAAGTTAGTTATTTTGAAGTGCGTCATGGTTGTTAATATAATAATATTTTGACTGCGTTTTTCTCGCAAATACAACCAATTCCCTATTTATTCAAAGCCGAATTACCGCTTATCGGCAAAAGCTTGCCGTCAATAACTTAAGGCAATGACATTGCAGTAAAGATTTATTACATTAAATAAATAAATCAGGAAATTCGAACATGAAAAACACTTTCCGCACATCAGGTTTCACGCTCATTGAACTCATGATCACGATTGCCGTAATTGGCATACTCGCGGCCGTAGCCTTGCCCAGTTATAAAGAACATATTCGAAGAAGTGCATTGTCCGAGGCTTTTGCCAATTTATCCGACATGCGGATCAAACTTGAGCAGTTTTATCAAAGTAACCGAAATTATGGGTTAGTAAGCGCAACTGTTCCGTGCGGACATGATGGAACCGCAAATCGCGTTACTTTTTCTGCCGGTGGAAAATTTACCTATGAATGTGCATTGAATGGTGATGTCGGTAAGGAAAACCAAAAATATACTATTACGGCCGCCAGCACGACTGGCCCCGCTGCCGGCCATACTTACACATTGAACAGCGATAACGCGAAAAAAACCATCAAGTTCAAGAACGGCACAGTAGATAAGGCGTGCTGGTTGGACAAGGGCAGCGAATGCTAAAGGGCGGGCCAATATCATGAAGCGTAGCGATGGTTTTACCTTAATAGAAATGATTATTGTGATCTCGATTCTCGGCATCATGGTGGCCATTGCGATGCCGTCGTTCTCGATATTCATTCAAAACGCAAAGATCCGGACCGCAGCCGAAAATATGCAGGCTGGTTTGAACCTGGCCCGGGCTGAAGCGCTGCGCCGCAATGCCAGGATATCGCTTTGGATGGTAAATGGCCTGACGGCGTCATGCGCGCGTAGTGCCACCGGGGCATCCTGGGTCGTGAGTTTTGCCGATCCTGCCGGGACATGCAATGCAGCCAGTTCAGAATCGGTTGCACCGCGCCTGATTCAATCGCGTTCCGGAAGTGATGGTAGCGGCGGCATCAATGTAAGTGCCACTGATGCTGTTAGCGGCGGTTCAGCAACCAGTTGCATCACCTTTAATGGCTTTGGCCAGGTGGATTCGGCTTGTACTGGAGGTGGCAACCCAATTGCCCGTGTCACTTTCGCCTCGTCGGTTTCGCCGAATGGCACCAAGCCTCTGGAAGTGCGTGTGACGTCAGGCGGTGCTATCCGCATGTGCAATCCGGCAGCTTCAACTACCGATCCAGCCTATTGCGGATCTTGAGAGCATCCTATGCATACACAAACACACAATGTTAAAACAAAAAAGCAGCATGGTATTGCGCTGATTGAGGCCTTGATCGCAATTCTATTGTTTTCCCTTGGCGTGCTAGCGCTGGCCGGGATGCAGGCGACAATGAGCAAAAATGTCACGCAATCAAAGTTGCGCGGGGAAGCTTCGTTTCTGGCCAATCAGTTGATTGGCCAGATGTGGGTTGACCAGGCCAACCTTACCAGTTACGCAATCGATGCAGATGCATGTACGGCATCCGATTATGCCAAATGTACTAGCTGGTTGACCTCGGTACAGCAGATGCTGCCAGGCGGTAGTGCAGAAGTGACTGTGGATTCAGGAGCGGTAGGAATTACAGTGAGCTGGGCATTGCCCGGCGAAGAAGCGCCTAGCCAGCTCCAGATTGACGCCAATATCACCAATTGAATCGTCAGGAAAAAACGTGAAAACTGAAAAATTAAAATTCTCAGCGGGTTTTTCCCTGATCGAACTGATGGTCGGCATGACAATTGGTTTGGTCACCGTGTTGGTGGTGACCCAGGTAATGGCGGTATCGGAATCGCATCGTAAAGCGGCTTCTTCCGGCTCGGATTCTGTCGTCAATGCGGCACTTGGACTTTACACGATCGAGCGCGATGGCAAGAATGCCGGCTATGGTATGTCCACCATTGCCGGCTCGGTAGGCTGCGAAATCAGGGCCAAAAACGGTGGTAATCCGACAAAGACATTCAATCTGACACCGGTCACAGTTGCTGATGGCACGAGCGGCGCGCCCGATGAAGTGCAGTTCCTGGCCAGTGACAAGAATGGAATAACGCTTCCTGTGCGGATTTCGGTTGACCATCCTGCTACGGCGGCCAACTTCTTTGTCGATTCCGACCTGGGCGTGCAAGAGGGTGATCTGATGATTGGTGTACCCATCCCGGTGATACCCGGTACAAACTGGTGCTCTGTTTTTCAAGTCACGGGCACCGGTGGCGGTGGCGGTGGCGGTGGCGGCGGTAACAATGGCGGCGGCCAAGGGCAGAATCAGGTATTGCACAATTCTGGGCAGAGCGACTGGAATCAGGCTGGTGGTCACAATATTTTTCCACCGGGTGGGTATGTCGCAGGCGATTACGTTATCAATCTGGGAAATTTTCTGGATCATAAGTACAGCGTTGATCTGAATAAAAAAATGCTCTTGCTGACTGAATACAACATGAGAGATAACACAACAGTCAATAAGGATCTTTACCCGCATATCGTCCAACTGCAAGCTGTGTACGGCAAGGATACAGATGCAAATGGCGTAGTCGATGCTTGGAATGCCAGTGCACCGACCACACCTGCAGAATGGCAGCAAATTCGCGCGGTACGTGTGGCAATCGTTGCGCGAGGCCATGTACAGGAGGGAACCGTGACATTGGATGGTGCCTTGGCAGCTTCAACTTGCGCTAGCACGAATCCACATCCGGCCGCTGTTTGCTGGAAACCTGATCCGACAGGCGATGGTGTGAAAATCGATGTCAGCGCCAGCAGCACAAGCTGGCAGAAATACCGTTATCGCGTAGTTGAAACAACAATTCCGCTGCGTAACAGCATCTGGCAGCAATGAGCAGGGAGAAAAGTAAATGAGACCATATTATCGGATGGAGAGGCCAGCAAAAAATAAGCTTAGCCTGACCGGGCAAAAGTACATTGAGCGTGAGCGCGGCATTGCGCTGGCAATCGTGCTGGTAGCATTGTTGTTAATGTCAATCGCTGCGGTTGGCCTGATACGTATGGTTGATACCGGAAATTTAATACTCGGTAATCTGGCGTTCAAGCAAGGTACGACATCGGCGGCAGATCGTGCTGCTGAGCGTGCCATTCAATATATTCAACCGATACTTTCTGGCACTACTCTTTATAGCAATAAAGCCAGTGATGGCTATTACGCAACCAGTCTGTCTGAACTGGATATCAGTGGAACCTCAAGTTCAAGCGCACGGGCGCTAATTGACTGGGACGGTAATAACTGTGCCTATGCAACTTCTGGCACTTATTCAGCTTGCCTGCAGGCTTCCTTGGCTGAAGGTATTAATAATTATGAAAGCCGCTACGTGATTGCGCGCATGTGCAAGACAACTGGCGACCCAAATGGAACGACGAATAACTGTGCAAAGCCGGTGGCAAGTTCTTCTACTGCGCCGCCAAAGAGAGGTGAGCTCAAGTATGGCGAAGACAAGCGTTTCGAGGGCACATCCGGGCCGTATTTCAGGATTGTCGTGCGTAGCAAGGGACCGCGTAATACGGTGAGTTTTACCGAAACCTTTGTTCATTTCTAAAATGGAGAACAAGATGAAATCGAACACAGCATACCGGACGCGCTACCTGACTATCCTGCTCGGATTGGGGAGTGTGTTCCCGGCAGTTTCTGTTGCAGCTATCACCGATATAAGCAACGGTCCTTTATCCAGCGGCATTGGTGCCACTACGATCGTCAAGCCGAATATCGCCTTCGTCGTAGATGATTCCGGATCGATGGCCCGCGAGAATATGCCGAATGACGGTAATTCGAGCAAGCGCTGCTTTGGCTGGTACAAGTACAACACGATTGCCTACAATCCAAATACTACGTACAAGCCGCCATTCAAACTCGATGGTGCAATTTATACCGATGACATCAGACGTTTTCCCGATGCCGATTTCAGTGCAGCGTTAAAGGATGGCTATTTCGCTAATGGGGGCGCAACATATGATGGTAGTGACACCTCTAATGCCACTGTCGATTTGAATACGGCGCCACTAAGCAACGGGACTGGCACTTCTAATAAATATTATTATTCAACTACCACTTCCACCAGCACATCCTGCGAAGACGATAACAATTACACCAGGGTCGCCAGTGCAAGTGATATCAATGCGCCGAATGTGGCTGCTGGTAGCGATGCTGCCAAGATCAATTATGCGAACTGGTATTCATACTATCGAAACCGTGCTGGCGTCATGAAGGCAGCGGCCGGCGAAGCCTTTAGAAACCTGGATGAGAGCAAGTACAGGATCGGATTGTTCCACTTGAATAGTACCGATTCCGGCGCTAAATACACTACAAAAAACAGCGATCTCAAGATCGCTGATTTCAATGGTAGTGCTAGCGGTACGCAACGCTATGCGTGGTATGAGAAACTGTACGGCGCAAGAATTAGCATGACGACGACTGGTTCGACTGCATATACCCCATTGCGCGGCGCGCTCAGCAGAATGGGACGCATGTTTGCGGGGAAGATTGACGGATGGGATCCGGCGCAATATTCTTGCCAGCAAAATTTCACCATCCTGTCGACAGATGGTCAGTGGAATACCAATTCCGAACAAAATGCTTATGGGCCAAAGCAAATCAATGGTTCTGACGATATTGGCGATCAGGACAAGGCGCTCGTGAGCGCTGTAAGCGCAACCTCAGTAAAGATAATCAACACCGCCGCATTCAATAGCAATACTTGTTATCAAGTAAACAATCTTACTGTAGTGACGGATACGGCTCCGGATCCGGATACCGTTGTTGAATTGCTGAGTGTAACCCCGCTTTTGCCCACCTGTGCCAATGGCGGCAGCACAGCCGCCATTGAAGCAAGGGCGGATAATTTTGGCACGGCGCTCGCATCCAGCATCAACGCCAACACGGCGACCGGATTCAAAGCGCTGTACGACGCAAATACTAATAAAATCACGCTTACTGCGCCGGCAAGTCTGGGTAATTTCGCTGCGGTACCAAGCCTGATAGTAAAAAAAGTCAGTGATAACACTACGTATACTGGTTTTGCTTTGTCGGCGTTTAGTGGTGGTAGTGGGGCGGCAGATGGTGCGGATGTTCCATATAAGGATATATACGGTGTGGCCAATACCTTAGGTGATATTGCTTACTATTACTACAATACTGATCTACGTACATTGGCGCTGGGTAATTGCACTAACACCATTGGTGGAACTGCGTATTCCAGTCTGTGTGCTGATAATGTGCTGGGTAGTGGGAAGGACAGCAATAGCAAGCAGCACATGACAACCTTTACAGTTGGATTGGGCGTTAATGGCAACATTTTGTATGAAAGCAATTACGAGACCGCCAAGGATATTTCCGGTGTTACCCAATATTTTGATATTGCCAATAACACCGCATTTTGGCCGAATCCGACCACGGATACTACAAAGATTGATGATCTGTGGCATGCCGCAGTCAATGGTCGGGGTAACTACTATAATGCCAGTAATGCAGAGACACTGAAAACGGGCTTGCAAGCGGCACTGGCCGGCGTCCAGGCGCGTAATGGCTCCTCGGCGGCAGCGGCCACGTCGAACCTGGAGCCGGTGGCTGGCGATAACTATGTGTATGTGGCACTGTACCGCACCCAGAATTGGGATGGCGACCTCAAGGCATTTGAAATTGATCCGGAAACCGGCGCCCTGTCCGGCACACCACTCTGGTCGGCGCAAAGCAAGCTCGATGCACAAGTGGCCACCGCTGTGAGCGGTGATGGACGTACGATCAAGTATTTCAATTCCGGTGAAACCGATAAGTTGAAAGACTTTACGCTAACCAATCTAACCGCCGATAGCCTGCACTCGTTTTTTACCGAAATCTGTACAGACGCGGATAAGCTGGCTCAGCAGTGTAGTGGTCTCACTGCAGATCAAAAGGCCGTGGCGAATAGCGGCGAGAGCCTGGTTAATTACTTGCGCGGACAGGGGACTTACGAGAATGAGCCGGCTAACGCAACCGACACAAACAAGCTTTATCGTGGCCGCGAACATGTGTTGGGAGACACTATTAATGCGGTGCCGGTCTACATGAAGAAGCCACCGTTCAGCTACGATAAATTTGATACGTCTTACGCAACATTTAAGACCAACAATGCCAACCGCGCCGCGACAGTCTTTGTTGCCGCCAACGACGGTATGCTGCATGCGATTAATGCTACGAGCGACAGCACGCTTACTGCTGACTACGAAAACAGAGGGAAAGAGCGCTGGGCGTATGTGCCGCGTGCAGTCATGTCCAATATGTGGAAGCTTGCCGATAGCAACTATGCCGACAACCATCGCTATTTCGTCGATGGTTCGCCGACCGTGGCGGATATCTGTGTAAACCTGGAAAATAATAATAACCAGATGTGCGCTTCAGCTGGCGATTGGAAGACAATTCTTGTCGGGGGTTTGAACAAGGGCGGCTGCAGCTACTATGCACTTGATGTTACTGATCCAGCCAATCCGAAGGGAATGTGGGAATTTACTAACGATAATCTCGGCTATAGCTACGGCAATCCTGTTGTCGGAAAAGACAAGAGTGGCAGGTGGGTAGTGATATTTACTTCAGGTTACAATAATGTTTCAGGAAATGGTTGTGGCAATACGGGCGATGGCAATGGCCATGTATTTGTAGTGAATGCTGCCACCGGAGTTCTGATTGAAGATATTGTCACCTATACCAGTGGTGTAACTGCTGCTGGCACAACCGAAATACCTAGCGGACTGGCAAAGCTGAATGCCTGGATTAACAATGCCGATCTGCCAATCATTGACCGTTTGTATGGTGGTGATTTGCTGGGTAACCTGTGGCGGATCGATTTTGACAATAATTATGGGACAGCTGGTAAGGAGGCGATGTTACTTGCGCAACTCCAAGAAGATGGTAACCCGCAACCGATCACTGTAAAGCCCGAGTTGGCGGTAGTACAAGCGGGTGGAACACAGCATTCAGTAGTTATGGTCGGTACTGGCAAGTATTTGGGTACAAACGATATAGATGACCTCAGCCAGCAATCCGTTTATGCCGTGAAAGATAGTTTGACAACTACCGGTATCAGCGATGTTCGAGGAAATACCATGGTATCGAGAACCCTGACGCAAACTACCGGAACCACGGGTAGCCTTCTGGGCAGAACAATTCGCACCATCAGTGGTGAGACTATTAATTGGGCAACTCATGAAGGCTGGTACATGGATTTGAATCCTGATGCTACATCGCCGGGCGAGCGGGTCAATGTCGATATGTCTTTACAGTTCAATATTCTGACTGTCGCAGCCAACGTACCGGCGAACAATGCGTGTGAGGTAGGCGGTTCTGCTTACCTGTATTTCCTGGATATAGATACAGGAAAAAATCTGACCACTGCTATCAACAACATGGCAGGCGTGCGTTTGAGCAGTAACGCTTTAGTGGCCGGTATCAAGACCTTGCGATTGACCTCAGGGAAAACGGTAACGGTAATTACAGATACTGCGGGGGGAGTAGGTTCTGAAGCCAATCCTTCCGCTTCTGGCGGCGGAGCTGGAGTGACGCGCCGTACTACTTGGCGAGAAATAGCTAATTGATTGGTAAAACCAGCAAAGGCTCCTTATGTAAATAAGGAGCCTTTGCGATTAGTGTGGCAAATGAAAAAGCGTTTGAAGACACGAGTATTTGCGACATTATTATCATTGATTCTGCATCTGGTAGTGATAGTTGCATTATCTGTACCGCATGTTCGTCCGGGGCAGGTCGTTTCAAATCCGGGGCAGATACTCGAAGTGCGGCTCGGTGCTATCAAGCATCAGAGCGAAGTCCCGCTTCAGCAAAGTGTGCCAGAACCGCCTGGCCTGTTAGCCAAAACAAATGAGGCTATTACGGCAAGTAATCCATTCAATGTCCAACAGGATATTGATCCTGATCTGCAATGGGCTGAAGGTTTTCCTCAGTTAAGCAATACGCCTCTGCCTTTGTTTCAACCGATCTCACCAGTAGAAGAAAAAATTTATTTCCCTGCCAGCGATCTGGAAATTCGGCCTGCACCGAACAATCCTCTCATTATTCCCTTTCCCGATGCAATTTTAAAGAAACAGAAAGTAAGTGCGATTCTTATTCTATTCATTAGTGCTGAGGGGAGAGTGGAGAAAATTGAGGTGGATGAATCGGACTTGCCCGAAGAATTTGAAAAAGTGGCAATCGACACTTTCATGCAGGCACAGATGCGTCCCGGAATCAAAAATGGGAAACCAGTACCAGCGCTCATGAAAATCGCAGTGGACTTTGAGGCAAAATAATATTCTTCTTATGAGGCTATCCAATATGTTTTCTGATAATGGATATTGGATCATTTGCATCAAACGCTAGTATTTGCGTTAATTAAAAAAATTGTATTAAAATTCAGAATGGCATTGCGCCGAAATTTCACCTTAGGTGAAGGTAATTTCTTCGGGCCTTGTTCCAGAAGTAAAGCGCATTCCTTGATGGGATAGGCCATGAAAAATATTCGATTGGAACGAGATACCTTTGGCGCCATTGAAGTCCCAGCTGAACAATTGTGGGGCGCGCAAACACAACGTTCTCTTGAGTACTTTCATATTTCAACTGAGCGCATTCCAGCTGAATTGATCTTGGCCCTGGTTGACGTCAAGCGGGCTTGCGCGCAAGTCAATTGCGACTTGAAACGGTTAGCAGCAGCAAAATCCGAGGCCATTAAACAAGCTGCTGAAGAAATCATCACTGGTCTGCATCCCGCAGAGTTTCCGCTCTCAGTCTGGCAAACAGGCTCCGGCACCCAGACCAACATGAACGTCAACGAAGTGCTGGCCAATCGCGCTTCCGAACTGCTGGGCGGCGAACGCGGCGAACAGCGGCTGGTACACCCGAACGATGACGTCAACCTTGGCCAATCGTCCAACGATATTTTTCCGACTGCCATGCATGTGGCCGCTTGCGTGGCGCTTACGCAATCCTTGCTGCCGGCGCTGCGACAGTTGCGCACCACGTTGCAGCAAAAGGCTGATGCCTTTGCCGATATCGTCAAGATCGGCCGCACCCATTTACAGGATGCCACTCCCTTGACGCTTGGCCAGGAATTTAGCGGCTATGTCGCGCAACTTGCGCATGCCGAAACAGCCATTGCAGCAGCGCTGCCACTGTTATCCGACCTGGCTGTGGGTGGCACCGCGGTTGGCACTGGCCTGAATACCCATCCAGAATTCGGCGACCGGGTCGCCGCCGAACTATCCCGGCGATTGGGCTTGCCGTTCCAGAGCGCTGCCAATAAATTTGCGGCACTGGCCGGGCACGAAGCCTTGCTGTTTGCGCATGGCGGTTTGAAGACGCTGGCGGCGGCATTGATGAAAATCGCCAACGATGTGCGCTGGCTGGCGTCCGGCCCGCGCTCGGGACTGGGCGAGATCAGCATTCCCGAAAATGAACCGGGCAGCTCGATCATGCCGGGCAAGGTCAATCCAACTCAGGCTGAGGCGCTGACCATGCTGTGCTGCCAGGTATTCGGCAATGACGTGGCGATCAATTTTGGCGGCGCATCCGGCAATTTCGAACTGAATGTATTCAAGCCGATGATCGCGCATAATTTCCTGCAAAGCGCTCGTCTGCTGGCCGATGGCATGCGCAGTTTTGAGGAGCATTGCGTGCGCGGTATTGAAGCCAGGCATGAACGCATTGCCGAACTGATGGAGCGTTCCTTGATGCTGGTAACCGCGCTGGCGCCGCATATCGGCTATGATCGTGCGGCGCAGATCGCCAAGCAGGCGCATCGTGACGGCAGCACCCTGAAGCAGACGGCCCTTGGGCTGGGCTACGTGACGGAAGAAGAATTCGATCGCTGGGTGCAGCCGGCACAAATGACCAGACCGGAGTAGCCCTGGTCGATCGGCGTGCCGGTGACGGCAAGGGGACTTACGCAAGTCTCTTAAGCTGTTTGCCGAATATGGCGCAGCGCTTTTCATTATTGTCAGCTTGCCTGGAATGCAATGTCGTTCATCGGTTGTCGCGCTGCTTGCATCCATGCGCCGTGGAACCAAGCACCAATTTCACCAGTCTTCTACTGAGATAGGCGCTAATGGTGCGGCAGCATCGAATAACATGGTTTGATGGACAATATGGCGAAATATGACAGGTTGATTTTTGTGGATTTGGAAACCACTGGCGCGAATGCGGCGGTCGACCGGATTACCGAGGTGGGTATTGTCGAAGTAGCAGGCGACCAGGTCACGCGCTGGTCGAGCCTGGTCAATCCGCAGGTGCCGATCCCTCCCTTTATCCAGAACCTGACTGGTATTTCCAATCACATGGTGCAGGATGCGCCGGTGTTTGCCGAACTGGCCGAAGCATTGTTCGCGCGCCTGCAGGGCGGGCTGTTCATTGCCCATAATGCCCGTTTCGATTATGGCTTCCTGCGCAACGCTTTCAAGGAAGCCGGCTACAGCCTGCGCTCCGAAGTGCTGTGTACCGTGAAGCTGTCGCGCAAGCTGTTTCCCGAAGAAGCCAAGCATAATCTCGACGCCTTGATCAGCCGGCACCAGTTGGTGGCCGACGGCCGTCACCGGGCGTTGGCCGATGCTGACCTGCTGTGGCAATTCTGGAGCCGGATGGTGCGTCAGATCGCACCCGAAACATTCGAGGAAACGCTGGCGCACTTGCTGCAGCGACCCAGCACCCCGACCCATCTGGCGCCCGAAGTGCTGGATGAAATTCCGGATACGCCTGGCGTCTATCTTTTTTATGGTGAAAATGGTGCGCCGCTGTATGTCGGCAAAAGCATCCATTTGCGCCAGCGCGTGCTGTCGCATTTTAATGCCGATCACCGGCTGTATCAGGACATGCGCATGTCGCATCAGATTCATCGTCTGGAATGGCACGAAACCGCCGGCGAAGTCGGGGCGCTGCTGCTGGAAGCGCAATTGATCAAGAAATTGCAGCCGATTCATAACCGAATGCTGCGGCGCCAGCGGGAATTATGCGGTTGGCAATTGCGTCCGATCGCTGATGGATGCCTGCAACCAGTGCTGACCTATGCCAGGGATGAAGACTTTGGCAAGGCCGAACGGCTGTATGGCTTGTTCAGTTCCAAGAAAAAGGCCGAAGCGGCGCTGCGGGAGATCGCCGACAAACAAAATCTCTGCCTGGTCATGCTGGGTCTGGAATCACGTGCCCAGAACGATAAGCCCTGTTTCGCCCACCAGTTGCAGCGCTGCAGCGGCGCTTGTATCGGCAAGGAGCCGGCATTGCTGCACCAGGCCAGGCTGGAAGCCGCATTGGCCAGCCTGAAGCTGATCACTTGGCCGTATGACGGCCCGGTCGGCTTGATCGAAACAGTGCCGAAAGGCACGCGCTGCGATGTGCATGTGGTGCACAACTGGTGCTGTCTGGGCACCGCCGCTTCCGAAGACGAGGTGTGGTCACTGCTCAATGATGCGCCGGCACGCCCGGCGTTCGATATCGATACCTACAAGATCCTGGTGCGGGCGCTGGCCAAGGGGCAGGTGCGGGTGCGCGTTTTCGGACCTCAAGCTGTGAGTGCATAGGTCCGCATGGAAATGCGGTTCCGGCATCGAGTGCCGCGGCGCTAACCACAACACGCGCATGTCGCGCAGGATAGTTACCAAGCGCATTTCCCTCTATAATCGCTCATCGATTTTTGGGAGTAATTACTGATGCTGATCAATTGCGCGTTCTACCAGGAAGGCCGAAAGCTCGCGGATATTCCAGTCGAACAAATCAGCGACTATATCGAACGCGGCGATGGTTTCGTTTGGGTTGCAATGAAAGACCCCGATCCAGCCGAGCTGGCGATCTTGCAGAATGAGTTCCAGTTGCACGAGTTGGCGGTGGAGGATGCCCATCACGGCGATCAGCGCCCCAAGATTGAAGAATATGGCGATTCGCTGTTCGGCGTGATTAAGACGGTGGAGTCGGTCGAAGGCGAGCTGCATGTCGGCGAAGTCGATGTCTTCATCGGCGCCAATTACGTGCTATCGGTGCGCAACAAGAGCCGCCTGGGTTTTCAGGATGTGCGGGCGCGCTGCGAACGCGAACCGCATCTGCTCAAGCATGGCCCTTCGTTCGTTCTGTATGCGTTGATGGATGCCGTGGTCGATCGCTATTTTCCCTTAATCGAGGAGTTGGAGAGTGAACTCGAGCTGATCGAAGACAGCATGTTCAACAATGCTGCGGAGCGCTCCAATATTGAACGGCTGTATCAATTGAAGCGCAAGGTCATGGTATTGAAGCATGCGGCATCGCCCCTGATGGACGCGGTTGGCAAGCTGTTTGGCGGCCGGGTGCCGGCGCTGTCGGTCAATGCCCAGGATTATTTCCGCGATGTTTATGATCATTTGTACCGCATCAATACTTCGGCTGACACCATCCGCGACACTATCACCACGGCAATCCAGGTCAACCTGTCGATGGTCGCCATCGAAGACAGCGAAGTCAACAAACGGCTGGCCGCCTGGGCGGCGATTTTTGCGGTGGCCACCGCCTTTGCCGGCATCTGGGGCATGAATTTCAAGGCGATGCCGGAACTGGACTGGGAATACGGTTATCTGCTGGCACTTGGATTGATGACGTCGGTATGCGGCTACCTGTATTTCCGCTTCAAGAAGGCATGTTGGCTATAGGCTATAGGCAGCATCATGGCTTCCTGCTTTCAATCGGATATTGCCTGTCTTGCAGATAGTCGAGCCAATGATTTATTTCCGAGTGGAAATCAATCATTTCGCTTTTGCACAACGTTCCAAAAATTCCTTGGAGGCCCGTAGTCGCACGAGATTGTCCTAGAACAAGGGATCTGATATATTCCAAAATAACAACAATTGTATATTGGAATATTATGGACGTCGTTGCCGTAGTTGGATTAGGTTATGTCGGCTTGCCGCTTGCAGTCGAATTCGGAAAAAAGAGGCCGACCATTGGATTTGACCTCTCTACAAGCAAGATAGAAAGCTATCAACAATGCATCGATCCCACCGGTGAATTATCCACCGAGGATTTGCGCGCGGCAGCGCAGTTAAGCGTCAGCAGCGATCCGGCGGTATTGGCACAAGCCGACTACATCGTGGTGGCCGTGCCAACGCCAGTCGACATAGCGCATAACCCCGATTTCACGCCCTTGATCGGCGCCAGCGAATCAGTCGGCCGGCACATGAAGCGCGGCGCGATCATTGTGTATGAATCGACCGTGTATCCCGGTGCAACCGAGGAAGTCTGTATCCCGGTCCTGGAAAAGCATTCGGGCCTGAAATGGAAACAGGATTTCCATGTCGGGTTTTCGCCCGAGCGGATCAATCCGGGCGACAAGGAACATACGTTGACCACGATCCTGAAGATTGTATCCGGTGACGATGCCGATACGCTGGACAAGGTCGCCACGCTGTATGAAAGCATCATCAAGGCCGGCGTCCACCGTGCCTCCAGCATCAAGGTTGCCGAGGCCGCCAAGGTGATTGAAAACACCCAGCGCGACTTGAATATCGCGCTGATGAATGAACTGTCCATCATCTTCGACATGATCGGCATCGATACGCTGGAAGTCTTGCAGGCTGCCGGCACCAAATGGAATTTCCTTAATTTCCGTCCCGGACTGGTCGGTGGGCATTGCATCGGCGTCGATCCGTACTACCTGACGCATAAGGCCGAAATGATCGGCTACCATCCGCAAGTGATTCTGGCCGGACGTCGCATCAATGACGGCATGGCCAAATTCGTCGCCGAAAAAACCATCAAGGAAATGATTGCCGCCGGCTTTCCGATCAAGGGTTGCAAAGTCAATGTATTGGGTCTGACCTTCAAGGAAAACTGCCCTGATCTGCGCAATTCCAAAGTCGCCGACCTGATTGCCGAGTTGCAGGATTACGGCGTTGAAGTGCATGTCTATGATCCGCTGGCAGATGCCGACGAAGCGATGCATGAATACGGCATCAAGCTCGATACCTGGGAAGAGTTGCCACGCGCCAGTGCCATCATCGCTGCGGTATCGCATCGCGAGCTGCTGGCAAAACGTTTGCATGACATCCTGCCGAAAGTCGTCGAGAATGGCTGCTTCATCGACATCAAGTCGATTCACGACCAGGCGGCGCTACGCGAGGCAGGACTGAGCGTTTGGCGGCTCTGACGCAACAGGCGATTAATCAGCACATGACAAAGTACCAGGAAGTCCAGCAGCACTTGCAGGAAAACCAATATCGGTGGCTGATTACCGGTGTGGCCGGTTTCATCGGATCCAATCTTTTGGAAACGCTGTTGACGCTGAACCAGAAGGTGACCGGGCTTGATAATTTTTCTACCGGACACCAGTACAACCTGGACGAAGTCCGGCAGTCGGTGGATGCCGATGCCTGGCGTAATTTCACTTTCATCGAAGGCGACATTCGCAAGCTGGAAGACTGCCAGCAGGCATGCGCTGGTGCCGACTATGTGTTGCATGAGGCGGCCCTCGGGTCGGTCCCGCGTTCGCTGGACAATCCGATCCTGACCAATGACAACAACGTCACCGGTTTCCTGAACATGCTGGTCGCTTCTCGCGACGCGAAGGCCCGGCGTTTCGTGTATGCGGCATCAAGCTCGACCTATGGTGACCATGCGGAGTTGCCGAAAGTCGAAGACCGTATCGGCAAGCCTTTGTCGCCTTATGCGGTGACCAAATACGTCAATGAGCTGTATGCCGATGTGTTTGCGCGCTGCTATGGAATGGAGTCGATCGGGCTGCGCTATTTCAATGTGTTTGGCCCGCGCCAGGACCCGAACGGCGCGTATGCGGCAGTGGTGCCGCAGTGGCTCTCGGCACTGATCAGGAACACGCCATTGCAGATCAATGGCGACGGTGAAACGACCCGGGATTTCTGTTTTATCGATAACGTGGTACAAGCTAACCTTTTGGCCGCGCTGGCCGATGATCCGCAGGCCCCCAACCAGATCTATAACATTGCGCTAAGTGACCGCACCAGTCTGAACCAGCTGTACCAGGCGATGCGCGCCGAGCTGCTGGAAAGTTTCCCGCACCTGCAGGCATTTCAGCCGCGCTACGTGGATTTTCGCAGCGGAGACGTGCGTCATTCCCAGGCCGATATTTCGAAGGCCAAGGCCTTGCTCGGCTATGCGCCAACCCATCGGATTGACGAGGGTTTAAGGCAGGCAATGGCATGGTACAAAAAACATCTGGGTGTTTCTGGTTAGTCCCTCCCAAGACAAGCCAGTAATGAAAAAAGTCAGCGTCTACCCTAGTTTCGCATCCCTGCCGTCGCCTTATCCAGCACTGTTCGCCGAAGCCGCCTGCGCTTCGGGGTTTTTTTTCAGCCTGCCGTGGTTTTCCCATCTCGCCGCAACGACCTTGCAAGACCAGAGCCTGCGGCTGTATGCGGTTGAATCGCAGACACCGACGCTGCGGCCGGAGTTGTTGCTGCCGATGTACCACAGCAGAGCACCGGCGAAGTTTTTCGCTGCACGCCGCCTGCATGCCGCCGCCAATTTTTATACATCACTGTTCGGTCCCGTGACCAGCGAGGTCGATGCAAACCTGCGCAGCAGTCTTGTCTTGCTGGCCAATGCCATTGCCGCAAAACGGCCCGGATGGGACATCGTCGATATCCATCCACTGGCTGCCGATAGCCCGGCTTATGAGATGCTGGCCGTGGCTTTGCGCCAGGCTGGATTTGCGGTGCAGCGCTATTTTTGCTTCGGCAACTGGTATCTTCCGGTCCAGGGGCGGACCTATCAGCAGTACTTCGATACGCTGCCGTCAAAATTAAAAAATACGCTGATGCGCAAATCCCGGCGCCTGGCAAAGTCGCATGAGTTGCGCATCAAGATCATTACCGATGAGGCCGATGTGGAGGAGGGCATGGCAGCCTATCAACAGGTCTATCAATCCAGCTGGAAGCCAGCTGAAGCTTTTCCAGACTTCATGCCGGGATTGATTCAACTCTGTGCACAGCAAGGCTGGCTGCGTCTCGGCATTGCCTACATCGATGGCCAGCCAGCAGCGGCCCAGTTATGGATTGTCAGTCACCGGATCGCTTCCATTTACAAGCTAGCCTACGACAATCGGTTTGCGGAATTATCGATCGGCTCGATTCTGACGGCCAACCTGATGCAGCATGTAATCGATATCGACCGGGTCAGCGAAGTCGATTACCTGACCGGCGATGATGCCTACAAACGTGACTGGATGTCGCACCGGCGCGAACGCAGCGGCATCATCGGGTTCAATTTACGTTCGGTATATGGGATGCTGGCCGCCATCCGGCATATTGGGGGGCGTACCCTCAAGTCTCTTTTGCAACGCTAACATGCACAAGCGGGCGCCAGCATCAGCGATGATGCAGGTCCCAAAGGGCACCGGATTGCTTGCCACAGAAAAAATCAAACGAACGCCGAATCAATTTCCTTAATAATATTTCTTGAATGCAATGCGTCCAATTTACTATGGGAAATGACTGCGAAATGGTGTAATCTCGCAATAGAAATTATTGCAAATATGAACATTTTCATGAATCATATTTTCGGCACTTGTCGTTTCACCGGCCATGTTCCGATTGCCAGACCAGGTTGTACCCAGCTTGTAAACATTTGTCCTCGCTAACAAAGTTCACGCCGATCAATCATCAAAAATGAAAATCCCAATGATCAAAATCAAGCCAACAATGTCCATTGTCATGGTGGCGCTTGCCATGGCATTCAGTGCAGGCATATCCGGGTGCAGCAAGACCGCCGATGTGGAGAAGCTGGTGGGGGAGGCGAAGGATTATCAGCAAAAGGGCGACTATAAATCCGCGATCATTCAACTGAAAAATGCGCTGCAAAAAAATCCGGATGATGCCGAGGCGCGCTATTTGTTGGGCACGATTTATAACCGGACCGGCGATGCGCTGTCTGCAGAAAAGGAGATCCGCAAGGCGGTCAGCCTCGGCATGGACGCTGTCCGGGTACTGCCCGACTTGGGCAAGGCCTTACTGCTGCAGGGGCAGGATCAACAGGTGCTGGATGAAACGCAAGCCGCAGGCGCGGCTGGCAACGCCGCAATCGCGACCTTGCGCGGTACTGCCTATACGGCATTGGGCAAGCACGATGAAGCCGGCCAGGCATTTGCGCTGGCATTGCAGGACAAGCCCGGATATCCGGATGCCTTGATCGGCATGGCCAAGCTGGCGCTGGCGCAAAAAGACCTCAACGGCGCCATGCAACTGGCCGAGCAGGCGGTCGCCAAAAATCCCGACAGTATCGAATCCTGGCTTTTCAAGGGCGACTTGCTGCGTGCGCAAAGTAAAATTGACGCGTCGCTGGCTGCCTATGATCAGGTTTTGAGAATCAAGCCAGGCGATGCCGGTGCGCATATCGCCAAAGCCTATGTCGAGATCGGCAGCGGAAAAGTCAGTGAAGCGCAGGCCGATATCAATGCGGCAAAAAAATCCACACCGAACAGCCTGATTGTTTTCTACACCCAGGCGCTGCTCGATTTCAGCCAGAAAAAACATCCCGCCGCGCTCGAGTCATTGCAGCAAGTGTTGCGTGCCGCACCTGAGCATATGCCGAGCGTGCTGCTGGCAGGCGCTGTGCAATATGCGCTGGGTTCGACCCAGCAAGCCGAGCAACATCTCAAAAAATATCTGGAAAAAAATCCGGGCAACCTGTATGCGACCAAGCTGCTGGCATCGGCTTTGTTGAAAAACGGCCAGGGACAGCAGGCGATCGCCACACTGGCGCCTGCATTAAAGAATGAGGTCAAGGATCCGCACCTGTATATGCTGGCAGGCGAGTCTTACATGCAGGCGAAAGACTATTCCAAGGCTGAAGAATTTTTCGAAAAAGCGAATGCGATTGCGCCGGGGACGGCCTTTGTGCATGCCGCCCTCGGCATGAGCAAACTGGGCCAGGGCGACAATGAGCGTGCCATTTTGGAGCTCGAAAAGGCGACCAGCATGGATGCCAAGGCTGCGCAGCCGGGCATTGTTCTGGTCATGACCCACATGCGCATGAAAGAATTTGACAAGGCATTTGCAGCAATACAAAAACTGGAGAAAGAGCAGCCAGATAATCCGATCGTGCATAACCTGAAGGGCGGCGTGTATCTGGGCAAAAAAGATACCGCCAATGCACGTGCCAGTTTTGAAAAAGCAGTGGCATTACAGCCGACGTATTTCGCTGCAGTGCAAAATCTGGCGCAACTCGATATCCAGAACAAGCAGCCCGAAGTCGCGAAAAAGCGCTTCCAGGCCATACTGGAAAAAGACCCGAAAAACATGCAGGCGCAGCTGGCGCTGGCCAGTCTGGCCCTCACGCAAGGCAAGAACGATGAAGCCAGAGAATTGCTGGAGCGTGCCAGCAATGAGCACTCTGAAGCGATACAACCGGCGAGCTTGCTGATTGCACATTATGTGCGTACCGGCGACAAGCAAAAAGCGCTGACGCTGGCGGCCAAGCTGCAAAGCACCAATCCCGGCAAGCCGGAATTTCTCGGGCTATTGGCCGAGGCGCAATTGGCCAATGACGACAAGGCGGCAGCACTGGAAAGCTACAACAAGCTGGGTGTCCTGCATCCGGATTCGGCCGTCATCCATTACCGGATCGCCGCCATGAACATGGCCGTGCAAAACGAAGCAGCGGCATTGACCGCATTGAAAAAAACCCTGAGTCTTGACCCCGGCTTCATTGGCGCCCATCTGGCTATGGCGGGCATCGAACTTAAAAAAGGCAATCATGATGCAGCACTAGCCATCGCTCGCCAGTTGCAAAAACAGCAGAACAAGTTATCGGTAGGCCATGTGCTGGAAGGCGATGTATTGATGGCACAAAAGAAGCCGGCGCCTGCGATCACAGCATATGAACGAGCAGCGGCAATCGAAAAGAATGGGCCGCTGGCCATGAAACTGCATGGCGCGCTGCTGCAGGCCGGCAAAGACAAGGATGCCGATGCGCGCGTTGCGCAATGGTTGAAAGACAATCCAGCCGATACGCGCACCCGGATGTACCTGGCCAGCTACAAGCTGATGAGCCACCAGAACAAGGCTGCGATCGAACAGCTGCAGACGGTGGTGCGTGCCGAACCCAAGAATGTCCTGGCGCTGAATAACCTGGCATGGGCCCTGGGTGAAGAAAAAGACCCGCGTGCCCTCGGCTATGCCGAGCAGGCTTACCAGCTGGCCGCAGAAAACCCCGCCGTGCTCGATACGCTGGGCTGGATGCTGGTGGAAAAGGGCGATACCAAGCGTGGTTTGCCGATGCTGCAAAAGGCAAGCGGCCTGGCGCCGGATGCGCCAGAAATTCGATATCACTTTGCACAAGCCTTGGCTAAGTCGGGCGACAAGGCCAAGGCCCGCAAAGAACTGGAGCAGTTGTTGGCTAATCCTAAAAACTTTGCCAAAATCGAAGAAGCCAGGGTACTGCTGAAGCAATTGTAATCAGCAGCCGGCTTTATTGCTGGCTACTTGTAAAATTGATGGCATATCGGGCTTGCTCGATATGCCATTGTATTTTTAGCACTCCAAAAAGTGACACGCGCAGTGATTTGATCCTGTCTTATCGTTCACGCAGCAGTCGCCGTCAGGCGCACCGGGCAATTTCGCAAAGCTGCTGATTGTCTTCTGCTTTATCTCCCGGTTTCCTCTTTTTCGGCGCGATGCCGTATCCGCCTGGCATCTGCTTTCTTAGCGCCACGCCATCCATTTCCGGCTGAGGCGATCAACTGTTTGCATACTTTCCATATTGAGCCTGCTTGCACTTTCTTGTTTTCTATTTATTGGCAATTTTTCATGATCTTGCCCTAATACGAGCCTATTTCCCGAGAAAAGCGCATAAAACAACACCTTTAAGTTGAACTTGGGCAATAAAAGCCGGTCTACCAGAACTATTTCCACATGGAAATCCCCTGTGTTATATTTCCCATCAGAAACTAAATGTTAAATTTTGTTACTTCTAAGCTCAAACCCAGTAACTGGAATGGAGCAAAATAATTATGCCAATACTCTCGAACACCAAGCATCTGGGTGCACCCCTGTTAATGACCGTGATGTTGGCTGCTTGCGGCGGCGGCTCATCAGAAGCGCCTGCTGACGAATCTACGTCACAGACGATGGCAAACACCCGTAGTTCGGAAAATAGGAATAAACCTGGCAAACCGGATCGGACGACTTCGACGACGGTGGCAACGACAACGACCACAACCTGGCCAAGCCGGCCGACAGATTCGACGACAACGACAAGTGCGGCACTTACTACCACCACAGGTACTGCACTTACTACCACCACAGGTACTGCACTTACTACCACCACAGCAGTGATCGCCACTACAACCACAACAGCGACGACGACCACGACAACCGCAGCCCCGGTTGCCGGCAGCACGGTGACGACTGTGAGCGTTCAGAACACGGGCAGCAGCTTGCAAGGCAATGTGCCGGTGACATTTGGCCAGGTCTTTGCTGCCGGCCATGTTGCTTCATCAGAATCTGTCACCGGCAAACTCGGCGACGGCAGTGCGCTGCCGCTGCAGGTCGATGTCAAGGCTCGCCACGCGGATGGTTCGCTGCGCCATGCGGTGATTTCTTCGATGCTCCCTCAGCTCGCTGCCGGCCAGACCCAGACCATCAGTCTGGTCAAGACCACGGCGCCAGCCGCCGCCCCGGCAACGTCACCTCTCACGCTGACCAATGCCGGTTTTACTGCCAACGTGAACATTACGCTCGGCGGGATTGCGTACAACGCTTCTGCCGATGATGCACTGAAAAACGGCACAGTCACGACCTGGCTGTCGGGCTCGCTGGTCAATGAATGGCTGGTATCGGCACCCCTGAAAACGGCCGGCGGCACGCCGCATCCGCACCTGAGCGCCCGCTTTGCCATTCGTTCTTATGCTGGACATAACAAAGCCAGAGTTGATTTCATTGTCGAGAATAACTGGGCATATGAGCCGAACCCTCAGAATTTTACGTATAACGTGCAAGTCAATGTCGGCGGCCAGAGCGTCTATACCAAGACGGCTTTGAACCATTACCACCATGCGCGCTGGCGCCAGACTTTCTGGTGGGGCGCAACGCCCCAGACCCATGTCAAGCACAATGCGACTTACCTGATGGCGTCCAAGGCCGTGCCCAACTACGACCCAAATCTCACAGTGTCCGAAGCCGGATTAAGCGCACTTCAAACCAAATGGACCAATTCTGCAAATGGACCCATGGGGCCAGGCA
>JAKFFK010000062.1:0-5938 GCA_036675285.1 Paucimonas sp. | reverse complement strand
TGGATGCAATGAACACCTCTTTAGCATCACAACTCTCGGAGAAATTTTAATGAAAAAATCGCTTCTCGCACTCGCAGTTCTGGGCGCATTCGCATCTGTTGCTCAAGCACAAACCAATGTTTCGATCGGTGGTGTGGTTCAAGCCAACGTTAAAGCTTACAAAGTCAGCAGCGAAGCGACTGCCGCACGTGCTGCAGCTTCCGATACCGAATTCCGCCTTGACGACGATTACACTTCGCGTTTCTGGCTGACTGGCACTGAAGATCTGGGTGGCGGTCTGTCGGCTCTGTTCTACATCGAAAATCGTTTCAACACTGATCAAGGTTCTTCTACCGGTACCGGCAATGGCCTGGGCAATGGCGATACCTTCCTCGGCTTGAAAGGCGGCTTCGGTCAAGTTACCCTCGGTAAGCATTCGATGATGTCGGTGCAAGGCCTGACCACTGAAATCCTGACTGGCACTAACACAGTCACTGCAATGCCTACTAGCATGTTTGCTACTTACAGCATTCTGAACCAGGCAAGCGGCGTTGTTACTCAGTATCTGGACATTACTCGCCGTGCCAACTCGGTCATGTACCGTTCGCCGAATTTCAGCGGCTTTAGCGCCAGCGTTGGTATCGCTGCTAGCGGCAGCAATGCAAACGAAGGCAATGGTCTGGCTGCAGCTAACTACTCCGAAGGCCGTGAGTACTACCTGCAAGGCGGCTATGCAAATGGTCCGCTGTCTCTGAGCCTGGCTTACCGCAATAACGAAGCTGAAGGCCGTGCTCCTGGCGCTATCGATGACCAGCAACTGCGTTTCTCTGGTTTCTACAAGTTCGGCGGCTTCAAAGTTGGCCTGCAAGCAGATCGTGCAGAGCGTGAAGTGGTTGGCGTAACTGGCGACGCATCGCGTAATGCTTTCTCAATTCCAGCTAGCTTCGGTTTCGGCAACAACACCATCCTGGCTAGCGTTACCAAGGCTGGCGACTTCGGCGGCGTGAATGATACTGGCGCCAAGATGTATACACTGGGCTGGGATTATGCATTGTCCAAGCGTACCAACGTCGGCGTGTTTTACAGCCGTCTGGACAACGACCGTCTCGGTGCTTACCAGCCGTTCCTGGCTGGCACTTCGCTGACCGGTTCGGCTCTGGCCGCTGGCGAAACTGCTTCGACTCTGGCAATGGGCGTCAAGCACACGTTCTAATTGTTTAGGGGGCAACCCTAAGCAGCAATTGTCGTAAGTTGTAAAAAAACGGACGCTTCGGCGTCCGTTTTTCATGTGCGCCGTCGGTGTGCTGTTTCCCATCAGCCACAGATAGTCGCTGATGCAGCTTCGTAGTGGCAACCTGGCAATTTTCGGATGGCCCGTCGATGCCAAGACAGCGCCATCCAACAGCAAGCCATGCAAATGTAGTCGATCCGAATCCTTGCGATCCGTGCTGCTGCATGTTTTGCTTTTGCATCCGCCATAGGGGGGCTTGCCATCGTCCACACCAAGTAGTAACATGCCTACATTGATCGTTTAAACGAGGTGTCAGCGTGACCATTACCACCTTAACAAGCCGCGAGTTCAATCAAGGAGCGAGCAAGGCAAAACGGGCTGCGAACAACGGGCCGGTGTTCATCACAGATCGAGGCCGACCAGCCCATGTTCTTATGAGCTTCGAGGACTATCAGCGGCTCACAAAGCAGCGGCGCAACATTGCCGATGCGCTGGCTATGCCGGGTATTGCCGACATTGAGTTTGAGCCGCCGCGTGCGACCATCGAAACCCGGCCAGCTGATTTCTCATGATGTTTGTTCTCGATACCAACGTGGTGTCCGAACTGCGCAAGGTGCGGCTTGGTAAGGCCGATACGAACGTAACGGCATGGGCGGAAAGCGTTGATGCCGCTGACCTCTTTGTGTCGGCCATCACCATCATGGAACTGGAGCTTGGTGTTCTGTCGATTGAGCGAAAGGACGCCACCCAGGGGGCCATGCTGCGCTCGTGGCTAGAACAGCACGTATTGCCTGAGTTCTCCGGGCGAACGCTGCCTGTCGATACCGCCGTGGCACAACGCTGCGCCCGGCTGCATGTACCCGACAAGCGCGGCGAGCGCGATGCACTCATCGCGGCAACCGCCCTTGTGCATGGCATGACGGTGGTCACTCGCAACGTCGCTGATTTCAAGCCCACGGGAGTGGCCCTCTTCAATCCGTGGGAGGTACCGCAGTGACAGCAGCGCAGGAAAAACACGCAGCACATGGTTAGCCGCCGAGAAGCGAGCGTCAGACGATACAATATAGGGAGTCGCCGCCCATTCCCGGACAGCGACACGTTCGGACGGCACATTGTCACGCCGCGCAATTCACTCCCGTACAGGAATCATCTTGAACAAGATCGGTCGCAACGATCCCTGCTCCTGTGGCAGCGGCAAAAAATACAAGCAATGCTGCAGACTGCCGCAGCCGGCGCCCACTTCCGGCACACCGGCGCCGGCTACTGCGCAGGCAGCCCAGGCATTGCATGCGGCGCTTGGCTACCACCAATCCGGCCGCCTTGCCGAAGCCGAAGCGCTCTATCGGCAAGTGCTGACGCAGGTGCCCGCCAATGTCGATGCGCTACATTTGCTGGGTGTCTTGCTGCACCATACCGGCCGCCATGCCCATGCAGCCGATTTGATCGGGCAGGCACTGGCGCTGCAGCCGGATTTTGTCGAGGCGCGCAATAACTTGGGCGAAGTCTGGCGCGCGCTGGGTCGTCTGGCCCAAGCCGAGGCGTGTTTTGCCCAGGCGCTCGCGAAAAAACCCGACTATGCCCAAGCCCACCACAACCTCGGCCTGACCCTGCATGCGCAAGACCGGCTGGCCGAGGCCATCGCCAGTTTCCAGCGCGCCCTGACGCTCAAGCCCGATTACCCGGCAGCCCTGCTAGCGCTGGTACGGCTGCTGCAGGGTCAGGGCGAACTCAAGAAAGCGCTGCTGTGCTGCCAGCGCCTGTTGCATCTGCAGCCAGGCGAAGATGGTCACTGGCACCTGTATGCCGGCATCCTGGCATTGCTGAGCGAAGAGGCACTGGCGCTGGTCGAGCCGGGCTTGCTGCTGCAAGCCTTCAACAAGCAAGCGCTCGATCCGCAAAAACTGGAGCGGATTGCCACTGCCATGGTGTGCCGCGATCCGCTGGTGCAGCAACTGCTGCAGGCCGGCGATGGGCAAGCTGACAGTGCCCGGATCAGCCAGGCGCTGGCCGCCGGCGCGTTGGCGCCACTGATGGAAATGCCGCTGCTGCTGGCGATTCTCGAAGAAGCCCTGATGACCGATTATCGGCTGGAGCGGCTGCTGGTGCTGTTGCGGCAGGCAATGCTGGCAACGGCGACGCGGGAAGAAAGCCCGCCAGGTGCGCAGACGCTGGAACGCTTTGGCTGCAGCCTGGCATTGCAGTGCTTTGCCAATGAATACCTGTATCCGGCCAGCGCCGCAGAAGCGCAAGCCATTGACAGTCTCGCCAGCCGGGTTGCTGCCGCCATTGAACAACAACTGCCCTGCCCGGCCCTCTGGCTGGCGCTGCTGGGCTGCTATCAGCCGCTGCACAAGTTTACCTTCGCCGAAGGCCTGCATCTGGCGCACTGGCCGCAGCCGCATGTCCAGGCGCTGTTGCTGCGGCAACTGATCCAGCCGCTGCAGGAAGAAAAAATCAAGCGCGACCTCCCCGGCCTGACCGGCGTCAATGATGCCGTTTCCCAGGCGGTGCGCCAGCAATATGAAGAAAACCCCTATCCGCGCTGGAAAAGGCGCGGCAGCCTCGGCACCGGTCAGTCGCTGCAGGCAGCGCTACAACGCCACCTGCCCTATCAGCAGATACCGGGAAATTTGCCGGCAGCGCCTGCCATCCTGGTGGCCGGCTGCGGCACCGGCAGCGATGCCTTCCAGGTGGCGCAAGCGTTCGGCAACGCCCAGATCCTTGCCGTCGACATCAGCAAGACCAGCCTGGCCTATGCACAGCGGGCCACGCAAGAGTTTGGGATTGATCACATCGACTTTCGGCAGGCCGATATTCTGGAACTGGGTTCGCTTGACCGTCAATTCGACCTGATCGTCTGCAGCGGCGTCTTGCATCACATGCGCGATCCGATGGCCGGGTGGCGCGTGCTCAGCGGCCTGCTGCGTCCGGACGGTTATATGAATATCGGCCTGTACAGCCGCCGGGCCCGGCACGAGATTGCCGCACTGCGCCAGCTGGTTGCCAATCAGGGCTATCCATCGACCCGTGCCGGCATCAGCCGCTTCAGGAGCGATGTCATGCGCGCCGATGCGCCCATCAAGATCGGCAGCATCGCCATCAGCCCGGATTTTTACAGCGCCAGCGCTTGCCGCGACCTGATTTTTCACGTGCAGGAGCACGTATTTTCACCGCTGGAGATTCAAGCCTGCCTCGACCAGCTCGGCTTGCAGTTCTTGGGTTTCGAGTTTACCAATCCTGAAACCAGAACGCCTTATGCCGTACGTTTCCCGGGCAATCCGGCGTGCGATTCATTGGCCAACTGGGAACTGGTGGAGCAAGACAATCCAGAGATTTTCGCCGGCATGTATCAGTTTTGGGTCAGAAAACAGGCGTGAGATGACAAGCTGCCTTGAGTGGCAATATACCAAGCACAAGTGCCGCCTTCCCTGTATCGAGATGAGCTGTTGGTTATTGTATTATGCATAAAAAACAGCGGACAAAACCACTCGCGTTTCCTCAACACAGCCTGCGAATGTGTATAAAGCCAAAAAATAGCAGAAATGAAAAAAACTACGTCACTGAAACAGGATTCGGTTAATCAGCAAATTTTAATTGCCGAGAACGCGTTCAAAAGCGGCAATATCGATTTGGCAGAAAGTATGGTCCGTCAAGTCCTGGCTTCAATTCCAGGCAATTCCAAAGCCAATGCGCTGTTAGCCTATATTGCTGGAACCCGAGGCAATGAAGATCTCGCGTTCGAGCTGCTAAAGAAGGCGACGAGCATGCACAATGCATCGTTCGACGCTTTTTACTATGTCGGCACCATCTACCTGAAGCGCAATTTATTTAGTCAGGCAATAACATCGTTTAAGCAATCCATCAGGATCGGTGGAGAATTCTTTGAAGCGCTGCATGATCTTGGCGTATCCCTTGCTGGTGCCGGCTTGTACGAGCAGGCATGGGCAATGTTTACAAAAGCGCTCGCACTCAACCCAAAGTCGTCCGAACTTTTTTACAACATGGGCAGGACCTTAGAAGCGCTCAAGCGTTTTGACGAAGCATTGAGTTCTTATGATAAGGCGCTTTATCTCCACCCAGGGTTTGCACCAGCCTGGTATAACCGCGGCGTGATATTGAGCCTTCTCAAAAGGGAAAGAGACGCTGCGGTCGCTTACAACCAGGCGATCAAGCACGATCCAAAACATGCAAAAGCCTGGGCCAATCTTGGTGCGACGTTAATCGATCTGAAACATTACCTGGAAGCTTTGAATGCTTTGAATAAGGCGATCCAGCTGCAGCCTGGCATTGACTATGCTTTTGGCAACTGGCTGCACACCAAAATGATGCTGTGCAGCTGGGATGGGCTTGACGAGGCGTTCATTTCAATCATCGACAAAGTCTCGGCAGGTGACAAAGCATGTCTTCCCTTTAATTTGCTCGCCATGCCGGCACCGCCTTCTATCCAGAAGCAATGCAGTGAAATACATGTCAAAGATCGATTCCAGGAAAAGGTGCCGCATGACTTCAAGATTAACGACAATCATCAGACACGCATTAAAATCGGATATTTTTCAGCGGACTTTCATAATCACGCGACTTCCTATTTGATGGCAGAACTTTTTGAGCGGCATGACCGCTCAAGATTCGAGATTATCGGTTTTTCATTTGGCCCGGATAAACAGGATGAGATGCGCCGACGGGTGCAATCCGGCTTCGATAAATTCCTTGATGTGCGGAATATGAACG
>JAKFFK010000101.1:0-6161 GCA_036675285.1 Paucimonas sp. | reverse complement strand
TCTGGAGAATGCACGCAGCCATGAGAGCCGCTTGCAGTCGCTGATTTCGGCGGCGGACGCGACACTCAAGTCCACCGATCAATCGCCGTGGACCACGTTTATCGCTGCGCTGCTGATCCTGTTGCGCGAGGGCGTGGAAGCGCTGCTGATTGTCGTTGCGATGATTGCCTTCCTGAAAAAAGCCGATCGCAGCGACGCGCTGCCGTATGTGCATGCCGGCTGGGCCAGCGCCCTTGGCGCCGGCGTCCTGACCTGGGTGGTTGCCACCTATCTGGTGGATCTGAGCGGCGCAAGCCGGGAAATCACCGAAGGTTTTGCGGCGCTCTTTGCTGCGGTAATGCTGCTTGCGGTCGGCGTCTGGATGCATCAAAAGAGCTTTGCCGGGCGCTGGCAAGCTTATGTTCAGGCAAAGCTGACGCATGCCTTGAACAAGCGTTCGGCCATGGTGCTGTTCGTGCTGGCGTTTGTCACCGTGTACCGGGAAGTGTTCGAGACCGTATTGTTCTATGCCGCGCTGTGGACCGAGAACAACGGCAGGTATCTGCTGGCCGGCCTGGCCGCTGGAATCGCGATCCTCGCGGTGATCACCGTCGTCATGCTGCGCACCACCGCCCGGCTGCCGATCGGCAAATTCTTTGCATTCAGTTCCGCGCTGATCGCCGTGCTGGCAATCGTTTTGGCCGGCAAGGGCGTGGCGGCATTGCAGGAAGCGGGCATGCTCGACGTGACGCCGATTGCCATGCCGCGTATCGACCTGCTGGGCATCTATCCTTCCCAGCAAACGCTGGCGGCGCAAATGCTGGTGCTGCTGGTGGTGCTGGTGAGCTTCGGATACAACCTGCATTCGCAAAGGAAAATAAAGGCTTAAGTACGCCTGGATGCGGTTATGCTTTCCCTGGCTGTTTTGCCAGGGAAGTGCAGGTACGCCTTAGGCAAATGGCGACAATAAATTCACCATTTGCGAAAAGATTTTCGGCGAACCGGCCAGCACATCGCCTTTGTACAGGTAATCCGATTCACCCGAAAAGTTGCCGACGATCCCGCCCGATTCGGTAATCAACAGCGAGCCGGCCGCGATATCCCAGGGTTGCAAGCCTTTTTCAAAGAAGCCATCAAGGCGACCGGCTGCCACATACGCCAGATCCAGCGCGGCTGCACCCGGGCGGCGCAGGCCTGCGCATTTTTGCGTCATCACGCGGAACATGTCGATGTATTGTTCCAGACCGTTCATGTCGCGATACGGAAAGCCGGTGCCGAGCAGCGCGTCGGCGATTTTGTCGCGCTTGCCGACCCGGATGCGCTTGTCGTTCAGATAGGCGCCAGCGCCTTTGGAGGCGGTAAACAAGTCGTTGCGGGTCGGGTCGTAGACCACCGCCTGTGTGATCTGGCCGCGCTGCTGCAGCGCGATCGACACGCAATACTGTGGAAAGCCGTGAATGAAATTGGTGGTGCCGTCGAGCGGATCGATGATCCAGACGTTTTCGTTTTCGTCGTGCAGGTTGGCCGATGCGCCGGATTCTTCCGCCAGGATCGCATGGTCCGGGTAGGCGGTTTTCAGTACCTCGATGATGGCTTGTTCGGCAGCCTGGTCAACCTCGGTGACAAAATCGTTGTGCTGTTTTTGGGTAACCTTCAGACGCTCGACGTCGAAAGAGGCGCGATTGATGACAGCGGCGCCACGGCGGGCTGCCTTGACTGCCGTATTCAACATGGGATGCATACAGGTTCCGTTAAAATAGCGGTTCCCTTGCGAACCGCAATCAGGGAACCATATCAATTGAATAAATGAGCGATGCGGCAAAGATGGACAAATTGACCATGGTTCTCGCCGCCTAATGCCGCTATTTTAAATGAACCCGACTCAAATCGACACTTCTCTTTTCAAACGCCTGCGTTTCATACTGGTTGAAACAAGTCGGCCCGGCAATATCGGCGCAGCGGCACGCGCCATGAAAACCATGGGATTTTCCGAACTGGTGCTGGTCAACCCGCGTTTCCCCGACCCTGCCACCCAGGAAGAGGCGCTTGCTTTTGCCAGTGGCGCTCAAGATGTGCTGGAAAATGCGCGCATTGTCGGTTCGATCGACGAAGCATTGGACGGTTGTAATTTTGCGGCGGCTGTGAGCGCCCGCCTGCGGGAATTTTCACCGCCGATCGTCACGCCGCGCACGCTGTCGGCGCAGCTGGCAGGCTCGGCCGACCTGCGGGCAGCGCTATTGTTCGGTAATGAGCGTTTCGGCCTGCCCAACGATGCGGTTGAAAAGTGCAATGTCTTGATCAATATACCTGCCAATCCCGACTATACGTCCTTGAACCTGGCACAAGCTGTGCAGGTGCTGGCGTATGAATGCCGGCTGGCCGCAATTGGCGAACAAGTCACCGCAACTGATATCGGTTTCCAGGGAGCGCCGGCGAGCTTGGCGCAAATCGATGGCATGTTTACGCACCTGGAACAGGCCCTGGTTGCGATTGATTTTCTTGATCCGGAAAGCCCGAAAAAGCTGATGCCGCGTTTGAAGCGCCTGTTTTCGCGCACCCGACTGGAAGCCGAGGAAGTCAATATCCTGCGCGGCATGGCGCATCATATTCTGGCCAAGCTCAAGACCATCAAACCGGATTGACGCACGACAGGCATGAAAAGACAGGCATGAAAAGGGCCTGAACGGCATCGATGTCGTTCAGGCCCTATATGTAAAAAATATGTCGTTCCGGCGTGGAGTCAGCCAGTGAATCCGGAAAAATCCCGCGCCAGACTTGAAGGGGTGGCATGGTATCGATATCGCCGAAACGACAGAAAACCTATTGATATTGATGTAGGGTGAATGCGCTTCAACCCCAGGCGCGCAGCAAGCCTATCGCCAAACCTTCCAGCGCAAAATCTTCGCGGCCCGGCTCCACCCGGATCGGTTCGTAATCCGGGTTTTCCGGCAGCAGCTCGATCATCGAGCCGGACTTCTTGTAACGTTTGACTGTTACATCGTCGCCAAGGCGGGCCACGATGATTTGGCCATTCTTGGCACTATCGGCTTTCTTTACCGCCAGCAGATCGCCGTCGAAAATGCCGGCGTCGCGCATCGACATGCCACGTACCTTCAACAGGTAATCCGGCTTGGCGGAAAACAGCGAGGAATCGACGTTATACGTGGTTTCAATATGCTCCTGCGCAAGAATCGGCGAGCCGGCAGCCACCCGGCCCACCAGCGGCAGGCTGAGCTGCATCAGTGCCGGATGTGGCAGCGCCATTTGCGTGGAATGAAACCGGCCAGGTCCGCCGGTGCCCATGTCGCGCAACCGGATGCCGCGTGACGTGCCCGGCGAAATTTCAATGGCACCCTTGCGTGCCAGCGCCTGCAAATGCTCTTCGGCAGCATTAGCGGAGCGAAAGCCCAACTCGGCCGCGATTTCGGCACGGGTCGGCGGGAAACCGGTATTTTCGATCGCTTCTCTAATCAGGTTGAGAATTTGTTCCTGGCGGGCAGTAAGTTTCAGCATGATGGCAACCCTGGCGGAAGCGCGTTAAGGCGCTGTGTGGATAGACAGCCTGTATTTTTATACAGTATTGATGCGAATGCAAGCGCTATTTCAGTACAAATCTTGTGGGCAACAAGCGGTAAATGCTTGAAAGCGTTGAGTTTTGTGAAATTTCAAGGCATAATCTTTGGTTTTCCTCTTCCCACACCCGTCTTGACGCCGGGGTGGGCGATTTTTCAATCTGTCCATAAGGAGATTACATGCGTCATTATGAAATCGTATTTATCGTGCATCCGGATCAAAGCGAGCAAGTGCCCGCCATGATCGAACGCTACAAGGGCATCGTTACCGCCCGCGGTGGCAAAATCCACCGTGTTGAAGATTGGGGTCGTCGTCAGATGGCTTACCTGATCCAGAAACTGGCCAAGGCACATTATGTCTGCCTGAACATCGAATGCGACGCCGAGACTCTGGCTGAAATCGAAACCGGCTTCAAGTTTAATGATGCCGTGCTGCGCCACCTGACCGTCAAGATGAAGAAGGCCGAAACTGCGCCGTCGCCAATGATGAAGGCGGTTCAGAAGGAAGACGCTGCCAAGAGTCATCGTACCGAGGCGCCGGCTGCTGCTGCTGCTGCGTAATTGACGATTCAGGAGCGTGAACCAGTTTCAGCTTGTTGCCAGCATTGCCGAGCGTGACGTATTGCGTTATACCCCGGCCGGCATTCCGATCGTGTCTGGCAAATTGCTGCACACATCGACGCAAACTGAAGCAGGCGTTGAACGGTTGGTCGAATTTGAAATGACTGCGCTGGCCGCAGGTGAAATTTCAGGACGATTCAACCAGGCCGAATTGGCTGCAACATATCAGTTCACCGGTTTCCTGGCACGCAAGAACCGCAATAGTAAAAGTCTCGTCTTCCATATCGTGGATTTCGACATAGTTCAAGTATTGCGGGACTGAGTTAAGCGTAAGCGGTACTCTGTCCTCAACAATTTAGGATGCGGGATGGAATCAAGCGTCAACGCTATTCTGTTCCCCAACAAATCAGAAGGAGCCAAAAATGGCATTCGGTAAAAAATTCGACAAGAGCAAGCTCAAGGAAAAACGCAAACAGCAAAACCCGCTGTTCAAGCGCAAGAAATTCTGCCGCTTCACCGCTGCACATGTTGAGCAAGTGGACTACAAGGACGTGGATACGCTGAAGGATTTCGTCCAGGAAAATGGCAAGATCATGCCAGCCCGCCTGACCGGCACCAAAGCGATTTACCAGCGTCAAGTGGATACGGCAATCAAGCGCGCACGTTACCTCGCGCTGCTGCCGTACACCGATCTGCATACCGCGTAAACGACGACTGAGAACTAGGAGAAAAACATGCAAGTCATTCTGTTGGAAAAAGTCGTTAATCTCGGCAATCTCGGTGAAGTCGTGCGCGTCAAGGACGGTTATGCCCGCAACTTCCTGATCCCGCAACGCATGGCACGCCGTGCCACTACTGCCGCTGTTGCAGAATTTGAAGCCAAGCGCGCCGATCTCGAGAAAGCCGCTGCCGAAAAACTGAGCGCTGCACAAGCCCAAGGCGAGAAGCTGAGCGGCATGACCGTGCAGATTTCGCAAAAGTCTGGTGTCGATGGCCGTCTGTTCGGTTCTGTGACCAACTTCGACATCGCTGAAGCGCTGAGCAAGCAAGGCTTTGCGGTCGAAAAAGCGCAGATCCGCATGCCGCAAGGCCCATTGAAAGTGGCTGGCGATCATGCCGTTTCGGTTGCGCTGCACACTGATGTGGTCGTGGATATCACGGTTGCCGTCTTGGGCGAACACGCCTGAGTCGCTTCAAGTCTGATAAGGAAAGCCGGGTTCGCCCGGCTTTTTTTATGGGCAAACGGAAAAGACCGAATGGACTGGAGATCGTCTTTTGGGTATTGTAGAGAGCACTTTCCTTCTCACTTTTAGCGATGCCGCACAAAACCGTCGATTCCCGTTCCGAACTCGAAGCCGAAGTGCGGCGCCTGCGTGAAGAAAACGATTTGCTCAAATCGCTGGTGCGGGATGCGCCGGTGGCGTTCATTTCGCTGGATTTGCAACGGCGCGTCAAAATATGGAACCATGCCGCAGAACGCATTTTCGGCTGGCGCGAAGAAGAAGTAATCGGACGGCCGCTGCCGCACGTGCCGGCGGAAAGCGAAGATACCAGCCGTGAACTGCACCAGCGCGTAGTGATTGCCGGTGATTCCCTGCGCGACATCGAACTCCAACGCATGACCAAGGCCGGCAAGCCGGTACGGGTCAATTTGTCGACATCACCGCTGCGCGACTTCAACAACAATATCATCGGCCTGGTTGGCCTGTATGACGACCTGGATGAAACGGCTGTGCCGGAAATCCCGTTTCGCGGCCTGGTCGAACAATCGCTGGTCGGGCTGTATATCATCCAGGACCAGATGTTCCAGTATGCAAATCCGCGCTTTGCCGAAATGTTCGGTTACAGCCAGCAGGAAATGGCGCCGCAGCTGGTGTCGAAATTCATTGCGCCGCAAGATCGCGCCACTGTCAGTGACAACCTGGAAAAGCGCATTTCGGGGGAAATAGCCAGTCTCTTTTATCACTTCAAGGGTTTGCACAAGGATGGGCGCCTGGTTGATATCGATGTGCATGGCACCCGCTTTCAGTACCGCGGCCGTCCGGCGGT
>JAKFFK010000090.1:0-30759 GCA_036675285.1 Paucimonas sp. | reverse complement strand
CCGTCCTGAGCGCCGTATTGACCTGGCAACAATGATGTCGTGGCGTAGCTTGGACAGTGTGTTTGTGGATTAGCCGAGCGGCTGGCGCAGCATGCTTGGGCAAGCCAGAGCAAACGCCCAGCAGGTGGACAAGACACTATTATTGATTGCACTTGGCACGGTATCACCTGTAGGCACTCCAGGCAGCGGATGGTATCCAACTGGGCAAAACCATACTCACCTGAACTGACTGCCAGCACCTCAATTAGCTTTTCAACTGTTAGCAGCCTGTTCCAAGCAGGCCCGGCCAGCGCCAATCAGGTCGCTTTTATTCCGAGCGCTTTTTTCTCGCTTTGTTTTTGGCAGTTTTGCCAGTGGCGCTTTTTTTCACATCGGGCGCAATCGTCGGCGCTGCTGCCGGCACCAGCACGACGGCAGAACCGCCGCTAGCGGCCGCGCTACTGCCGCCGCTACCGAGCGTGGTCACACCCGGCGGCGGCACAGGCCGGACCGGCGCTGGCGCTGCTGGTGCATTTGGCGCCGGTGCAATGGGAGTTGGTGCGTTTGGCGCTGTTGCATTCGGTGCCGGCGCACTTGCCGTGCCCGGCGTCAGACTACCGGACGGCACTCTCGCAACCGGCGGCGGCATGCTGCTGGTCGACATCGGCGGTGACAAGGGCGGCATTGCGGTATTTGCCGCTGGCGGCGGCATGCCTGGCACCGGCGCTGACTGCGATGCGTTAGGTGCAGGTGCTTGCGGTGCAATGGGCGTGCGCTGCGGCGCGGCTGGTGCCGGTGCCGGCTGCGGCGCAGCAGATATGGCGGGCGGCACATTGGCAGGTGCCGGCCGCGGCTCGAAAACTTGCGCATGCACAATGGCAACCGAACAGGCAAGTATCGGCGCAGCACAGAACGCACGAAATCTCATCATTGCTTCCCCTTCTACGGACTAACCAATTGCAGACTACATACACGCCGCAATGCGTAAGCAATCAGCAGCGCGTAGCCGCGCAAATTTCATCAAGTCATTGCTTAATTGACAGGAAAAACCGTAGAGAGTTCAACCTCGACGCTCAGAAGTATCCACCCCGCAATACCCGAGGCGAGCGATAGTGTGCAGCGGCGCGTGGCGCGGCCGCAGCAGCAAGTCGCTTAATTAATTTAATAATGGGGCGGCTTTTCATCGACCGGACTGGTGTCGCTGTCGGCCTGCTGCACCTGGGTCAAGCGTCTGGCCAAGGCAGTGCACAACGCTTCCAATTCATCGAGCTTCTTTTGTTGGCGGTAAATGGTCTGGTTCAATGCATCGACCAGGTCTTCCTGGCGTGCGATCTTGATTTCAATATCGACCAATCGGTTTTCAATCATGCTGTGCGATTCTCCATAGCGTGGTGGCGGTAGCGGATCTGGGTAGCTTGGCCGGCACCCGGCATACCACCCACCGGTCGCGACAGGATACCGGCCGAGTCAGGGCGCCTTCCTGGATTTGTCAGGTTGGACAGCGCAAATTGTACTGTATGGATAGCCGCAGTTTCAGTCGATACGGCAGTTGCATTGCCGGGCGATGCATTGGGTTTGCGCGCCAGTTTGACAGAGCCGATGCGCGGTAAAGGCGGATACACGACTGGCACGCAAGTGCATCCCATTGCATGGCCGATGAAAATTGGCGTTCGGCGCGCCCCGCCATTGCCAGCGATCGTGCGGCCCGCACATGGTCTGCGGGCCGCCCGTGAGGTTTATTTTTGCATCTGGTCGCGAGTAGCTTGCGCCGCGCCGCGCATCTGCTCATTACCCAGAGAACCGGCTCTCATCCGGTCTTGCGCCGCCATGCCGGCCGGACGCGCGCCGGGACCCTTCATCATCGCGCCGCCGGTCAACTTGTCCTTGCCGCCGCCCTTGATCTCCTTGTGATCGCCCTTCTGGCCCACGTCCTGCATCATCGCACCGCCTCTCAGCTTGTCCTTGCCGCCCTTGGGGTCCTTGGGTTCCTTGGGCTCCTTGTGATCGCCTTTCTGGCCCACGTCCTGCATCATCACGCCGCCCATCAACTTGTCCTTGCCACCGCCCTTGGGCTCCTTGTGGTCACCCTTTTGTCCAGCGTCCTGCATCATCACGCCGCCCGACAAGTTGGCCTTGCGACTGCTTTTGCCGACATTGCCCAAACTGTCATTCTTCATGGCGCTGTGCTTGCCCGCCGCCTTCAGCTTCGCGGCCTTGGCGTCGACCGCCGCCGGACCAGCTTTTGGTAGCACAGGATCATTCGCTTGCGCGGATGCGGTCACGCCCAAGGCCAGCGAAAGTGCGATTGCTGATGCCAATAATGATTGTTTCATGAGGTTCCTTTGAATGGATGAGGTTATATACCGGACGCGCCGCCTGAATGGACGCTTTACATGGTTTGTCAGCGATTGATCCCGCCTCCTCGCGCCAGCCTTGACATGCCAATGTCTTGCTAAATTAACATATTTTTAATGTCGTATCCTATTTAAAAACCCGCAGGCATACAGAAAGCGGTCTCGTGCAGCGCGTTGCTCAAAGCGGAAAGCAAGCAGCGCAGCCGGCGCCTTATCGGTGCAGGATATTTACTTTGGGATAGGGTGAGTAACTGCGCGTCCGCCGGCGCGGACCGGCCATTCCTGCAGCGCAGCCAACGGCGGCGCCAAGAATGCATGTACTCAGGCCGGATCGGCCGGCGGCGCCACCGGCAATGGCTCCTCGGCCTGAATGGTACGGTCACCGCCTTCGCTGCGCGCTTGCTGCATCGCCTGTTCGGCGCGCTGAATCATCGCGTCGGCAGTGTCGCCAAAGGCATTGGTAGTGATTCCAGCCGAAAACGTCAGCGCCAGGCCGGGCACCGTGTCTTTCCAATCGCAGTCGGCGATTGCCTTGCCCAGACGCCGCATCGCGATCATGCCCTGGTCAAGCCAGGTGGCCGGTAACACGATGCCGAACATTTCTCCCCCCAGCCGGCCGAAGCGATCCACGGTCCGCAGCAGTTTCACTGCGGTTTCCGAGGCTTTTTTCAACACGATATCGCCCGCCTGATGACCGTATTGATCGCTGATCGTCTTGAACCGGTCCAGATCGATGACCGCAAAACAGAATGGATGGCCGGTACGTTGCGCTCGCTGCAGTTCGGCATCCAGCATTTCGATCAGGGTGCGCCGGTTCAGCGCGCCGGTCATCGAGTCATGCCGCCCGAGTTCATCAATACGGGAACGCAAGGCCGCCAGTTCCTGCTCTTTTTGCGCCAGCTGAAGGCGCAATGTTTCGCAATTGCTGCAGGTCTGTGAATCGGCTGTCATGAAGGCTCCTTGGGGCCGGTTAACTTGATCAATGCATGCGCGATTGATCGATGCGGATGCGTGAATAACGATAGCACATCCAACTTGATTATTGGAAATGCAAACCGGCGCTGCCATCGGCGCCGGTCAAGCCGCAGCGCAGTATATTGGACGCTCGCGCATGGCTGGACTATGATGGTGCCACAATCTCGCCAGGAGCTCCGGATTTTCATGCGATCCACCAAAGCCAGCGCCGCCGTTACCCGGCTCAATGCGCGTGACCCCGACCATCGCTATTCGATGGCACTGACTGCCAGCGGTTTTTTCTATTTGCTGCGCGCGACCGATGACGGCGCCACGGAAAAAATCAGCGGCGAATTGACGCTGGAAGAATTCGTCGCGTTCGTCAATCAAACCGGGCCGCAACAGAAAGTCCGGGTCAGCAAGCTCGATACCGCGTTTGAACAGCAGCTCATCAAGCGCAAATAGCTGCGGCGCCGGACGGTAGCCGGCCGCTTTTTTTCATCCGTGTCCAGGCTGGACTGATGAGCTGCACCATGTGGCACGCCTGCAGCATAAATAGGACCACCAATACTGATTACGCGCTGTTGCCGTTGCGCTGTGCTGCAGGCGCAAGCCATGTTCATTGCCGCCGACGGCTCGCTGCGCTGGCGGCGAATGCCGGTCAGACCGGTTTTCCCTGCGGTTCCGTGTCCAGCTTTTTTTCCAGATCTTGCAGGAAACGCTCACGCATGGTGGTTTGCGTGATTTTGGTGTGCTCGGCCATCACGTCTTCAATCGCGGGCATCGCGGCCAAAAAGGCTTTGCCGGCCTTGGTCGCGTCGAAGCGCTTCATGATGGCTTTTTCTTTCGCCGTAAACACCAGTTCAGAAGCTGTGCCGGTACTGAGCATCTGCACCTGGGTGCGCACCAGCTTTTTACCCACCGGCCCTTCCCAGAAAGCAGCGATCCGGCGGCATTCATCCAGATCAAACTGGCTGGCAAAATAACCCTTGAGCTGGTCGATCGTGTATTGCTTTTGCAAATAAGGCGCCATCGTCGTCAGCATCAACGGGGCATTGTCCGGATCCTTGGCGAGGCTGCCTTCCAGCAGCTGCTTGGTCGGAATGATGAATCGCTCCGGCAAACCCATTGCGGCTACCACGCGTGCGGCGGCTGTCAGATGTGCCGGCGTAGGTCCGGCAGCGGTTTGCGCCAAGGCTGCACAGCTCGCACCGGCGAGCAAGAAAAAAAACCAGAGTTGTTTAAGCAATTTCATGAATCCCTGCATATTAAAAATAGGAACGGATAGCATCAGGCAAGCCTCACGGAAATGCTCTAGCGCCTGACTAGCCGTAGCATAGCGCAATCCGACGCATCGTAGCCATCAGGGTCGGTAATTGATGCTGCCATTGCGCTGACGCAGAATGCCTTGACGATCAGAAAACAAGCCGTAGCGCCCGCCTGGCGCAGGCCGGCCGGCGGCGCAGAAACTTGCTGTAAACGAAAAAATTCCCCGCTGATCCAGAGATCGGACGGGGAGAAAATGGAGATGAAAAAATTGCCGGTTCTGCATCAGCGTGCAGTTTTTCTGCTTTGAAGCCTGGTCGGCCCAAAGTCCGGTAAGCGCTTAATTCATCAGCAGATCGGCCTGTTTGCTGGTGGTAGAGGATTGCAAACCCAAGTGGCCCAACGCGTAATCATAGCTGGCATTCTGCATATCGATATTGCTGGTATGCGAACCATACACATAGCAACTACCGATACAGACGAGTTGATCCATCCAGCTCTTGATCGAATACATCTTGGTGCCGTAGCGCTTGTTGCGCACCGAATTGATCAGCGGGCTGTTGATCGACAGGCCGGCCGAACCGCAGGTCGCAGACCAGACATTGTAGGGATAGACACCGCAGGAATTCAAGCCGTGCTGGGCACCGGCGATGCCGACGAAAGTATTCACCTTGCTGGCATAACCCAATTCATTGATCGCCTTCATCGCCAGCGTCACGCCCATCGAGTGGCCGATCACGTCGATCTTGCCGGTGCAGGAAGAAGCCCTGGCTTGTTGCAGCGCGGTCTTGACGATATTGGTATTGGTGCTGCTATGGCTATTGCTGCCGGCATTGGTTTTCGAACCCCAGCTGGGCAAGAACAGCTGCGAACTCACATAACCGCGGCTCTTCAGCGTGCTGACCGTATTGTTCCAGCTCGATGGGTAAGCCACATTGCCATGCACCAGCACGACATTGTCCAGGCAGGCAGCCTGGGAAGCGGCGCCAGTCACGGCCAAGGCAGCAGCAACCAGCAAATGGCGCAAGGAAAAAGTTTGGTTCAACATGTTGTCTCCTGAAATATTTTCTAGGTGGGGGTAAGTTTTTTTACAGCCGCAGTCTGTATCGCTGCTTGTGGCTGACTCCTGTGCATGCTGCACGGAGTAGTTCGGCGGGAGCAACTGCGCTCCGTGGAATGAATGCACTCTATAGGCAAGATGGCATGCTTGCCACTAGCCGTTTGGGGAGTCGGCACGCATAGCCCGCGTCGCAATTTTTTGCGGCAGCGCAGCAAATTATCGGCCTGGATCAGCGTCACGGACGACTGGCAAGCTGTCAGGCAGCGCCTACGCTCACGCAACAGTTGTATCAAAGCGGCGCAAATTTACTTTCCAATTTACAACATCGTAACTGATGGTATATAAAGTATTGGAAAACAGACAGAGGGTGTTATGACAGACGTGGCGGCGGCCGGCAACAAACCCGACAATCTTCGGCAGCGTTATGAAAAGATTGAAGAGCGGCGCCAGCGGATTCTGGTTTATCTGGGTAACGGCCTGGCAATCGTATTCCTGGCGGGCTTCGGGATTGCCAATCTTGTCGATGGCCACCACGCGTTGGCGGTCTTCGTGCTGGCCCATAGCGTCGTCGCCGCCAGCAATATCCTGCTGTTCAAATTCACCCGCAACCGCGACTGGGCTGGCTACGGTTTTGCCTATGGCCTGCTGGCCCTGTTCAGCTATCTGGTCGCCACCGGCGGCGTTGACAATACCGGGCCGCTGTGGACTTATCCGATGGTGGCCGCCACCATTTCTCTGCTGGGCGCGCGTCGTGGCTTGGCGATACTGATCGCGATGTTCTGTATCGCACTGCTACTGTTTTTGGTGCCGCTGCCGCTGATCGAGCTTGCGCCGTATTCGACCACCTTCAAGATCCGGTTCATTGCCACCTTTGCAGCGCTGTCGTTGTTTACCGCATTGCATGAATATGCGCGCGCCAGGAACCAGACTGAACTGATTCGCGTCAGCGAGCAATTCGACCGGCTGTCGCATACCGATGCGCTGACCGCACTACCGAACCGGCGCTACATGATGGAGCGGCTGGAAGCGGAAAACAGCCGCTTCCAGCGCCATCAACGTCGGTATTCGATGTTGTACGGCGATGTCGACAATTTCAAGTTGATTAATGACCGGCATGGTCATCAGACAGGTGATGCAGCCTTGCGCGCCATCGCGCAGACGCTGCGCGCATGCCTGCGCCAGCATGATGAAGTCAGCCGCTGGGGCGGGGAAGAGTTTTTGGTGTTGTTGCCGGAAACCGATGAAAAACTGGCGCTTGAAGTTGCCGAGAAATTGCGCGCGGCAATTGCCGCCATCCACTTCAAGCAAGATGATACGGTACTGCCGTTAACTATGAGCTTCGGCGTGCAGACTGTCGATGATTTCGGCACGATCGACGCCTTTATCCATCGCGCCGATCAAAAGCTGTATCACGCCAAGCAAAACGGCAAGAATTGTGTGGTCGCCGATCTGCAGCCTGCCTGACCTGACGACTGGATTTGCCTGGTGAAATTGGCTGCAGCGTCACCCCCGGTTTGACTGCGCATGCCGGCAATCCGTGATTGCCGTCAACCTTGGCGCTTCGGATAGCCTTCGCGGGTGATCCTGGCCCACACCGCATCTTTTTCTGCATCGGTCAGAAAAACCCAATGCGAAACTTCCATCGCAGTGCGCCCGCAACCGCGACAGATATCATCGAACAGGGTTGAGCACACCGCAACGCACGGTGTATCCGGACGATTTTTTAACGAGTCGTTCATGGTTTCACAAGGTAGAGGCCATCAGGATGGCTGGCTGGATTATGCCACGCTGCCTGTGCTTTCGCTGTCGAACACCGTTAGTCGAAATCAAACAATTCACCCAGAAAACCTTCGCGCTTCTTTTTCTTGTAATGACCGCCATGCTGCGGATAGGCTTGGCCATGCTGTTGCTGCGGATAGGTCTGGTTAGGTGGTTGCTGCGGACTGGCATGGGCGGGCGGCGCAGCGCGCGCCGGCGCTTCGCCCGCTGAACGATCAATGATCTTGTCGAGCTCGCCACGGTCAAGCCATACGCCGCGGCATTTCGGGCAATAATCAATTTCAATTCCCTGTCGCTCCGACATGACCAGATTTACTTCCTTACAAACTGGGCAATCCACCATCCACCTCCATTTAATTAAAAACCAACAACACTATTGATGCAAGATAAGCGACTTTCAAAAAAGCAAGGTCCGATCTTCGGACTATTGTCGACAGTGAAAGTTTCACCATTTCAGGGCTGCAAGATTAAGCGCGCCTTGCCGACACTGGGCACGCCGGCCATCGACCAGCGCCTTCGGCATGCTCTATTATGCGTTGGCGCGCGGCCTGCCGATCAAGACCGGCCATGCGCTGGTGGTCAACCTGATCACAGCGCTGGAATATTTTACCTGTTCAGCGTGCGTTACGTGCATGGCACCTCGCTGACGCTGTACGGCGTGATCGGCACCCCGCTAGTATTGGCCAGCGTGGTAGCCATCACGCTGGCGCAGTTCGCCGTCACCTATGCGCCCTTGCTGCAGCGCGCTTTCGGCACCTATCCGATATCACTGCAAGATGGCTGGCTGGTGGTTGCTGCTGGTGTAGTATTCCTGCTGGTGAGTGAATCTGAAAAACGCGTCCGCCGGGCGCTCGGGATAGCGGAATCATGACAGGCGAAGGAGCCGCAATGCATCAAGAGCAGGAACTGGTAAACGTCACTTTCGACGAACTGAAAATCGGCCAGACTGCCAGCCTGACCAGGACGCTGCGGGAACGCGACATCGAGTTGTTCGCGGTGCTGTCGGGCGATGTTAACCCGGCCCACCTGGATGCCGCGTATGCAAAGGACAGCGCCTTTGGCGGCGTGATCGGCCACGGCATGTGGTCGGGCGCGCTGATTTCGGCGCTACTGGGCACCACACTGCCCGGACCGGGCACGATTTACCTGAACCAGAATCTCGATTTCAAGAAACCGGTGCATCTCGGCGAAACCATCGCCGTGACGGTATCGGTCAAGGAAAAGCATGAACACAAGCACCTGGTCATCTTCGACTGCCTGTGCACCAATGCGCTGGGCGAGGTGGTAGCCAGCGGCACTGCAGTGGTGATTGCCCCGACCGAGAAGATCCGCCGCGTGCGGCCCGACCTGCCCGACGTGCAGCTGAACCACCACGACCATTTCCGCAATCTGGTCGATTCCTGCGAAGCGCTGCCGCCCAGTCGCACGGCGGTAGTCCACCCGGTCACCGCCATCGCGATCCAGGCGGCATTCGAGGCAGCCGGCGAAAATTTGATCGAGCCGATCCTGATCGGGCCGGCAGCGCGCATCCGCCAGGCTGCCGAAGAAGCACAGATCGACATCAGCGCTTACCAGTTGATCGACGTCGAGCACAGCCACGCAGCTGCCGCGCGTGCAGTGAAGATGGCGGCCGCCGGCGAAGTCGATGCCATCATGAAGGGCAGCCTATCCACCGACGAACTGCTCGGCGCGGTGATGCCGAGTGCCGCCGGACTGCGTACCGAGCGCCGCATCAGCCACGCGTATGTGATGGCGGTACCAACCTACCACAAGCTGCTGGTGATTACCGATGCCGCTATCAACATCGCGCCAACGCTCGATGAAAAGGCCGATATCTGCCGCAATGCGATCGATTTATGGCGAGTGATTGCCAACGACGCGGCGCAGCCGAAACTGGCGATTCTGGCGGCCACCGAAAAAGTGAAATCGGGCATCCAGGCCACCGTCGATGCCGCTTGCCTGTGCAAGATGGCCGACCGCCACCAGATCGAGCATGCGCTGCTGGACGGCCCGCTGGCGCTGGACCTGGCCATCAGCCAACAGGCGGTGCAGGACAAGAACATCGTATCCGCCGTGGCCGGCGACGCCGATATTCTGCTGGCGCCGGATATCCACTCCGGCAACATGATCGCCAAGCAGCTGACCTTCCTGGGCGGCGCCAACGCCGCCGGCATCGTGCTCGGCGCGCGTGTGCCAATCATCTTGACCAGCCGCGCCGATTCGCTGCGCACCCGCCTGATGTCGTGCGCGCTGGCGGTGCGCCTGGCCGAAGCGCGACGTCTGAGCAAGATCAAATGAGCGCCGCTGCCACGCAAGCTGAAAACGTCATCCTGGTATTGAACGCCGGTTCGTCCAGCTTGAAATTCCGCATCTTCGGCGCCCGACCGGACTTGCCGCTGCTGGCCAACGGCCGCGTCACCGGCATCGGCACGCAACCGGAATTTTCCGTCAATGGCCAGCCGATCCCGATCCAGGTCGTCAGCCTTGATCAGGCAGCCGCCTTGCAGGCCATCCTGGCTTGGGTCGATGACAACGATCAGGGCTGGCATATCCAGGCAGTCGGTCACCGCATTGTCCATGGCGGCGAGGACTTCACCGCGCCGGTGGTGCTGAGCCGCGCCGTGCTGGAGCGGCTGGCGACGCTGGTGCCATTGGCGCCGCTGCACCAGCCGCATGCGCTGTCGGCGATCGATACGCTGAGCGCGCTGTATCCGGCGCAGCTGCAGATCGGCTGTTTCGACACCGCCTTCCATGCCGGCCATGCGCCGGTATTTCGCGACTATGCACTGCCGCAATCGCTGCGTGAGCAAGGTGTGCGCCGCTACGGCTTCCATGGCCTGTCCTACGAATGGGTCGCCGAAGTGCTGCGTACCCGTCATCCGGCACTGGCACAGGGCCGCGTGGTGGTCGCGCATCTGGGCAACGGCGCCAGCCTGTGCGCACTGCAGGCATGCAAGAGCATTGACACCACGATGGGCATGACCGCGCTCGATGGCTTGCCGATGGGTACGCGCTGCGGCAGCATCGACCCCGGCGTGACGCTGTACATGATGCGCCAGCTGGGCATGAGCGGCGATGAAATCGACCATATCCTGTCGCATGAATCCGGCCTCAAGGGGTTGTCCGGCATCAGCAGCGACATGCGCACGCTGGCCGCCAGCGGCAGTCCGTCCGCGCGCCTTGCGATCGATTTTTTCACCATGATGGCCGCGCAGCATGCAGCGCGCATGGCGGTGGCGCTGGGCGGCATCGATGCGCTGCTCTTCACCGGCGGCATCGGCGAACATGACGCTGCGGTACGCGAAGCGATCTGCAATCATCTCGCGTTTCTGCAGCCGTTCGAGGTATTGGTGGTGGAGGCGGATGAAGAACGCATGATCGCCGGCCATTGCCTGACGCTGCTCTAGCGGAGGCGTCTGGCCATCATCGTCATTGCCGGCGCATCTGCTGCGCCAGACCGCAATGCGTCAGTGTCGCAGTAGCTGCTGGAGCGGGGTGACTTGCCGGGCGCCGACGTCGAGAGGGTCCAGCACGCTGTCGACCAGTATCCCCACCATCCCGCCGGCCAGGCGCAACACCATGATATTGCCGGCACTATCGGCCGCGCTGCCTTGAAGATTGAGCAATACACGCAAGTCAACCACCGGCACATCGACGCCATCCAGGCTGACCGAGCCCTTGATAAATGCCGGCGCATCGGCGACCAGCGTAATCTGGTGATCGGCGTACAAATTCTGTACCTTGTTGCTTTCAATGCCGTATTCTTCGTCACCTACCCTGAATACGCGATATTCCAGCGGATCCGGACTGGATCCGTTGCCGATCATGGATTCGATTTTGTTCGTGCTCATCATTTTCTCGCTATTGCTGTGCAGATAACAGGTGCCGCTGTGCGGCATCCCGCTTGCCTGACTATGATGCGCTTGCGCGCAAGCCATGCCTATCAATCTTCGCGCTTATCAAGCATCACTTAAAAAGTGATGGCACTAGGTGCGATTCTCGGACAATATCGGTCTGTTGCCGAAAACCGCTACCGCCACCCGATGCAAAATGCTTTTTTATTAAGAAAACCACGGAAAAGCGCGCCATGGCTGATCCTGGGGCTGGGCTGCATCCTCAGCGCTTGGGTCGCCATGTATGTGGATGCGCAGATTGACCGGGATGCCGGCAATATCTTCCATCAGCATGTACGGGATTTCGAAACCTCGCTGGCACGCAATTTCGACAAATACGACAACATACTTTTTGGTGTCGCCGGCATGTACCAGAACACGCATGACGTGACACGCGAACAATTTGATCAATACGGTGCCAGCCTGAATATCCAGGAACGGTATGGCGCATTGAAGTCGGTCAACTTTGCACGCCTTGTCGACATGTCCAAGCCAGACCAGATGCGCGAGGCACTTTCCGATCAGGCAGATGCAGCGGTCATTCGCACTGCCGCGGCTGCGCTTCCCAGCAAGCGTACCCAGTTGATGGTGATTACGCGCGTGTATCCGCCAACGTCACCCGGGCTGGGTGCAGACATTTTTACGAATTTCCAAAAGCATTTTTCCATCAAACCCAGCGTGAAAAAAAGCTGGATGGAAACGCAGGCATACGAAGCCAATAAAGTCATCAGCAGCGGGCTACCCGTGCATCGACCGGGCGGCCTGCCTCTGGTCGGACTGGCTGCCCGGCTCGGCATTTTCAAAAAAGAGCCGGACGGACACTCCAGATTGATTGGCACTGCCGGCATCGGCTTTGACCTAAAGGCATTTTTTGCAGAAGCAATGCCGGCATCGCTTACCAGAAAGCTGCAATTTCAAATGGTCAATCTCGGCAGGGCCAACGGCCAAACCTCCCCCAAGCCAATCCTGGTTTTCGACAGCAATGGCGCCAAAATTGGCGGTGCGCCCGGCAGTTTTTCCACCCAAGGGCATTTCGCGGCAACCTTCGACATTGTCTTTGGCGGCGCCTTGCTGCGCACGACAGTCAGCGAGGCACGCAACGATCTGGTTTCCGGGCGCGACCGGGCCTTGCCTTTCTTGATTTTTGCTGCAGGCGCCATGTTGTCGGGCCTGCTAGCGCTATTGTCATGGCGACTGCTTGACCAGAACGCGTTTTTACAAAGTACAGTGAAAAAGAAGAATGCCGCCTTGCAGCTCGAACTGCAGCAAAAGCAGGTGCTCGAACAGCAACTTGCACACAGTGCGGCAGAAGAAAGGCGGCGCATCGGCCGGGAATTGCACGATGACCTCGGACAAAGATTGACCGGGATCAGCCTTTCGGCCGAGGCGCTGGCGGCGCAACTGCAGGCTACGGCGCCGCAGCTTGCGCCGCACGCCGACGCGCTTGAACGTCAAGCCAGCCAGGCGATTTCATGTGTGCGCGATCTAGCTCACGGCCTGATGCCGGTGCCAAGCGGCGCGCAAGGCTTGCGCGAAGCACTGGCCAACCTGGCGCGCGATGTATCCTCTCTGACCAAGACTGCATGCGCCTTTGACTATGACGATCCGGTCGAGGTCGCGGACGAAGATGTCGCAACCAATCTGTACCGGATTGCCCAGGAAGCGCTGAACAATGCGATCCGCCACGGCAAAGCGTCACAGGTTTCCATCCATCTCGACTATGTCGGCGCAAAAAGCGTATTGCACATCGCGGATAACGGGGCCGGCTTCAATCCGGACGATGCCGGTCACAGCAGCCAGAGCGGCAGCGGATTGAAAATCATGCAGTACCGCGCCTCGGTCAGCGGCTATGCGCTTTCGATTGAATCCGCAATCGGACGCGGCACCATCATCAAGGTAACCGAATGCTGAACAAACCTGGATTGCAAAAGATAGACGTACTGCTGGTCGATGATCATCCGGTGGTGCGGGTCGGCTTTGCCACGCTGCTGGCGCAGCTGGGCAAGCAAATGAATTTTCATGAAGCCGAGGATGGGACAACTGCGCTGGCGCTGGTGGCAAAACACGCGCCCACGGTTGCTCTGGTCGATCTGTCACTGGCCGGCGTGCTGGAGCTCAAGCTGATCAAGGCGCTGCATGCAGCTGCGCCCGGCATGCCGATCCTGGTCGTATCGATGCATGACGAACGCCTGTATGCGGAGCGCGCCCTGCAGGCCGGCGCACGCGGCTATGTGATGAAACACCACGCCGCCAAATTCATCGTCGAAGCGGTGCAAACCGTCTGCGCCGGACGGGTCTGGCTTTCTGAAGAAATCCGCAGGATACTGATTGAGCGAATCGCCGACATACCCGGCGCCGACGGCTGGAAAACCCTGGCCTCGCTATCCGACCGCGAGCTCGAGGTATTTCGATTGATTGGCCTCGGATTAAAGAAAGCCGATATCGCGCTGAGGCTGAACCTGTCGCCGAACACGATCGAGACTTACCGTATGAATCTGAAGTCGAAACTGGGAATTGCCTCGGGCGCGGAGCTGCACCGGCTGGCTTTCCTGCGCTTCCAGAACGAGAATCCGCTGGTGTAGTACTGCCTGGCCGGTGATCATCGCGCAATGCGCCCGGGCGCATTGCGCTGCGCGCTCAAGGCTGCTTCTGGATCCAGGGGCTTAAATTACTGCGCATCGACTGTTCATTAAAGCCCCGGCTCACGTCTTTGCCGATCACCATCAGCGGCACACCGCCGCCGCCCAGCTTCTTGTACCCTTCATAACCGGCAGTCGAATTTTCGATGTCATGTTCGGTATAGTCGATGCCGTTGGCATCCATGAAATTGCGCGCTGCCGTGCAGTAGCCGCACCACGTCGCGCTGTACATCGTGATGGGCGGCTGGGCAGTCGCGGTAGTTGCCTGCACTGCTGCCGGCTTGGCTTGCCATACATGCCTGCCGAAGCCGATGCCGGCGCTAAAAATCGCAATCGCGATCACCAGTTTGAACACGGGAAAACCCGACGGCTTTTCGCGGATGATGGGCGCACCGTAGCGGCCGTAATTGGCCGGCACCGGTTCGCCGCCCACCTTGTTATAGGCGACCTGACAGGATGGACACTGCCACTCGGGTGCTTCATCCGTTTCCTTGCGAGCATAACTGCATTTTGGACAGATACGAGCCATGGGGTATTTTTGTTGTGATTGTTAATGTTTTAGCGAAAGCGATGATCGCCAGGACGATGTCTTGCGCCGGCATTGCGCGAACACAAAATCTTCCCGCCTGGCTAAACCGTTTATCCATCAAACCTGTTGCAATGGTCGAGACGAGTCGTTCATGCAATGAATTGTATGCTGAAAATGGCGCAAAACAGCACAAACGGCCGCCGAACGGCAAACATAAAGCGCTTCGGCGCGAGTTGTTCATGCGCCAATCACCGGCAGCGATTTGACTGGCATCCTCGATCAGGCGGCCGGTGTACCGAAGTTTTACGATCACACTTTCATTCGGCCGCGTTTCTAAACCGAGAGCGTCTGACAAAATGAAGCAAAGCGGTTCCGGATGGGTGCCTACGCCCGAAAAACTGATGGAAGCCGATGCGGGTCAACATCGCGCATGGCCTTCACCCGCAATTCATCGCCTGGATCGGTGAGTATCTGCATGTGCTTGCCAGGTAATCGGTTGCGCGGCGCCGAAAGAAAAGCGCCATGCGTTGCGCCGGCGGCGTCATGCCGGCGCCAATTGCGGTGCGTGCTCGACGCGGTTACGCCCCAACGTCTTGGCGCGGTACAGCGCCGTATCAGCGACCTGCAGCCACTGCTGCAGGGTTTCGCCTTCGCGCAGGCTGGCCGCACCGATGCTGACGGTGAATTCGGCCACACCCGCTTCCCGGCCGGGCTCGCTCACCAACAGCTGTCCGGCAACGTTTGCGCGCAGCCGCTCGGCCACTGCCAGCGCCGCCGACAAACCGGAGGCCGGCAACAGCACCGCGAATTCCTCGCCGCCGATGCGCCCCAGGTAATCGACATCGCGAATAGCACCCAGCGCGCGTGCCACCACCTCGACCAGCACCTGGTCGCCAGCGGCATGGCCGAAGCGGTCGTTGATGGCCTTGAAGCGATCGATATCCAGCATCAGCAGCGACAATTCGCCGCCGCTCTTTCTGGCGTGCGCCAGCTCCTTTTCGGCGAGCGCGAAAAACGCGCGGCGCGACCAGGCGCCGGTCAGGAAATCGCGGTTAGCCGCGTGCTCCGCCCGAGCCACCATCCTGTCGTGTACCATCATCACCGCGCCCAAGGTCATCACCGGCAAGATCATGGTGCCGGCTAACAGGAACAGCAGGTTCAGCGGCGACAGCTGCCACAACGACGTCAGCTCAACGGTATGAGCGATATACAGCGCCGCGCGAATGGCATGGCCGACGGCGACCGACAAGGCCGTCGCGGTGACAAACAGGTAGGGGTAGCGTGAGCGGCGCGCCTTGCGCGACCGGATAACGGTGTAAGCAATTGCCAAGCTAATGACGACCTGGAAGATGGAGACCACCGTGGTGCGTCCAGCGAACGAATTGTACTGGTAGTGAAAGAAGGCGATTGCGGCGACAACCAGCGCCACGCCGATCGCAAGCGCTAGATACGGCACCTTGCGCGCAAAGAAGCGGCAAAAGCCGGCCAGCAGCATGGCGGTGGCCGCCGCATAGACCGCATTAGCGATTTCATACGCCCACAGTGGCGGCAGTTCCCGGCCATACGCATACAAGAGGAAGCCGGCACAGCCAAGCATATTGGCCGCCATCCATTCCCTGACGCCGCCAACCCTGCTGCCCAACAGGGAACTCAATACCAGTAGCACGACGACGCACAGCAGCACCGCAATGATAAAAATATGGAATGCATTTAACATCGATACAGGCGGGCCGAATCGCAGGCCTTCATTTCTCTAAAGGTGATGACGAATTAGCAGTGTACGGCAAAACAGGCTAAAAAATTGCCGCACAGAAAAAAATGGCGCTCGTGGGCCACGGATCGTCCAGCGTCATCACATTACCGGCAGCGCTTCGTTGAGCCGCTGGGTGGCGGCTTCCGATATACAGTCACAATTCCGTCAGGAAGAACCTCCCTTGTTCCACCGACTTACTCACACCTTAGCTTACGCTGCGGATCAGGCTGAACATTCGCCCAAGTTATGCACTGAGCGGCAGACGTCGAAAACGAGGGGTAAAGAAAAGTTTTTTGCGGTTTTTTTGAGCGCTGCAAGTCATTGATTTTTTATGACTTTATTTTTGGAAAGATACGCGTTTTTGAACCTATTCTACCTACTCAACGTCGGCCTGGAACAGGTATCCGCAATAGAACGTTACTGATTGTCAAATGACCGCTTAGCGATAATCACTCTCACAATCACATAAAAGGAGGATGTTTGTGCGCGCCATTTCGGCGATAGTGAATTGCCATATTGCTTCGGTGCGATTATGGATTGAATGCTTACCCGACGTTCCACGGATTGAAACGAGTATATTCATGAAACACCTCATCCCGCCTTTCTTGCTTGCTGCCGCTGGAATCGGCATTGCCTGGCACATCTTGGATCCCGAAGCGCCGCCCCCACAATTTGTCGAAGCCCGACCGCAATTATCATCGCCGCAGAACCAGTCGCAGACCATGAACGGGTTCGTCAATCTCTGGAACAACAGCGGCAGCGTGTCACCAGCCGCCAGTCAGCCAGCTGAACACAACAGGAATTCCAGCGGCGATCCGCAAGAAAAGTAGTCAATTAATTTGTTTGAGGAATAAGGCGTATCAATACGGATGATAAGTAGATTGAGGCATTCCAGGAGAATAACCATGATACATAACACCGGCCTTTTACTGACAGGCTGCCCAGATGCAAAGGAAGATCCCCGGCTGCACTGGCAACTACATGCCGTTGCTATCCTGGTCGCGCTGTGCGCGGCAGCTCCCGGCAGTTTTTCTGACAACGCCAATTTCGTCGAAGGCGGTCACGTGCATGCGTTTGATGGCAAAACTAAACGTCCCGCATCGCAGGCGGCGGACCTTACTGAAACGATATTCGACCACCGCCAGGGCCTGCGAGGCGACCGGATTTAGCCTCGAAGCGGAGCGAGAATAAACCGGCCAATCCACAATCCACACAAGCCATCTGGTCAGGACTTGTGACTGTCGGACATCAGTGGAGTGCGCAAAGTTGGCAGCAGCGTGGTACGCGCCAGGTTTTCCCCTATGGGCAATGAAATATTGCAGGTCAACGCCGACGGCGTCGTCAAAGTCACGGATATCTATGGCGGCAGCGCGCTTGAAATCAAGGGTGGCCACGACGTCAGATGAAAACGATGAAAAAAATGATATTTTCCACAGTAACGAAGGGTCGCGACATCCACATGCCAGAGCCTCAGTTCGACTGCAGGACTGCCACCGGATCCTGGTGCGCAGCCTGTACTGCCGGATACACACCGGCGATACGCCAACCAAAAGCGACACCAGCAGCGCCGAGACAATGCTGGACACGGAAAACATGAAGGGCAAATGGGTGAGCCACATGCCGATTGACGCTGCCACCAAACCTGCGGCTATGCCGCACAATCCGCCGGCAGCGCACTCTCGCACAGAAACTGCAAGGCGAAGTCTACATCGTCCGCACCGATGGTCCGGCGGATGCGGATTTCCCGACGCCGCTCTACCATGGCGACCAACATGATATTCAAGATGCCCAAGCCGCCAACGAATAAAGAAACGCTGCTGAGCGCCATCAGGTATCGCGTATAGGTTGCGGCCCGACTGCGCCGCAGTGCAATCCCCTTTTGCGAAGTGATGATCTGCACGTCGCCCGCGGTTTGCTGTTTCAGGCCGCGCTTTAGGCGTGCCAAACTCGACTTGCAATCCTCTTTATATTTTTTAAATTAGTTTGGCCTGAAAACAAGCAGCCAGATTACTAATTAAGAGTACATCTCTTAATAGAAAAATATTTGTGCACATATGCAAACCGACTATGAGATACGCAAATCACTAAAACACCCACTTGCGTAGCCAACGTAATATGCGCAAAGCCCCGTTCTTGTAAGGGGGATAAATTAATCGCAAAGGGCTATACCGCGACTGGTAGAAAATGGGCTTGAGCTTGCTGAAGGTTTGAAATCCCCACTCCCCATGGTAAGCACCATAGCCGCTTGAGCCGACGCCGCCAAATGGCTGCAACTCTTGCGCTTGGTGAAAAAGACAGTCGTTCAGCGCTACACCGCCTGAAATCGTATTGTGCAAAACCAAGTCCTGATGTTTAGCGTCTTTTCCAAACCAATATATTGCCAATGGTTGATCGCGCCGATTAATGAATTCAATCGCTTCATCGAAATGCTGATAACTGACGACGGGTAAGAGGGGGCCAAAGATTTCCTCCTGCATTATTTTCATCTGCTCTGTAACATCCAGGATTAGGGTCGGCGGGAATCTTCGTTCAGCAGATGTTAATAGCATACTGTCAGAATGCATCTGAATAATGCGAGCACCCTTTAAGCGAGCATCCTCTAATAATTCCTGCAGACGTTTGTAGTGCCAATCATTAATAATGCAAGTGTATTCAGGGTTATTAAACAAGGAAGGATATAGTTTCTTGACCGATAGCCAGAATGCGTCAACGAATGTGTTTATGCTATTTGCCGGCACCAGAATGTAATCTGGCGCAATGCAAGTTTGCCCTCCGTTGAACAATTTTCCAAAAACTATACGGTTAATAACTTCTGTAATGTTGCAGCTTTGATCTATGATCGCGGGAGATTTTCCACCAAGTTCGAGAGTTAATGGGGTTAGATTCTTTGCAGCACTTTGCGCAACTTTACGTCCGGTTTCTGTTGACCCGGTGAATAAAAGATGATCGAACGGTAGGCTGGCAAAGGCATTGGCAATCTGGGCATCACCCAAAGACACCGCCAGTTCGCCAACTTCGAAATTTGCACTGATGATTTCTCTCAGAAGTTCGCCAAAAAATGGGGTTAATTCTGATACTTTAATCATGACTGTGTTGCCGGCAGCAATTGCTGAAATTGTCGGCAAAATTGCAAGCTGCAAAGGGTAATTCCAAGGACTAATTACGCCTACCACGCCCAATGGTTGTACTACCAACCGATTTTTACCAGGAAAATACAATGGCGACGTTGATACCCTGCGTGTCCGCATCCACCTTTTCAATCTTTTCCTGACCTGCCTGATTTCAAGAAAAACGTAAGCAAGCTCAGCTAGCGTGGTTTCGTATTCTGCTCGACCGCCGAAATCCTTCGAGATTGCACCGATAATCTCGTCACCATGTCGTTTTATCGCTGCCTGCAAGCGCATAAGAAGGTCCATTCTTTTTCGATATGATGGATACCTGTCCTTTTCAAAATTTGCACGCTGCGCCGCAAACGCCCGGCGCATTTCTTCAACTGCATCGTCGATTGGATATATTAATGAATGCATCGCATATTTTCGCGCCAGTGGCCTTCGATTCATACAAGACTAGCTGCTCTCAAACGTCCCAGACTAGCAAAGCAATTGCATCGAGTTTTACCTGATCCTTGTCAGTACCAAAAATCGCAAGCTCTCCCTGCAGGAATTTACTGGCCGCGTTTTGCTGGCCGGAGAAGACGCCACATAGCACTTGTTGTTTAGCGCATATCTCGACGATATGTTCATGTGCCCGGTCGGCACCTTGCTCGAATCGTTCGGCCTTGCAGTTACGTATATACAGTGTAAAAGCCTCATTCGAGTCATCGGCCAATATGATGACATTGGGCTCCCACCCTTTTAGTAGAGGTGCCACGTCTGGATTATGATTGACACTTTCGCAAAAGTGCGACAAGCAGTCACTTAAAGAGTATGTTGCAGAAATCAAGATTTCTCCCGAAAATATTTTTTTGAACGCACCAGGTCATGCTTGTCAACTCGTTGTCGCACGAGTCGATAAGATGCCTCGTGCAATTTTCAGCATGCAATAGCAAGCGGCAACCGCCGTAGAAGGAAGCACGGTCGCCATGATTCGCGGAGTTCCACGTATGAAATGTATCAGTACTAAACTTCCCAGCATCGCCCCAACCGGCAGAAGAAAAGCCAACATTACTTTTCCCGAAAAAGATGTACTTCGCTCGTATAGAAAATCAACAACCAGGGTAAAAATGAAAGTGGCAACAAAGCTGAAGGAAAACTGGGTTAGCGCGGCATGCATGGCTTTGGAGTAGCCGAAACTCCCATTGCAGTAGTAAGCCCAACTTCCCCACAGACCGCCAAAAAAGACTGCCGCAGCTACTGCTTTTAAAATACTGATCCGCATCACCTCGGTCTCCTTTGGATCAAGAACAGAACTCATGTTGTTATTTCATTCGAGATGGTACAAAGCAGTCATATTTGGGCACCTCGTCGCCGACCTGATACCATTTTTGCATGCGATTAAAAAATGAGATATTTGTTCGATGGGCTGAGTGCGTCAATATCATTGATCGTATCCAATCTGAGGCGCACGATTTCCGGACGACTTTTTAAATAGCTGTAAATTGGCGAACCGCTATTCGAGCAGAAAACCCTTGCTTTGTTTTCCGAAGGCAAAAATTCTTTTAGTAACTCTCTGCCAGATTCCAAGCGAATGCTTGCGGCTTTGATCGGCGCATTTGCCGCGAATGCGCTTCCTTGAGCCTTGCGGCACATCGGACAATGGCAAAAGACAATCTCATCAATTTTTCCCTCGATTTGAAATCTTATGCCGCCACACAGACAGCCGCCCGAATAACTCACCATGCCCCTCTCTTTTTTTCTTTTCAAAATACCAATGGGCCAATTTTACAAAAGGAAAGCCGAACGGGATTTTATAAGTCCATGCTATCCACTGGGGATATCCTGCGGTTTTAAGAAATTTTTCATGCCAGAAAAATGGAATCATCATTTTCCTATTTTCCGTCCTTACAAAACATTTCCAATAGCTTTTCAAATCGTAGGGCTTGTGATACTTCCTGACATTCTCATGTACTACCAGTTGAAAATGCCTTCTAAATTCCTCCGCCTTTTCTTTCAACTCCTTGCGTGTAACGGTTCTGAAATCCCCGTTGAATCTAATTGGCGTCTGAAACTCGTAGATCAGCTTGACGGGATATGGCGTAAGGTATGTGGCGGGAAATAAAATTTGCGTTGCAGCTGGTCCAATTGGCAGCAAGGGCATCCCGAATCGCCTAACCAAGCGATGAATCGCGTCCACTCTGAAATTGAAAGGCCGGGTGTATTCAGCATTGATAATGGTGACAGGGACGACATCTGCGCCATATTTCATGGCCATCAAAATGAACGAAGAAGAAAATTCTTGCAACTCATATCTTTTGGTAAAGCTTTTGCTGCTCGCATTTGTACCCTCCGGGGAAACAAATACCGGAATATTCCGTTCCAAAAGATACTCATAATTTTGGATTGAAGCTGGCAAGCATCCTATTTTTTCCCACCAATCTTTAATCGCAAATAGGTTTAAGCTCTGCTTGCCGCCAATCAGTAAGGGATCAACCAAACGACGTGGCTTGCACTCTAGCGCCGTTTCCCGAGAAGCATGGAAGTCACGTAACATCCCATACATGATTTCATCGAAAACGATGTTATCCCACGACATCCCCATTGCAGAATGATTCGCAATGAAAATTGTTGGCCGCTTTCCTAACTGCGCTAATGGAGCAAGTTCCTGGTTTTTTACCTCTACCCGAAAGTAATTATCCACGACAAATTTCATGTCGTCCTCATAGAAACTCTCGGTGTAATGCTTGTCGTACTTGTCAATTGTATTCATGCTTGCCACTTTTTCTTTCCTTGAAATCAAGGAGGCGTCCCAGTGCTTCGAATGCAAATTGTTTTTTATAGACCTGCGATTTCGAAGGCAAAACTACCTTATGAAGCTCTTTCAAATAGCATGGATGAAGGCTCGCGAAAAGAGTATGTTCGAGATGATAACCATCATTATCTCCATACCAGTTAAAGAACCAATCGGTTGATGTATTAGTAGGATGAATGTGATATTCATTAGCGCTAACGTTATGCATTTCGTATAGCGTTAATGCTGAACCTATCCAGCCCGTTAATAGCGACGGCAAAAAGACAAACATGTAAAATTTTTCTGCGTACAAGAAAATCGAAAAGTGCAGCAAAAAGATAAGGCCATACTCCAGCATTAAAAATCCAATATCCTTAATCTGACGCGACTTCAGAACAAGATAGGTCACATATATCTGCTGGTAAAAGAAAATGTAATACGCTACCCAAAGCAGGATATGGCACGGCCTGCCACTCTTTGAAAAGATATAGGTAGACTGCTTATCGTTTGGTGTGCCGGCCGCATTAAAGTCATTGTCATACCTATGATGCAGACGATGTCCGTACGAATAGCCGGTTTGTGTCACTGCAAACAGCACGGAAATCGTATGATCGTACAGGTAGTTTAACCAGCGACTATTCGATAGTCCCCAATGCATTTGAGAATGCATGAAAACCCTGGTGTAGGGGATAAAGAAAGCGCCATTTAACGCAACGCATATTACTGCGGTGAGCGGATGAGGCCATGCCTGATATGCATACAAGGTCGTAAAAAATCCAAGAAACAGGATCAAAACCTTGATTTGTGAATGACGATTGTAACGACGCACCAAAGGTGAATCTTTGGTGTTACGCACCCACTGCGCCGCTTTCACCTTCATTTCATTTGGCAACCTGGCTCTTGCTGCGCCATTTGTCCAATCCAAAAATTCTGCTGTTCTCATTTCAACTTCCAGTGTGAAGTCAGTTAATCATCGAGACCATAACTTCTCTCGGCCCTTTAAAGGGATTTCTTCCATGTGCTACTAAACGATTATCAAGAATAAGCAGATCTCCCTTCTTCCAGGGAAATGCAATTGTGTTGCGGTCTAATATGTCGCAGATGTGATACAAGTGCTCGATCGGTATTTCTGAGCCATCCCCATACCGTGCATTGAAAGGAAGATGATCCTTGTTCCAGTAGAACCACTTGACGTAATAGTGAAGCAGTCCAAGTGAGCGGCGATTCGGATGAAATGATGAAGTCTGGTTAAACCAGATTTTCTCTTTTGTGGCTGGATGCTCGATGATACCCGGCATACTGTTTGCAACGGTAACGCTACCGTCATTCAGCCACCTGAATTGCAAGCCAAGCTTTACGCATAGCGCTTCAAGCTGGTCACGGCGCTCCACGGAAAATGCGTCTTGCCAGCTACGGTGCATATTGTTTCCGATCATGCTCTTGAGCTTGTCTATGGTCTTGCTTCTATTCTTGAAATTTCGAATGTAACAAACCCCCTTTTTTTCAATGCTTTCTCTTACGTCGCTACGTATCTCTTGATACACTTTACGCATGTCCGCAATAATAGTTTCACCGCCTGACTGTGCGGCGACTCGGCTAAAGAACATAATCTTTGCTGGGTAGTCGCGCATGTAAGACATTTCGTTGTGCAGCTTTATTTTGTAGAATGCTGGCCACCGGGTAGATTCGAATATTTTCCCGCTTATTGCAGTGCGTGGCGTAGCACCAGCAATGTAGTCGAACTGGTAGCTACCGATCGCATTACTAATGATCTCAATATCCTCTGCCGTTTTTAAAGGAAAATTCCTAAGCAAAATACCGCCATGGTCAAGTAACCGTACCTCTAGTGCTGATTGATCCCGCGTCAGCCACTGCGCCACATCTTTTGCGTCAATCATTTTCGCAGTATCCAACGGCTCCAATACCAGCGGCAAGCGGCAGTTACCGAATGTATATTCCCTGACGCCTGCCAAGCCTTCTTTACGTTCCATCTGCAGTGCACTTGTAGACATGCTTCGCATCCCTTCCCAAGATTCTTTAGTCAGCCGCCAAACCGATTCTGGCCATGCGCTGATTGTGTTCAGTCTTAATTTCACCCAGTAATAATCTGACCTGATCTTCCTCAGTTGTATCGAACATTTTTCGACCAGGGAATATTTCTATATCTCCCATCCGATCCATGTATTTATTTGCGCACATCTGATAAAGACCGACATAATGATGGATGACATACTCAAAGGTCTCGGTCATCAGTTTGGAAAAATCGCTCGTTAGTTTTTCCATCCTGTTTTTCAATGCAATGTCGCCAGACCTGACATTGAACTTGGCAATCGCCTCGCCAAACCCGACATGGTGAGCTTCGTCTGCAAATGCTCCCTTGATAATCTTGCTTAAATTCGGATCAATTCTCGACCAGTATTTAATCTCATAACGATATATTGGATAGGCCATCCCTTCCAAGATCAGGTTTTGCGCCACAGAAGCTGCATAGAAGTCGCCCTTATCAACTTGCTCAAGTATCAGATCGTAAATTTTTCTCATGCCTGGCGTTGTGTAGTTTTTCACCAAGTCAGCACGCTTCTCCGGCTGAATGCCGAGATCTGCTATTCGCCTGCAAAACACTTCGTAATGGCGCGATTCGTCAAGCACTTGCGTGGCAAGGTACAAATAACTCTGTTCGTCAGGAGCAATTTTCATCATGCCCGCCACTGCATCGGCAGACGTTTTTTCGGCAGACACAAACAATGCCAGATCAATCAAATACACCTTGTTTAACAGTGGATCTTCGAGCAGCTCCGGTATGTGATCTTCCTGCTCATTGCGCCCGAATTTGGTATTTTTTAATGAGCCCCACGCCGTTCTATCAAGCCAATGCTGGATACTCCAAGTGCCGTTATCCCAATCCTGAGGTGAAAAGGTGGGGTTCGAATAATTCAGTATTTTTTCGGCCTTATTCATAGCAACCAATCATGTAAATAAAATCAAGAAGATGGAGACAAATATTTTTTACCTGACACCAGCGCGACCGGCAACGTAATTGCCAGCATGAAGATGGCTTGAGCTGTAATCGATGGGGCGGGCCCGTAAAATAAAGTCGCGAATGCCAATAAGGGAAGGCAGCAGCCAATAACTATCAATAGCGAAGACGGCAGATAGGCGCCAAATAGTCCCTTCTTTGGCGCGATACGTCGTAACTTTGTTGCGGCAAAAAGAAAGGCCGCATATAAACAGCAATATAAAGCAGCACAAATCACACCGATCTCGGTATAAAGATCAAGCCAATATTGAATTTGCGCTAAGGTCAGTGCGGTGATGGAGATGGCAAGGATTGCGCCGCGCGGAGTTCCATCCTTGCTTAGCGACGCACAAAATTGATTAGCATTTATAAATAAACTTTTTTCTCTCGCCAAGACATAGAGAAGTCGAGACGCACCCATTAGCCCGGCATTCAATGTTGATAGCATGGCGAGAATCGTCAGGAGCATTGCAACCGCTTTTCCAGCACTGCCAAAGGCGATTGCCGACAAAGTTAAATGTGGCGTTAGATTGCTGGTTAGGCCACTAGCGGGCATATGCCTGCTTGCTGCCAACGAGAACAATGCATAGACGCACGCCAATAGCAAAATTGAAATTATCATGCTCAGCGGGATCATGCGCTCATATGCCTGCCGGTTTCTCCCCATTGGCGTTACCCATTCGAAACCCATGAACAAGAAAATGGATAAGCCAATGATCTCAAACGTATTGATCCAGTTGCTGCCATCTTTTATGGCTAGTACGCTGGCTTGATTTGAGACGTTAATTGTTGAGAGAAAAATTGAGCCGCCGATAAGTACAACCGTAATAATGATCTGTGCACGCTTTGATAATTCGATGCTGAGCAAGTTGACTGAAGCAATTGCCAGGATTACGAAAGTAATGAAAAGATGCCCCATCCACTTGGATATCCCCGGGAAAAACACTTTCAATAAAAATTGCGTTTCCAGACCCGCGAACAATACGACAACGAGCAAACCTGTATAGGTAAATACAAGGCTTATACTGTCACCGAATGCTCCTCGAAGATATGTTCTGATTCCTGGCATGGAGGGGTACCTGGCTGCCAGCTCAGCAACTGCAGATGAGATGACAATGCAGATAAGCGCAGCCATGCCGATGCCAATCAACACTTGAGCAAGCGCTCCGTGATTCAAAAGCTGGCCCACCATCGAATAACAAGCACCGGCTAATGCCATGCCGCTAGCAATGCTAATGTAATGCAGTAAATCAAATAGCCTCTGCCTCATTGGATTTTCCCCAATTTACTGAATGTATTTATGCGACCATTTGCACGGATACGCTGTGCCTTGGTTTTTCCTCGTGCATGTGACCAGGCAGGCTGAGACGGAAACCATGCTTTAATGCAGTCTCATAAATGAAATGTGCTTCTTCCAAAGGAACATTCAGGCCGATGCTGTAGTTTTGACTAACGCCTTCCATAGATAGGCAAACCGTCTCGGATAAGCAAGCCAGATTCACGCCGCTGGGTAAGCCGATCACATTATTGCGGCCAAAACTCAAATCATCTGGCAGCTGAATAAGTCCGCCCTCATAAACCAGCACATCGGGTCTGATGCTGTTCACAGATTTTTGGACGTCGGCCGGACGGGCTGCATCGCAGACAATCAAGTTCTCTCCAAGGAAGACTGGCTCGATGAAGGCTTTTCCTTGATTCGTAGCTGATATCAGTGCATCCACACGAGGCAGATCTCGCGGCAGATCAACTGAAAGCTCCACGGGACCCGCGCAAAGGTTCATTGTGCGGACTCGCTCCTGCACCAGGCGGTAGAGAGTTTGGTTTGCATCAGATCTATTTGCTGACAGCAATTCGGGAGGCACAAAGTCAAAATTTCCAAGCATACTCAACAACGTGCGCCGAATGCCATCATGTTCGCTGGCTGGTGAATTGCCCTGGATGGCGTGACGGTATATTTCACCGGCCAAAGACTCCAGGCCGGTTATGGCACTCTTGTTTGCCGGATTGCCGAACAGTACCAGCCGACCGATCTTGAGCGAAAGATTAATCGCTGCAAGCCGGCCCACGGAGCCTGCGGCGCCTATTACGCCGCCGGTTATGCTGTTCAAACTCAAGCCGCGCTGCTCCGCCAAAGTGCACAGGCTTTCCGATGCAGCCATGGCCGTTAGGCTGTTTCCGGTAGTGACTCGAATATCCTCGCTCTCTATTTCGGTGCCAGCACGCGTAATAATTGAAGTAAACGCTCCAAGGCCGATGATGTCTACTTTCAAATTGCGCGCAATCTGAAAGTATTCTTCAATCAGATCCTTTTTCTCACGCTTATTTAAGCGCATCATTTCCTGTGGAGTCATGGTGCAGGAAATAAGCCAGCCTTCCACGTAGCCACCCAATTTTGACTGAATACAGGGCAGGTGATAAACGACACCCGGACTGGAATCAAATGCATTCCATTCGCGCATCCATTCGCGCATTCTTTGAATTTGATCCAGCGGATAACTCTCGCATCCTTGCGGTAGCGACCGCATCACATCCTCAAATTCTGTGGGATGAATGAAGAAGGCAAAACTACCACGGCGTTGCCCGTGCTCTGGCTGCGGGAATGTTTTTCCGAATTTTTCGCGACGCGTTGGGCGATGATCGGTGCCCACTTTTTTGCCAGTCATATAGCTAAGCAAAGAGGCGAAATCTCGATTACGGATTAACTCGGCCGCACTACGTAAGGCGTAAATTATGCGATCAATCTCTGCTGACTTGATTGTCAAAGCAGGTTGAATGCGTAAAGTGCCGCTGTTGTTGAGCGTTGGAATGGCTAATATGCGATGTTCATTTAAGAGATAGCCGGAGACAAACGGCACGCAATATCCCTTGTAGCCGGCCATGCCGAGGAAATAACTCTCGTCTCCTGACCACGGCCGAAGTTTAATCGCTTGCATTAAGCCCAAACCTGAAACCGATGCAAAGACGTCCGGATAGGATTGCACCAGCTTATCCAGTTCAATACGCAGGTAGGTTCCTACAGAGGCAACATGTTTAATCAGCTGTCGGTCTTCCGCAAGCAATCTCTCCAGGACAGCGAGTCCAACGGAACAGGTCAGATGGTTATTCGCGAACGTCGAGCTATGATAAAGACCGAATTCTTTTGTCCAAACTTCTTTTTTGACCAGCATTGCCCCAAGAGGAACCAGTCCGCCGCCTAATGCCTTGGCAAGCAGAAGGATGTCCGGACAAACGCCTTCATGATCAGCGGCAAAGAGTTTTCCCGTACGACCGAAGCCTGTTTGTACTTCGTCCAACACCAAAAGCGCGCCATATTTTGCGCATAGTTCTTTTGCTCCCTGGAGGTAGCCGTGCGATGGCACCACCATACCGCCTTCACCTTGCACAGGCTCGACAAAAAATGCAGCAACATCTTTTTGTGCGAGACGTGCTTCAAGCGCGTCGAGATTATTGAAGGAAATATGATCAAAGCCGGTGGTATCCACCAAAAATGGTGAACGGTATTGTTCACGCCCCGTCGCAGAAACTGCGCCCAAGGTCTTGCCGTGGAAACTATTTTGCGTGGCCAAAATAACTTGGCGCCCAGTCTTTGAACGTGACAGCTTGATAGCAGCTTCGACACTTTCAGCACCACTATTGGTGAAGCAGGCGTAATGCAAGCCCTTGGGGGCACATTCAATCAAAAGTTTAGATAATTTTTCTGCTGCAATGGAAGTAAGGGGCTGGATGAAGCTGGGCTCGTGATTACGCTTTACTCGATCCAGTGCCTCCCATAGAAAATCAGGATTGTAGCCAAACGGAACTGAGCCGTATTGTGATGAAAAGTCGAGATACGATCGCTTTTGATCATCATAGAGATAACTTCCGTGAGCCTGCACAATGCGCTTATTAAAATCTATCATGCGCAACAGAAATTCGCGTTCGGGGTTAAGGTGGAGGCTTTCCATTTTGAGTTCTCTAACGTTAATGTTTAATACGGCTCATTAATTCAGATAATTACTTCATGCTTAAAATAAGCATGCTTTATATTTGGGTTCTTCTACACGTCGATTTTCATAAGCAGAATGCAAAAATTACTTTTTTGCATTGACTCAAACAGTGATCAAGTTCCGGCAGGATGGTTTTATCGCGTTACGAACATTACTTACAAGCGTGGCAAAGATCATCACCCGTTTCCGTGATTCACTGGGTGATTGTGGAAGTAGCAATGAGTAGTAATGTGAGTAGTAATGGGGTCAGGTCTAACATTCCTACACTGACCACGGCAGCATTGGCATGGAGATAGCGAGACCAGTCATCTTCTAGCGGCACCGCCACTGCGCGCCGATGTGCCTTCGACATTTCACGTAAGCTGGCCGACAATACAGCACGGTGGTGGCGCGCTATAAATGCATCGTCGCCCTGCAGTAGCTGCTGCCGAGTTTGCGTCAATGGGCTCGTCAAGCAATGTTCCGCCATGACGAATGCGCGGTTAACGCGTATGGCGTCAGTTCGCTTGGTACCAGATTGAGCGAGTGCCCAATCAGAATCGAACCAGTCCTGTGGCGTCATCGTGACGACGGCCTAAGGAAAGCCGCGCCACTGCCAGTCATCCAGTGACGCCACCATCCGGACTCTCAACGGGTTGAGCACCACATAGCGGCTTAATTCCAGAAGATACGCATCACGCTGTACCAGGATGGCCTTTTATCTTCCTTGAAACAGGTGACCAAGCATTGCATGACGCCGGTTAAAGTCTTGTGTGTAATGGCCATGCAATTGCCGTATGTCGCAACCAAGCTTGCTATCGACTGTCTCGACCAGCAAAAGTTCATGGGTGTCATCTGACACCAGGCATGAATCACCCCGTTAAATCGATCGCCGGGATTGGCTAATACATTTAGCCAATCCCGGCGATCATCGTCAGAATAAAAATCTTCTCGCGTTTGTCACCGCGCGATGTGACTTGATACATAGCTCCTGTAAATTCATGCTGTAGCGGTCTTGCCATGATGGCGCGATTCCAGGGGAAAGCGGAATCAGCAGACACTGCCTCAGGAAGAAAATGTTGGAATATTAGACCTGACCCCGACAGAGTTACGACAGAGTTAGACCGCGACAGAGTTATTGTACAGACCAATTAAGGGACGTTAACGCGATGGGTCGGTGATAGGGCGAAGTCATTGGCAGCGAATCGCCACTGCAGATGATCATTGGCTGAGGTGGGGAATTTTGCGCTCTACAGACAACTATGCAAGTGTGCAAAAATATTTGCACAAACCTTGATTCAACGGATCGCCTCAACATTCTATAAAGGCACCGCGTAATCCTTAATTATGTCCAAAAACTATTGTCTAACTTTTTTGCAAAGTGCGGAAGACACCCGGTCGCTCGATCGATGTGCGGTCCCCAGGCCCGAAGGCCCAGGGACCGTCATACAGAAACGGCGTGGTCCTTAGTTGGCAGGCGTGAGCCGCCATTTCTGGTTGTCGAAGCCGAGGTAGTCCCAGATCTGGACATTGGCGCCGTCATTGGCAGCGCCGGGGCCGGCGAGCACATCCAGCACGCGGCCGCTGCACTTGTTGGCCAGGCGGTTGTAGCCGTCGCCGACGCTGACGATGCGCCACAGCTGGGCACAGCTGCCAGGCGTCAGGCCCCATTGCCAGACATTGGTG
>JAKFFK010000273.1:0-6248 GCA_036675285.1 Paucimonas sp. | reverse complement strand
TGCAGCCCAGGCGATTCCATCATTGACCACAAACGACAGCGTGCTGACATGGCGCACGCGGTCATATTTTTCACCGGCGGATTCGCCTGGTTTTTCTTCAACATGCGCTACTTCGATCACATAACGTCCAGACCAGGGAGTGGCAATCGTTACCCAGCCTTTGTCATCCGTCTTGAAAGACTTTTCCCATTTCGGCGGCCCAAACACGGTGACTGCGGTTTTGGCAAGCGGCGCGCCATGCAACATCAGGATGAATTGATCGGCACCTGCGGCAACAGGCACCAGTTCCAGGTCCAGTCTTGCCTGGACGCTGTTGCGGCCTGTCTTGGCATGGAATACCGTTTTGGTTTTGCCGCCAGCCTGCTTGTCTTCGCGGGCTGCCAGGCCAGCTTCGACCAGCACCACATCTTCAGTGCTGTCTGCATTGATTTGCAGATGATCGGCGCGTCGCTCGATTTTCAGCGCTTGCCTGGCATTGCCGAGATAAGCGGCTGGCGACGCAATCCGGTCAAGCGCAGCACCGGTTTTTTCAACTCTATCGTTTTCCCATTCGCCGAAATAGGCACGCGCCGGGCCGGTGGCATCACGCTCCAACCAGACATAATGGCCGTGAGCCGCGCCTGTGGCGGCAAGCAGGATCAAGACAGACAGGATTTTCTTCATGGATCAGACCTTGTGGTTATGTTTTACTGCGCTGCGGCTCAAGGCTCGGCCCACATGCGCAGCAAGTTGTGGTAACTGCCCGTCAACTGCACCAGCGCGCGCTCATCTGCTGCGCTGCGACTGAGACTCTGGATTGCAGTATCGAGATCAAACAACAGGGTACGCTGCGCGTCGTCCCGAATCATGCTCTGTATCCAGAAAAACGATGCCAGCCGCACGCCGCGCGTCACCGGATTGACACGGTGCAAACTGGTCGATGGATAAAGGATCAAGTGCCCGGCCGGCAGCTTGACCGAATGCACACCATAGGTATCTTCGATCAGCAGCTCGCCGCCTTCGTACTCATCGGGGCCGGTGAAAAACAGCGTGGCCGACACATCGGTGCGCAATTTGCGCCCGGTTCCAGGCAACAGGCGCACTGCATTGTCGATATGGTCGCCGAAATGGCCGCCGCCTTCATAACGATTGAAGAGCGGCGGGTAAACGATAGAAGGTAATGTCGCGCTGATAAACAGCGGATTGCTCTCCAGCGCTGCCAATACAATATCGCCGAGCTCGCGCGTCACCGGCGAGTTCTCCGGCAACTGGCGGTTATCCTTGACCCGGCTGCCCTGATAGCCTGCCGTCGCACGTCCATCGATCCAGTCGGCTGCATCGAGTACGTCGCGGCAATGACGTACCTGCCCTGGGTTTAACAGATCGGGAATCGTGAGAAGCATGCTTGGTCTGCCTTTGCTCAGTGTGGCACAAACTTCGGCATTGCTGCATCGCCCGAAGACGATGCAGCAATGCCGGGGTAAAACGTCAATTCCGCATCAGAACCGGTATGCCAACGTGACAATCGCCGATCGGCCTTTCACTGGCGAGGCGCGGCCGCCTGACGCCGATTCGAAATACTTTTCATCGGTCAGGTTTTGCAGGCTCAGGCGCACGTCATATTTCGGCTGCCGGTAGGCGAGCGTGGCATCGAAGCGGGTATAGCTATCAATGACCGCTGTTTCAAAATTATTGACAAAGCGATCCGACGAATACACCAGGCCGCCGCCGGCTTCCCAATTCCCCAGGAAACTATAGGTGGTCCACAACGATGCGCTGTGGCGTGGCGTATTTTGCAGTGTCTTGCCTTGCGAGGAGATGCCCGCATCGGCACTGGTATTGCTGCCAGTATCAAACGACCGTACGACTTTGCCGTCCAGGAAGGTATAGCCGGCCATGAGTTGCCAGGCCGGCGTGATGCGCCCGACCAAGCCGAGTTCGACGCCCTGTACCCGGACATCGCCATCCAAGGATGTAATCCCTGATGTGCGGTCAGTCGTGCGGGCATTAGTCTTTTCGACCCGGAACACGGCGGTATTGAACGACAGATTGCCGTTCATAAAGTCCAGCTTGGCGCCGGCTTCGATCGAGCGGTTCTTTTCCGGATCAAGCGCGGCGGTGGTGACCGATTGGGTGACCGCCTCCGCCGATGGGTTTGATGAAGTGCCGTACGACAGGTAGTACGATTGCGTCTCGGTCGGCTGATAGATCACGCCGGCGCGCACGTTGAGCATGGTGTCGGAGTTTGGTACTGATGGCTGGGTAGTATCGGTTGGCAGGAATACCTGGAGGTCTGAACTTGCCTTGAATCGCTCCCAGCGCACCCCGCCGACCAGTTTCCACTGTTTGTTCAAGTCAATCTGGTCATTCAGGTAAACGGCCAGGGTGTCGGCTGTCGTTTCAACGGTGCGGCTTAATGCACGCGATCCCTGCCGGGTGCCGTTGACCGGATTGCCGAGATTAATTGGAACGTTTGTAGGAGCCCATGCATAGCGGTCTTCATTGTATTCATCACGCCCGATTTCAAAACCGGTGGTCACCGTATGCAACATGGAACCGGCTTGGATTTTGGTAACCAGATCAGTCTGGTTGCTGATCGACTTTTGGCGCACATAGCGGTCCCGATCCTGGCGCGGTGCCGCCAGCAAATCCAGCGGATCGTTCAGTGAAGGCGTGCCGCCGCCGATACGCGTCACGCCACCCAACGGCGACGGCGAAGCATCTGTCGTGTAATCCGCGACCTGGGTCTGGTTACGAAGCGTCAGCGTCGGGCTGATCTTGTGGCGCACGGTCGCCGTCAGCACATTGACGTCCTGCTCGAAACGGTCATCGGTATAGCCGTAGAAGCGGTTGGCAGGCGCATCCACCGGTTTGCGCACCGTGCCCGGGCCATTGGTGGTCACGAAAGGAAAGCCGTAATCCGGCACTTCGTCAGCGCGCTGGAACAGGCCGGTCAGGGTCACTTCGGTTGGCGTGCCGATACCGAAGCGCAATGACGGGGCCAGGCCCCATCCTTTGTTTTCCACGACGTCGCGGGTCGAATGCAGGCTTTGGCCGAACGCATTGATACGAAATGCCGACGTGTCGGACATCGCACGGTTCAGATCGACAGTCGTGCGATAGTAATCATCGGTGCCCACGCCAACCGTCACTTCGCTGATGGGCTTCAAGCCCGCTTTCTTGCTGACCTGATTGATTACGCCGCCGGTTGACCCGCGCCCGAACAACATCGATGAAGGCCCTTTCAGCACCTCGACTGCCTCGACCGCAAAGGTGTCGCGGGTATATTGGCCCGGATCGCGAAAGCCATCCATGAAGATGTCGGTGCGGGCCGAAAAGCCGCGCAAGTTGATATTGTCGCCGATCGCGCCGCCCTCGCCGGCTGAAATGGTGATACCGGGCACGTTGCGCAAGGCTTCCGTCATCGTGGTTGCCGCCTGTGCATCCAGAACCGCACGATTAATTACCGTGACCGATTGCGGTATATCGCGAATCGCTGTCGGTGCAGCGCCGCCGATCGTGCTGCGTGCAGGCGCATAATCATTGATTGCCGCATTATCACGCACGACTACTTCGGGCAGAGTCGCTGCCGACTGCGCGCTTTGGGCGAATGCCGGTTGCTGAAACATGACAGGCGTTGCAAACGCTGCCAACATCGCAGCTGCCAAGGGGGTAAAGCGTCGGTTCATGGTTATCCTTGTTCATCAGTGCTCGCACGACGGCGTCGAACGAAATAAATGGCTGGCTGATCGGATAAATATGACATTTCCGTTTGGCTGGCTAAAACGCTGCAAGTCTGGTTGCAGCAATTGGCTAGTGGCCTGCTTCGTAATTTGATTGGATTAGCGAAGCGATGGATTTTCGTGCCAGGCTAGGCGCTAACCGCAGCGATAGCAGGACTATCGCGAGGACTTGCAAGGACGCATGGTGCGAAAAGACGCGCTTATGGGTTCAATCAATACGGAGCAGACCACTAGATCAAGGCCTCATGGCAATTACTGTGTCCATGCAAGCTCGCAAAACACGCCTCCACTGATCAGGCTCTTGATTTATCGCCAATTATAAATGAGAACCATTATCATTAGCAATACGATTCTCGATTTTCTGCATTGCTATAAATCGAACCACCAATCAAGTGCATGAAACATGGCATCGGGATGAAGAATGCGGTCAAATAACACGTAACAATTGTCGGAAGGCATTCCCAAAGGTCAGCGGCGGCTGATTGCCCAAATAAAATTATCAAGCAGGCCAATTTGCGGACCGGCCAGTTTCACTTCATTTGTTCTCCATCAGAAAACCCGATTCCCACAGTGCTGTTATACTGTTTGTACGCGGCACTTTTCCAGTCACCTTGCCGCTGTCTATTACGACTCCCTGCTTTCTCGATCTTGAATCGAGATCAAGCTCAAATCCGTTTGCCTGCGACTGGCGCCTTTTTAACGGCGACAGGCCGATATTTTTTACAGAATCCTTATGTCATTTTCGAATCTCGGCTTGTCCGAGGCAATTGTTCGCGCCGTCACCGAGTACGGTTACACCACACCGACCCCGATTCAGTTGCAAGCCATTCCAGCTGTTCTAGCGGGCGGCGATTTGCTGGCCGGCGCGCAAACCGGCACCGGCAAGACTGCCGGCTTCACCTTGCCGATCCTGCATCGTCTGTCGACCGCCGCCAATGCGCCGGTCAACACCACGTCGCCGCGCCCGGTGCGCGCACTGATCATGACCCCGACCCGGGAACTGGCAGCGCAAATCGGCGAAAACATCAAGTCTTACGGCAAGCATGTGAACCTGAATTCCGCCGTGATCTTTGGCGGCGTCGGCATCAACCCGCAAATCGCGATGTTGAAAAAAGGCGTCGATATCTTGGTGGCCACCCCCGGACGCCTGCTTGACCACATGCAGCAAGGCACGATCAGGCTGGACAAGATTGAAATCCTGGTGCTCGACGAAGCCGACCGTATGCTCGACATGGGCTTTATCCGCGATATCCGCAAGGTATTGGCGGCGCTGCCGAAAAAGCGGCAAAACCTGTTATTTTCCGCAACCTTCTCGGATGAAATCAAGGCACTGGCCGATGGCTTGCTGAATGCACCGGCGATGATCGAAGTTGCACGGCGCAATTCCACCGTCGAAGTCATTGCGCAAAAAATCCATCCGGTCGACCGCAATCAAAAGCATGTGCTGCTGTCGCACCTGATCAGAACCCACCAGTGGCCGCAAGTGCTGGTGTTTACCCGCACCAAGCACGGCGCCAACAAGCTGGTCGAGCAACTGGAAAAAGACAGTATTTCCGGCATGGCGATCCACGGCAACAAGAGCCAGTCGGCGCGCACCAAGGCCTTGTCCGAATTCAAGGATGGCAAGCTACAGGTGCTGGTGGCAACCGACATCGCCGCGCGCGGCATTGATATCGACCAGCTGCCGCATGTGGTCAACTATGACTTGCCCAATGTGCCGGAAGATTACGTGCACCGGATCGGCCGCACCGGCCGCGCCGGCGCCACCGGCGTCGCAGTCTCGCTGGTATGCGTGGATGAACACGACATGCTGAAAGGGATTGAAAAATTGATCAAGCAGACGTTGCCACGGGAAGTGATTGCCGGCTTCGAACCCGATCCGAATGCCAAACCGCAACCCATCCAGCTGCGCAGCGGCAATCAGGGCCAAGGCGGCCGCGGCCAGTCATCCGGCCGCAGCGCTAGCGGCAAATCGCAGGCAGCACCCAGGACGCAGGCGCAGGGACCGAAAAAAGTCGGCGGCAACACAGGTGGTCCACGGCCGGCACCGGCGCATCGCAGCGGCGGTCGCGGCCGATAAGCAGACAGCTGGACTAACAAAAAGCCCTGCCGCGCATGATGCGCGGCAGGGCTTTTTTATTGCTATGGGCAGTGATGTAAAAAGATAGCCGTGATCAAGTTTTGGAAGAATTGTCGGCCTGCTGCAGGAACAGCAACTTTTGTTTCACGTCGCGCCATTTTTCATGCTCGGGCAGCGGTGCCGTTGCGCGGGTAATGCGCTTCCACTGTGGATCTTGCGACAGTTTGCGGTTAATCTCGATGAATTCCAGCTGGTCCTCAGGCACCTCGTTTTCGCCGACGATCGCATTCACCGGGCATTCCGGCACGCACATCGAGCAATCGATGCATTCGTCCGGATTAATCACCAAAAAATTCGGACCTTCCATAAAGCAATCCATCGGACAGACACTGACACAATCCGTGTATTTGCACTGGATGCAGGCTTCGGTTACGACAAATGCCATT
>JAKFFK010000159.1:0-31302 GCA_036675285.1 Paucimonas sp. | reverse complement strand
TGGCGCAGGTGAAAGCGCTGGAAGCAGCCGAACTGTCGAGCCAGTCGGCGCTGGACTCCAACCGGCTCGGTTACCAGGTCGGCGTGCGCATCAATATCGACGTGCTCAATGCGCAGCAGCAGTTGTTTACCACCCGCCAGAACCTGGCCAAAGCGCGCTACGACACCATCGTCAACGGGCTGCGCCTGAAGTCGGCGGCAGGCACGCTGAAGGAAGAGGATCTGGCGCAAGTCAATACACTGCTCCAGCACTGAAATGCGGTGCGGGACCTAAGCGTTTTTTCGCAGTGAATGGGCGCTGCGCAAGCCCTCGATGCAGGCATCGACAAACCTTTCCGCATCACGCGCCAGGTCGAAACTCCCTGGTGAAAGCAGCCAGTTGTTCAGCAAGCCGCTCCAGCTGGCCTGGAACAGGTTAGCCGCCAGCAGGGTATCGAGATCGGCCGGCAACTGCTTGCGGACGATCGCATTTTTCAGGGTCAGTTCGATATTCCGTGCGCCGGTGTGCAAGCTCTGCTGCTGCAGGTTGACGAAGCCGTCCGCGGCATCGATGTATTCACACCGGTGGAACAGGATGCCGAATACCTTGCGCGCATGGTTATTGACGACGGCTTCGCGCAGCACGAACAGGCAGGTGGCGCGCAACTGGCCGAGCGGATCATCGGCGCATTCGTCGGCGCTATCCTGCACCATCTGCGCCATCGGCAGGCGGACCCGCTCGCACATCGCATCAAACAAGTCGAGCTTGTTTTTGAAGTGCCAGTAGATCGCCCCGCGCGTGACGCTGGCTGCCTGCGCAATGTCGGCCAGTGAGGTGCGCGCCACCCCCTGCTCATGAAACACATCTTCCGCCGCATCGAGAATCCGCTTACGCGTCTCCTGCGCCTCTTCCTTGGTAGCTCTTGCCATATCGATTTGCCAGCTCTATGCCCGCCGATTGTCACTTGTTGCAACATCAGCCAAAAATATACATACGTAATTGAATGTATATATATAATACCGTGACAATTGGCAACTAATTAAAAATATACGGCCCCGACCGATCGGGACTGAAGGATCCGTTTCATCTCCTGCTGCGTTTTCCCTGGTGGCCGGTAACGCTGGCGCTGCCCGGCGGGCCATTCATTTACCGTACGAGACATTCATGAGTTCACTTGGCCGCTTCACGCAACTGGCGTTAGCCGCATCGATCACCCTACTCCTGGCCAGTTGCGCCGACAAGGCTGCACAGGCGCCGGCCAGCCCGCCGCCTGCGGAAGTGGCGGTGTTGACCATTGCCCCGCAACGGCTGGCGCTGACCACCGATTTGCCGGGCCGTCTGGAAGCCGCGCGCATCGCCCAGGTGCGCGCGCGCGTACCCGGCATCGTGCTGCAGCGGGTGTTTCGCGAAGGCGCCGACGTCAAGGCCGGCGATGTACTTTTTCGAATTGATGACAGCCCGTTCCAGGCCAGCTACAACAGCGCCCAGGCAGCAATGGCCAAGGCCGACGCGAGCCTGGCGCAAACCAGCCTGAAGGCGCAACGCTATGCGCCGCTGGTGGCGACCAATGCGATCAGCAAGCAGGAATACGACGACGTGACCAGTGCGCAAAAGCTGGCGGCTGCCGATGTCGCGTCAGCCAAGGCAGCGCTGGCAACTGCGCGCCTGAATCTGGGGCATGCCACCGTGACTGCGCCGATTTCCGGACGTATCGGCCGCGCGCAGGTCACCGAAGGTGCGCTGGTCGGTCAAAACGAAGCCACGCCGCTGGCCATCATCCAGCAGCTCGATCCGATTTATGTGAACCTGACCCAGTCCAGCTCCGAAGTCTTGCAACTGCGCCAGGCGCTGGCCGGCGGCCAGCTCAAGAGCGTCGGCCGCGATCAGGCCAAAGTCAGCCTGCTGATGGAAGATGGCCGCGTCTACCCGCATCCGGGCAAGCTGTTGTTTGCCGATATGTCAGTCGATGAAAGTTCTGGTGCGGTGACCCTGCGCGCTTCCTTCCCGAACCCGGAACGCCTGTTGATGCCCGGTCTGTTCGTGCGCGCCCGGCTGGAACAAGCCGTCAGCGAAAACGCCATCACCGTGCCGCAACAGGCTGTGATACGCACTGCCGAAAGTGCCACCGTAATGCTGGTCGATGCCGACAACAAGGTCACGGTGCAAAAAATCAAGGCCGACAGCAGCCAGGGCAATTCCTGGATAGTCAGTGAAGGCTTGAAGCAGGGCGACCGCATCATTGTCGAAGGCATGCAAAAAGCCAAGCCGGGCGCAACCGTCAAACCGGTTGCATGGCAAGGGCCGGTAGGCAGCACGCCTGGCAACGGCCAGAATCCGACTGCTGCGAACGGCAAGGCACAATAAAGGAAGCGCTTCATGGCAAAGTTTTTCATCGACCGCCCGGTCTTCGCGTGGGTGATTGCGCTGTTCATCATGCTGGCCGGCCTGCTTGCCATCCAGTCACTGCCGGTATCGCAATACCCGACGATTGCGCCGCCTTCGATCGTGATTGCCGCCACCTATCCCGGCGCCACGGCCAAGATCCTCGATGAAAGCGTCACCAGCCTGATCGAGCAGGAAATGAACGGCGCCGAAGGCTTGCAATACATCGAGTCGGAAAGCCAGTCCAACGGCATGGCGCAAATCACGGTCACCTTCGTGCCGGGCACCAATCCCGACCTAGCTGCAGTTGACGTGCAAAATCGTATCAAGCGCATTGAGCCGCGCCTGCCGCAAGCAGTCACCCAGCAAGGCGTGCAAGTCAACAAGTCGCGCAGCAACTTCCTGCTGTTCATCACGCTGTCGACCACCGACGGCAGCCTCGACCCGGTGGCGCTCGGCGATTACCTGTCGCGCAATGTTTTGAATGAAATCAAGCGGGTGCCCGGCGTCGGCCAGGCGCAGCTGTTCGGCACCGAGCGCGCCATGCGCATCTGGATCGACCCGGCCAAACTCGCCGGCCTGAAACTGACACCGGGCGACGTCAGCAGCGCGATCCGCGCCCAGAACGCGCAAGTCTCTGGCGGCACGCTGGGCGACTTGCCCAGCCCCGGGGATCAGCAGATTTCCGCCAGCGTGGTGGTCAGCGGCCAGCTGGCAACCGAAGCCGAATTCGGCAAAATCGTGCTGCGCGCCAATCCGGATGGATCGGTCGTGCGCCTGGCCGACGTAGCCCGTATCGAACTGGGCGGGCAAGCGTACGCCACTTCCGCGCGCATCGACGGCAAGCCGAGCTCGGCGATCGGCGTACAGCTCTCCCCCACTGCCAATGCCTTGGGCACAGCCACCGCGGTGCGCGCCAAAATGAAAGAACTGTCGCAGTTCTTCCCGGCGTCAGTCAAATATGAAGTCCCGTACGACACCTCGCTGTTCGTGAAAATCTCGATCGAAGAAGTGGTCAAGACGCTGGCCGAAGCAGTGCTGCTGGTGTTCCTGGTGATGTACCTGTTCCTGCAGAATATCCGCTACACGCTGATTCCGACGATCGTCGTGCCGGTGGCGCTGCTAGGTACCTTTGCGATGATGCAGGTGTTCGGATTTTCGATCAATGTGCTGACCATGTTCGGCATGGTGCTGGCAATCGGCATCCTGGTCGATGACGCCATCGTGGTGGTCGAGAATGTCGAACGCATCATGAGCGAAGAAGGCTTGTCGCCGCGCGACGCCACCCGGAAAGCCATGGGCCAGATCACGGGCGCCATCATCGGCATCACGCTGGTGCTGATCGCGGTGTTCATTCCGATGGCGTTCTTCGGCGGCGCGGTCGGCGCGATCTACCGCCAGTTCTCGCTGTCGATGGTGTCGTCGATGGTGTTTTCCGCGCTGATGGCGCTGACGCTGACGCCGGCCTTGTGCGCGACCATCCTGAAACCGGTCCAGGCCGGTCATCACCATGCAAAAACCGGTTTCTTCGGCTGGTTCAATCGCGTCTTCCACCGCACTTCGGTCGGTTACCAGAGCATCGTCGGCAAAATGCTCGGCAAGTCGCTGCGTTACATGCTGATTTATGCGGCCATCATCGGCTGCGTCGCGTTGCTGTACGCGCGCCTGCCGTCGTCGTTTTTGCCGAGTGAAGACCAGGGCTTTTTGGTAACCAATATCCAGCTGCCGCCGGGCGCCTCGACCCATCGCACGCTGGAAGTGGTCAAGCAGGTCGAAGACTATTACCTGAAGCAGCCGGGCGTCGAGCATGTCATCGCCGTGCTCGGTTTCAGCTTTTCCGGCCGGGGTCAGAATGCCGGCCTGGCCTTCACGCCACTGAAGGACTGGAAGCTGCGCGACGCCGATAACTCGGCTTCCGCGATTGCGGCGCGCGCCATGGGCGAACTGTCGAAAATCCGCGATGCGATCATTTTCCCGGTCAACCCGCCGCCGATCCGCGAACTGGGCAACGCCACCGGCTTCACCTTCCGCCTGCAGGACCGCGGTGGACACGGCCAGGCAGCGTTGCTGGCAGCACGCAATCAGCTGCTCGGCCTGGCGGCAAAAAGCACTGTGTTGAAAGGCGTGCGCCCGGAAGGGCTGGAAGACACGCCGCAGCTACAGTTGAGTATCGACCGCGACAAGGCCGGCGCGCTCGGCCTCTCCTTTGCCGACATCAACACCACCTTGTCGACTGCGATCGGCACCAGCTACGTGAACGATTTCCCGAACCAGGGTCGGCAGCAGCGCGTGATCGTGCAAGTCGACGCGCCGCAGCGACTGCGTCCGGAAGACCTGATGCGGCTGTATGTGCGCAATAATAAAGGTGCGATGGTGCCGTTCTCGGCATTTACCTCTTCGCGCTGGATCGTCGGCCCGGTGCAACTGGTGCGCTTCAACGGCTATCCTGCCTACCGCATTTCCGGCGAAGCAGTGGCTGGGCGCAGCACCGGCGAAGCAATGGCAGAGATGGAAAAGCTGGCCACGCAACTGCCGGTCGGTTTCGGCTACGAATGGACCGGCCAGTCGTATGAAGAAAAGAAATCCGGCTCGCAGGCGCCGGCGCTGTTCCTGCTGTCGCTGCTGGCGGTATTCCTGGTGCTGGCGGCGCTCTATGAAAGCACGTCGATTCCGCTGTCGGTCATGCTGGTGGTGCCGCTCGGGATTCTGGGCGCGCTGCTGGGGGCGACCCTGCGCGAACTGCCCAACGACGTCTATTTCAAGGTCGGGCTGATTGCCATCATCGGGCTGTCGGCCAAGAATGCGATCCTGATCATCGAGTTCGCCAAGGACCTGCATGCGCAAGGCAAGGGCCTGGTCGAAGCCACTTTGGAAGCGGCGCACTTGCGCTTCCGGCCGATCATCATGACTTCGCTGGCCTTCATCCTCGGCGTGCTGCCGCTGGTGCTGGCCTCCGGCGCCGGCTCGGCCAGCCAGCGCGCGATCGGCACCGGCGTCATGGGCGGCATGATTGCCGCCACCGTGCTGGCGGTGTTCCTGGTGCCGGTCTTCTTTGTCGTGGTCAGAAAAATTTTCAAGGGCAGCGAACGCCAGCGCCGCATGTATGCCGCGCACCTGGAGCATGATGATGATGAGAACAAACATGACTAAATCGACCCTGAGCCTGTTGCTCGCAAGCGTGCTGGCAGGCTGCTCGATGGCGCCGCACTATGTGCGTCCGGATGCGCCGGTGGCAGCCAGTTATCCGGCCGAGGCAGCGGGCGGATCACGCAAGGCTGCCGAACTCGGCTGGCGCGAATTTTTCACCGATGCGCGGCTGCAGGCGCTGATTGCCGCCGCACTCGATAACAACCGCGACTTGCGCACGGCAGCGCTGCGCATCGACGAAGCGCGTGCACTCTACAATATCCAGTCGGCCGACCTGCTGCCGACCTTCAACGGCGTGGCTTCCGGTTCGCGCGCGCGCGTGTCATCGGTATTGTCGCCGACCGGCGCCTCGATCGTCAGCAGCAGCTACCAGGTTGGCCTGAGCTTGGCATCGTTCGAGCTGGATTTTTTTGGCCGGGTCAGGAGCTTGAATGATGCTGCGCTGGCGCAATACCTGGCGACTTCCGAAGCGCGCCAGGCGGCCCACATCAGCCTGGTGGCCGAAGTCGCAAAAGCGTATCTTGCCGAACGCGCCTTCGCCGAACAGTTGGTCCTGGCGCAGCAAACGCTGGAAGGACGCCAATCGGCGTACAAGCTTGCCAAACAGCGCTTCGAGGTCGGCGCTTCCTCTGCGCTGGACCTGCGTCTGAATGAAACCCTGGTGGGCTCTGCCCGTGTGGCACTGGCGACGCTGTCGCGCCAGCGCGCACAAGCCGGCAATGCGTTGACGCTGTTGGTCGGCAAACCATTGACCGAACTGCCGGCGGCGCAGGCGCTCGGCGCGCACAATATCGTGGCCGAGCTGCCGGCTGGCCTGCCGTCGGACTTGCTGGCAAAGCGTCCCGACATCCGCGCCGCCGAACAACGCCTGCTGGCATCGAATGCCAATATCGGCGCTGCCCGCGCCGCTTTCTTTCCGCGCATATCGCTGACCGCCGGCCTCGGCACCGCCAGCAATTCCTTGTCCGGCCTGTTCGATGATGGTTCGCGCACTTGGTCTTTTTCGCCACAGCTGCTATTGCCGATCTTCGATTTCGGCCGCACCGCCAACAACCTCGATCTGGCGCATGTGCGCAAGCATATTGCAGTGGCCGACTATGAAAAATCGATCCAGGTAGCGTTTCGCGAAGTGGCCGATACGCTGGCGGCGCGCGCCACCTTCAACGAGCAGCTGGATGCGCAACAGGGCGTGACCGAAGCGCAAGCCGACCGCTTGCGGCTGGCCGACCTGCGTTTCAAGAATGGCATCGCCAATTCGCTCGAAGTGCTGGATGCGCAGCGCGAATTGTTCAACGCCGAACAATCCCTGGTGCAAACCCGCTTGCTGCGCCTGACCAATGCAATCGATCTGTATCGGGCACTCGGCGGCGGCTGGCAAGAAAAGGCCGCCAACTAGCTGATCAATCCAGGGCTGCTTGCAACTGTTCGCGCATGCACTACTGCACTGCATAGGATTTTCTGCTGTCCCCTCCGCCGCAAACAGTTTGGCCCGCGACTCTGGGTTCGCGGGCTTGTCAATTCAGGCACGCTGTTGCCGGATGAAAGACACGCTGCCGCAGACCGGCAGATATGACCAGTCTGAGCCAGGCTCGATGCAATTCACACAATAAAGTCGCAGATAAGACACGGAATTTACTTTCTTTAAAAGAATATATTTTCAGATGCTAATATATTCCCGTAGTACTACTTTTAGTTTTATTCAAGCAGCGATAAATAGTGATAAGGAAATGTAATGTTCTTATTTGCTTTGTTGCACATCCTTTCGCATTTTTGCAAGCCAGAAGTTTGAACTGTCTTCCTCGGCCGGTATGACTATCAAACACCTGATCCGTGGCCTGCAACCGCAGCTGATACGCACGATACGCACGCCGCTCTCGAGCTGGAGCATCCGGACCAAACTGATCGGCTTGTTCGTGCTGATCAAATTGCTGCCGCTGCTGGTGCTTGCCGCCCTTGCCTGGCAGGCTTACCAGATGCTGGGCCAACAGGTGACCGATCATGCCAGTCATGTTTTGCAAGACATGCGCGCCACGGTGCAGGAGGTAGGCGCCCGGGTTACGAACGATTCGATCCGCCAGCTGGACATGCGCTCGCGTGAAGCCATTGAACGGCTGACGACCGATACCGCGCGCAGCCTGGCAGACTTCCTCTACGATCGCGATGCCGACAGCCACATGGCTGCGCTCCTGGAACCGACCGAGGCCGCCTACCGGTCATTTTTGCAAGCCCGGGTACGCGGCGTCATCGAGCATGGCCCGTGGCGACTGGCCAAGGATGGCAAAGCGTGGGAGCCGGTGATGCCTGACACGCCAGACACCCGCGCCGTCACGCCTTCGCTGCCGGACAACCAGAAGGATTTCCATTACCGTGCGCCGGAGCGGATCGGCAATCTCGTGCGCCGCCCGCTTTACCTGGAGATGACCTTTGTCGGCCTGGACGGCCAGGAACGGGTGAAGGTAACCACCGGCGATCTGCTTGGGTCCAAACGACGCAATGTCGCCGACCCGGCCAACACCTATGTGAAAGCCGAGACCTATTTCCGTCATCTCGACGCACTCGCGCCCAATCAGATCTATGTCTCCGGCGTCATCGGCGCCTACCGGCCCTCGCCCATCATCGGCATGTATACCCCAGAGCGCGCCCGCACTGCCGGCATTCCGTTTGAACCTGAAAAAGCTGCCTATGCAGGCAAGGAAAATCCAGTCGGCCTGCGTTTCAAGGGGCTGATCCGCTGGGCCAAGCCGGTGATCCGCGACGGAAAGAAAATCGGTTATGTGACGCTGGCGCTGGACCATACACACATCCGCCAGTTCAGCGACCACCTGATGCCCAACCAGGAGCGCTATACCGCGATCCCCGACGCTGCCAATGGCAACTATGCGTTCATCTGGGACTACAACGGCAAGAATATCGCCCACCCGCGGCATCATTCGATCCCCGGCTATGATCCGGCAACCGGCAAGCCGGTGCCGCCGTGGCTGGAAGAAGACATGTACCAGCGCATGCGATCCAGCGGCCTGCCGAGCGACATCTTTCTGGCGCAGCAAGCGCCGTATTTCGAGCAAAGCCAGAAGAAGCGGCAATCGAGCGAACAGATGCGCCTCGGCCAAGTTGCCCTGGACTGCCGTTACGTTAACTCCGCGCCGCAGTGCGCAGGCTGGCGCGACTTGGCGCAACACGGCGGATCGGGATCCTTCGTGATCCTGTGGAGCGGCCTGTGGAAGCTGACGACAGCTGCCGCCATCCCGTACTTTACCGGCCAGTACGGCAATACGCCAGCCGGCTTCGGCTGGGTAACGATTGGCGCCAATGTCGATGAATTTCACAAGCCGGCGACTGACACCAAGGCCCAGATCGATGCGCTGATTGCAACTCGCGACCGCTCGCTGCAACAAAAGCTGATCGAACTTGACGGCAAAATCCGGCAAGAGCTGCAGGCGATGACCCTGCGCCTTAGTTGGTCCACGGCCATCATGATGATTGGCGTCATCGCCATCGCCATCTGGATGGCGTCGGCCATTACGCGCCGCATCACGATCCTGGTGGCTGGACTGCGCCGCTTCCAGGAAGGAGACTACGACCAGCGTCTAATACCCCGGTCCCAGGACGAGATTGGCCAAGTGGCGCTGGCCTTCAACACCATGGCCGAGACCGTCCGCAATTCCGTGACAGAACTGAGCCAGGCGCGCGACGAACTGGAGCAGCGGGTGGCAGCCCGCACTGTCGAACTCAGCGCGGCGAACGCTGCCCTGGAGCGCCAAGCGACCACCGATGAGCTGACCGGCGCCTATAACCGGCGTTATTTCATCGAAGTCGGGCAGCGCGAAATCGCCCGTTGGCAACGCCAGCATCAGCCACTGGCGCTGATCATGCTCGATATCGATCACTTCAAGAAAATCAACGACTGCTACGGCCATGCCATGGGGGATACGGTGCTGCGGCAGGTGGCGGCAATATGCCAGCAAAACATGCGCGAATATGACTGCTTCGCCCGGATCGGCGGCGAGGAGTTCGTCGTGCTGCAGCCTTACACCGGTATCTTGGCGGCCGCCGAGGTCGCCGAACGCATCCGCAATGCCGTGCAACAGCAGGCCTTCGCCACCGAACACGGCACCATCACGATCACGCTCAGTGCCGGCATCGCGGCCTTGGCAGACGTGGCAATGAGCCTGGAATCGCTCTTGGCCGCCGCCGACGCAGCCTTGTACCGTGCAAAATCGGCGGGCCGCAATCAAGTGGCCACCTGACCTGCTACTTATCTTCGGAATGGAAGTGCCGATACGGCAGCGATGCCTGCAACGGCGTCATGGCTTGCAAGCTGTGTTTGCGCGCAGATAAAGACGCGCTGCGCGTCGCCAGCGTTCGACTTCTGTCTCGGCTGAGGCTGCATTCCAACCATCGGGCGGCTGACTGCCAAACAGCATGCATGTTACGGATTTTCGGAAAACGCCGGCCGTCGCTGCATTAGCGCAGCCGATCGCCATCTGCGTCCAATCTGCGGGGCTGGCTAGCCGATCAAGGGCTTGAGCAGATCCATGGTTCGAGCGGTTGCGCCGCGATGCTGCTGTGCAAATGCCTTGGCTTTGGCACCCATCACGATGCGCTCGACCTCCCCCTGCAACAAACGTCTGGCCTGCTGCAGCATGCCGGCCGCATCGGCCACCCGGATCGCCGCACCTGCGGTCACCGCATCGGCACTGATCGCATGGAAGTTGTGGGTGTGCGGACCGATCAAGACCGGCTTGCCGAGCGCACAGGCCTCAATCAGGTTTTGCCCGCCCAGCGGCAACAGGCTGCCGCCGATAAAGGCGACATCGCAGGCCGCATAATAGGCAAACAGTTCACCCATCGAGTCGCCCAGCAGCACCTGCACTTCGGGTCCGACCCAACTGGTGCCGAGTTCGGAGCGGCGGCACAGCATAATATTGCGCATGGCGACCAGGCGCGCGACTTCATCGAAACGCTGCGGATGGCGCGGCACGATCATCACCAGCGCGCCCTGCATGTCGCAGCTGTCCATGGCATCCAGGATCAGCGCCTCTTCGCCATCGCGGGTGCTGGCGCACAGCAGCACCGGACGGGTGCCGATCTGTCCGCGCAAGGCAGCGCCCCTGATCAGGATTTCCTGCGGCGGCGCCACATCAAACTTGATGTTGCCGGTCACCTGCACATTTACCGCCCCCATCTGGCGCAGCCGCGCTGCATCGGCTTCGGTCTGGGCGGCGACGCAGGCAAACCCCTGGGCTGCCTCGGTCATCAGGCTGGAAAGCCGCTGCGCCTTGGCCAGCGAACGCGCCGACAAGCGGGCATTGACCAGCGCCACCGGGACCCGATGGCTGACGCATTCGGCGATCAGATTCGGCCAGACTTCGGTTTCCATCAGCACGCACAGGCGCGGGCCAAAATAATGCAGGAAGCGCCGCACCATCCAGCCGGTATCGTACGGCAGGTAACATTGCACCAGACGCGGCGCATGCTTGCCAAACAAGGCAGCGCCGGTAGCCCGTCCGGTGGGCGTCATGTGGGTCAGCAAAATAACTGCGCCCGGGTACTCGGCCAGCAGGCTATCGATCAGCGGCTCTGCCGCGCGTGTTTCGCCTACCGAGACTGCATGCACCCAGAGCAGCGGGCGCGACCGATCAACCGCAATTTCATCATAAAAACCGAGCCGCTCCGGCACATGCTGCCAGTAGCCAGACTCCTTGCGGCTGCGCCACCACAGCCGCGCCAATACCAGCGGCAGCGCCAGCCACCAGGCGATCGAATACAGTAGCCGCATCAGCAAGCAGCTGCGTCTGCAGCGTACGCGCGCATAGCCATTGCCTGCGCGGCAAAAACAATATTATTGGGAAAAGAGATCATCGGTCGTATTGTCATGATCCGTATTATGCCGCCTTCATGCGCTCTGCAGCAGCCTTTTGCTGCGCCAGGCAGGCTACAGCGGACATCGGCAGGCAAGCGCGTCGTGCCCGGGCATGCCCGAACATGCTGCCGGCCCGGTCAGATGGTCCTGCTCCGGGCCGCATGGTCTGGGCGCGCCCGCGGCATTAAAACGGCAATACGGCGTCCGGTTTGGCTGCCTGAATCACGCGCTTGAATTCGCTCTGGATGCGCTGTAACGCTGCTTGCGATTCGGCTTCGAAGCGCATCACGATCACTGGCGTTGTATTGGAAGAGCGCGCCAGGCCGAAACCATCCGGATATTCAACCCGCAAGCCGTCGATGGTGATGATCTGGTCGGACCCGGGAAAGCGCGCTTCGCGCTGCATCTTTTCGATCAGCGTGAAATTTTCGCCCTCAGTCAGTTGCAGCTGCAACTCCGGCGTGGAGGTCGATTGCGGCAGCGCATTCAGGATGGCGGATGAATCCGCTTGCCGGCTCAACAGTTCCAGCAGGCGTGCGCCGGCATACAGGCCATCGTCGAAACCATACCAGCGGTCCTTGAAAAAGATATGGCCGCTCATTTCGCCACCCAAGGGCGCGCCGGTCTCGCGCATCTTGGCCTTGACCAGCGAATGGCCGGTTTTCCACATCAGCGACTGGCCGCCGCGCTCGGCAATCCACGGCGCCAGGTGACGCGTGCATTTGACATCGTACAGGATCGGTTGCCCAGGATGACGGCGCAGCACGTCTTCCGCGAACAACATCAATTGCCGGTCCGGGAAAATGATCTGGCCGTCTTTGGTCACCACACCCAGGCGGTCGCCATCACCGTCGAACGCCAGGCCGATCTCGGCATCGCTGTCGCGCAGGCAACGGATCAGGTCTTGCAGGTTTTCCGGATGGGCAGGATCCGGATGATGGTTCGGGAAGGTGCCATCGACTTCGCAAAACAATTCGATGACTTCGCAACCCATGGCGCGGTACAGGTCACCGGCAAATGCGCCGGCGACGCCATTGCCGCAATCGACCGCAATTTTCATCGGGCGCGCCAGCTTCACATCGCCGACGATGCGCTGAAGGTAGGCGTCGCGGATGTCATGCTGGCGGTAGCGTCCTTCACCCTGCGTAAACGCACCGTTGGTGATTGCCTGATATAGCGCCTGAATCGTCTCGCCATGGATCGCCTCACCGGCCAGCACCATCTTGAAACCATTGTAATCCGGCGGGTTATGGCTGCCGGTCACCATAATGCCGGACTTGGCGTCCAGCACCTGCGTGCCAAAGTACACCTGTGGTGTCGCCACCACGCCCAGGTCGATCACATCGACGCCGGCGGCCTGCAAGCCTTCGGCCAGTGCGCCGGATAGCTCCGGCCCGGACAGGCGGCCGTCCCGCCCAATCACGACGACGCTTTCGCCTTTGGCGCGTACCGCGCTGCCAAAAGCCTGGCCAATCTGGCGGGCAATCGAGGCATCCAGGGTTTTGCCGATAATCCCGCGGATATCGTAGGCTTTGAAGATGCTTTGAGAGAGTTTTAACATGTTAAGGATAAATGAATATTGAAAGAAAACCTTGCTTGCGCCAGCGCGGGAGCGCAGAACTTCACGCCTACTTCACGGCAATAACGGCGACCACGCTCAGCCATGCACCAGATCCGTTACGGCAACTCCTGCCTGCATGCGCCGCGAACTGCCCAGCAACCGTTTTTCCCAGCACAATCAATGTACCGTCGGGTCTCCTGCCGACATCACGGCGCTACTATTCTGGACCCGCCAGATAAAGTCTTCGATGCCGCACTGTGGGGTATATCCCGGCACGATCTGAATCAGCGATTCACGGACTGCTTCATAATCAAAACGGTCGCAGGCGGCTTCCAGTTTTCTGAGCAAATCCTGCAGCAGCGGCCACGGGATTTCGGCTTCCTGCGCACGCATGATCAATGGATGCCCGGTGCCTTCCACGTTGGAGCCGATCAGTAATTCTTCATACAGCTTTTCGCCGGGGCGCAGGCCGATTTGCTGGATTTCGATCGTGCCTTCCGGCGCGCTGTCGCTTTTGACTTCCAGGCCGCTCAAATGCACCATCCGCTTGGCCAGGTCAATGATCTTGACCGGCTCGCCCATATCCAGCACGAACACATCGCCGCCCTCACCCATGGCGCCGGCCTGCAGCACCAGTTGCGCCGCTTCGGGAATCGTCATGAAATAGCGCGTGATTTCCGGATGGGTCACCGTGATCGGGCCGCCTGTCATGATTTGCTTGCGAAACAGCGGCACCACCGACCCCGACGAACCCAGCACATTGCCAAAGCGTACCATGCAAAAACGGGTGCGCTTTTGTTGCCGGGCAAATGCCTGCAAGATCAATTCAGCCAAACGCTTGGTGGAACCCATCACATTGGTCGGACGCACCGCCTTATCGGTGGAAATCAGCACAAAACATTTAACACCTGCCGCAATCGCTGCCTGCGCCAGGCTCAGCGTGCCAAGCGCATTATTGCGGATGCCTTCAATCGGGTTATGTTCGACCAACGGCACGTGCTTGTAGGCTGCGGCATGGTAAATCGTTTCCACGTCAAAGCTGCGCATGATCCGCTCGCACTTTTCCTGTTCCAGCACCGAGCCGAGAAACGGCATGACATCGGCTTCGAACTTGAGCGCCTTTTGCAGGGCGCGCATTTCCTGCTCAATCGAATACAGCGCATATTCAGACGTTTCCAGCAATACTAGCCGTGCCGGGCGCAGCTTGACAATCTGGCGGCACAACTCGGAACCGATCGAGCCGCCGGCCCCGGTCACCATCACGGTTTTTCCGGTAATGCATTGTGAAATCAAGCCGGCATCCGGCTCCACCGGATCGCGCCCGAGCAAATCCTCGATTTCGATTTCCCGCACATCCTCGACGCGTGACGTGCCGGAAAGCAGGCTTTTCAACGGCGGCATGACCCGGATCTTGATTTTCAAGGGTTCCAGCCGATCAATGATGCGCCGCTGCTGGGCTTTGGACTGCGCCGGCATGGCCAGCAAGACGCCATCAATATGCTTTTTGGCGATCAGCGTTGCCAGGTTAGAGGAGGGATAAACCTTGATCCCGGCAATAATGGTGCCGTGCAATTCCGTCTTGTCATCAATAAACGCCACCGGCGAATATTCGTTGCCACCACGCAATGCGCTGGCAAGCTGGGTACCGGCCTTGCCGGCGCCATAAATCGCTACCCGGGTTGCGCCATGAGCATTACTTGCATGCAAAAAATAGCCGCGCGCCATGAAGCGACTGGCAACCACATACAGAATTGCGCTAATCCAGTAAATCCCGAATACCGCGCGCGACGTGCCCGCCAAATGGGTCAATGTGGCCAACGCAGCCATGCCGATCACCGACAAGGTCACGCCGATGACCACGATATACACGATTTTATGATCAATGTAGCGAATCACGGCCCGATACAAACCCAACCGGATGAAAATCGGGATCGATATGGCGGGGGCAGCCAGAATCAGCCACAGATATTGCGTAAACAAGGCAACCGTCATGCCTTCGTAACGCAATGCGATCGCCAGATAGAATGTCAATGGCAACAGCAGCAAATCGACTGTCACGGCTATCAACTTTTTATAAAAACGTGGTAATTCCAGGATCGATTTCATCAAATACAATTGCCGTTCATTAATAAAAAGTCAACGCGCCCAAGTCGATTCCGACTATATCAAATTAATGACATTATTTTAAGCCTGGATGACCGCCTCTTAATACAGATCTGTTCATCTTGCGTTTATTGACCGATATTGCACAACAAGCAGCCGTAAGACAGTTCGAGAATAAACTTTCTTACAAGCACTCTCAATGTGTCACGCCTTCCCGTCGCACCACCTTCACGAAGGTGAAAAAGAGGATTTTCATATCCAGCCAAAACGACTGATTTTGCAAATAGACGACATCGAAACGTACCTTATCGGGAATCGGCAATTCATCCCGGCCGTTGATCTGCGCCCATCCTGTCAATCCTGGCACCAGGTGTTGCACGCCATATTGGGTGCGTAACGTAATCAGATCCGTTTGATTGAACAAGGCCGGACGGGGCCCCACAAAACTCATATCGCCCTTGAAGATACTCCAAAGCTGCGGCAATTCATCCAGACTGGATTTGCGCAGGAACGACCCGACCGGCGTCAGGAACTGATCCGGATCAGCCAGTAAATGGGTGGCGAGTGCCGGCGTATCGACGCGCATGGTACGAAACTTCGGCATTTTGAATAAAGCATTATTGCGTCCGACCCGATCCGACCAATAAATGACCGGTCCGCGTGAGGTACAGCGCACCAGCAAGGCAAGCAGCATAATCGGCAACGCGAACAGCACCAAACCCATCCCTGCCAGCAACAAATCAAAAAGTCTTTTCATCATCCCGATACTGACCATTCGCCACGGCGTATAAAGTAAGAGTGCGTATATGCACGATGAGCCGTCGACTACCCTGGATGCGATGCCATGCCAGCCGTTGTCGGCCAATATTCCCCCATCCGCAGATGCGGCTGATATGGCCCGGTCAAAGCATGCCGGCTGATCGCGGGTATCATGACAAAGTTTTGTGCAAGAAAAACCCGCTGGATGAATTTTAAAGGGATTGGCAAGCCGCCGCCTTAACTTAATATCCAAACAGCACCAAAAATCGGCATCGCCCGGGATTTTTAATAAAATTACATCAAAAATGACTTTTCCTGCACAGCGCATTGCCCGATTTTTCATCATGACTGGATTCAGCTGAACTTATGCCCACCTATGCTATCGGCGACCTGCAAGGCTGCCAACCCAGCCTGCTGCCCCTGCTTGAGCGAATCCAGTCTGAATCCGCCGATGCCCGGCTGGTCTTCGTCGGCGACATGGTCAATCGCGGACCCAAGTCACTGGAAACCCTGCGCACCATTCGCCAGCTCGGCTCGCGCGCCACCGCCCTGCTCGGCAATCATGATCTGCATCTGCTGGCGGTTGCCCATGGCATCCGCAAGGCCCATGCATCCGACACGCTCCAGGACATCCTGCAAGCCGCAGACCGGGATGAATGGCTCGACTGGGTGCGCAAGCGTCCGCTGGCCCATCTCGAACAAGGCTGCCTGATGGTGCATGCCGGCGTGCTGCCGCAATGGACGGTGCAGCAAACGCTCGACCTGGCACATGAAGTCGAATGCGTGCTGCGTGGACCGGACTGGATCGATTTCTTGCGCGACATGTATGGCAACCAGCCGGCCAAATGGGATGATGCGCTGACCGGCACCGACCGTCTGCGTTGCATCGTCAATGCATTGACCCGCATCCGCTATTGCACGCCCGACGGCGCCATGGAATTGACCAACAAGGAGGCATTCGGTCCCGCACTAGCCGGCTTCCTGCCCTGGTTTGACATGCCACACCGGCGCAGCAGCGATACCACCATCGTCTTTGGCCATTGGTCGACGCTGGGCTTGGTGCTGCGGCCGAACCTGATCGGGCTGGATACCGGCTGCGTATGGGGCGGCAAGCTGACCGCGCTGCGGCTGGAAGACCGCAGCGTACTGCAAGTCGATTGCCCGCAATATCAAGCGCACGGCTGATTGGCTGGCCCAATTGACAGGTAGCGCCCGCGTCAGGCGGCGCGCTCGGCCGCTGACTCGTCGAGCGCCGCAGCAATCGACTGCCGCGCCGCATGCGCCAGTTCCCGGCGATGGCACCCGGCAGTCTCGATCAAGGGCAGACGGATCAGTTCGGCCTTGATCTTCCCCGCCTTCAGAATCATGATCATGCTGTCCGCAAAGCTCATGTCGCCGACGAATGTGACTGCGGGGTGGTATTGGCCTGGCTTGCCATCAGGCACCAGATAACGCAATGCAAACGGCTGAATCGGCACCTTGGCTTCGGCTGCCGCCTCGAACAGGTTTGAATGAAACGGCAGCACCGTGCCCTGCTCGCTGGTGGTGCCTTCCGGGAAAAATGCGACATGCTCGCCGGCCTCCAGGCTATGCACCAGTCCTTCATAAATGCGCCGCACGTCGCGCAGGCGGCCGCGCGCAATGAAAATCGTGCCGGACCGGTTGCACAGCCAGCCGATCAGCGGCCAGTCGCGGATATCGGATTTGGCCACGAAGCGGCACGGATGCCAGGAATTGATGACAAAAATATCCAGCCACGATATATGGTTGGCAACGATCAGCGCACGCGGCGCCACTGGCGCGCCGGCTGCATCGATGATCTCGACCTGCAGGCGGCACAGCGCCAACAGCTTGATCGACCAGTGCCGGATGCGCCAGGTCCGTCCGGCGGCGTCGGTCAGCGGAAAAACGAAGGCGCAGGTCCACAAACCCAGCAACAGGTGCATACAGACGCGCATGATCCGGTAGACAATCATGCCACGCCTGTTTGTGTTGCCCTACGTGGCAAATGCCGCAACAGATTCCGCAATTACTTGCTCCGCTGGAAAGCGACATGGCCGGCGACCATGGTGGCTTGCACCTGCCCGGCCAATTCATAGCCGAGGAAAGGCGTATGCTTGCCCTGGCTGGCCAGCGCGCGCGCCTCCACTTTCCAAAGCACTGCCGGGTCGAACAGACAGATATCGGCGACGCTACCCACATTCAGCCGGCCGGCCGGCAGACCTGCTATGTGCGCCGCATTGCTGCTGATTGTGGCAATCGCCTTGGCTAACACGCCATCGCCACGCTTGCCGCTTTCATCGGCCCACTTCAAGGTCAAGGCCAGCAGCAACTCGAGTCCGGTTGCGCCCGGCGATGCTTCGCCAAACGGCAGCAGTTTTTCATCTTCGTCGACCGGTGCATGATCCGAGCAAACGGCATCAATGGTGCCATCCAGCAGTCCGAGGCGAATCGCGTCGCGGTCGCGCTGGGCTCGCAAAGGCGGCGTCATGCGCGCATTGGCATCGAAAAAACCGATATCCATGTCGGTCAGATGGATGTGATGCACGCCGACATCGCAGCTCACCGGCAAACCTTCCTTCTTGGCTGCGCGCACCAGCTCCAGCCCGGCAGCTGACGACATGCGGCAAAGATGCACGCGCGCACCGGTAGCGCGTATCAATTCGAAAATCGTGTGCAAGGCAATGGTCTCGGCCATGACCGGCACCCCGGACAAGCCCAGTCGCGATGCCACCGCACCGCTGTGGGCAATCCCGCCACGCCCGAGATACGGGTCTTGCGGACGTAGCCACACCGTGAAACCGAAGGTATGCGCATACTGCAGTGCCCGCAGCAGCACAGTGGTATCCAGAATCGGCTGATCAGCTTGCGAAAAGCCGATGCAGCCGGCATCGGTCAATTCCGCCATCTCGGTCAGCGCCTCGCCGCGCAAGCCGACCGTCAGCGCACCCAGCGGATAGACATGCGCCTGGTTCAGCGATCTGGCACGGTGCTTCAACATTTCCACCAGGCCCGGCTCATCCAGGACCGGCTCGGTATCAGGCGGACAGACCAGACTGGTGACGCCGCCCTGCATCGCAGCCTGCATTTCCGACTCCAGCGTCGCCTTGTATTCATAACCGGGCTCGCGCAGCCGGGCGCTCAAGTCAACCAGACCCGGCATGACCATCAAGCCTTGCGCGTCGATGGTGCGGTCTGCTGTAAATCCATCCGGGGCCTGGCCCACCGCAGCGACCTTGCCGTTGGCCACATACAGATCCTGCTGCGCATCGATGCCATTGGCCGGATCGATCAGATGGCCATTTTTAATGTGTATTTTCATGTGTTATCGTCTTGAGTACAGGATACTGCCTGGCGCAATTCAGTCCTGCATTGCTGTCATGTTGAGGACTGAGTGACGCTGCACCTTGGCGGCCCCGCTTGACTTTGTCCCGCATTTTAAAGTGTTGAGGACAGAGTACCGCTACGCCTTGGCGGCCCCGCTTAACTCTGTCCCGCAATTAATAAAATAAATTAATTTCCTGCCAAGATACTCATTACCGCCATGCGCACTGCAATACCAAAGGTCACCTGCGGTAAGATCACTGCCTGCGCACCGTCGGCTACCGCCGACTCGATTTCGACGCCGCGGTTCATCGGTCCTGGATGCATGACGATCGCATCCGGCTTGGCCAGCGCCAGCCGCTCGGTAGTCAAGCCGTAGCTCTTGAAGAATTCCTGCGCCGACGGCAGCAAGGCGCCGCTCATGCGCTCGTTCTGCAGGCGCAGCATGATGATCACATCGACGTCCTTCAGTCCGGCAGCCATGTCGGTGAATACCCGCACGCCCATCTGCTCCAGGCCGCTGGGCAACAGAGTACGCGGGCCGATCGCGCGGATTTCCGGCACCCCCAGCGTGGTCAGGGCATGGATGTCGGAGCGTGCCACCCGGCTGTGCAGGATATCGCCGACGATCGCCACCCGCAGATTATGGAAATTCTGCTTGTAATGCCGAATCGTGTACATGTCCAGCAAGCCCTGGGTCGGATGGGCATGGCGGCCGTCGCCGGCATTGACCACATGCACGTGCGACTGGCGCGTATCAATCAGGTGTTTGGCAATCAGGTAGGGCGCGCCGGATTGCGCATGGCGCACCACGAACATGTCGGCGTGCATCGCCGCGAGATTGTCGATCGTGTCCAGCAACGACTCGCCCTTGGACGCGCTCGATGCGGCAATATTCAGGTTGATGACATCGGCCGACAGACGCTTGGAAGCGATTTCAAAGGTAGTGCGGGTGCGCGTCGAATTTTCAAAAAAAAGGTTGAACACGCTTTTGCCGCGCATCAGCGGCACTTTCTTGACTTCGCGGTCGCCGATGCTGACGAACGAAGAAGCGGTATCGAGAATATGGGTGACGACGGACTTGGGCAAGCCTTCGATGGTCAGCAGATGCTGCAGCTCGCCATTTTTGTTCAGTTGCGGATTATGCATGGTTGATGTTCAGGGAAAAGCGGCCGTCATCGGCGCGTTGCAAAACCAGCGACTGGTTCGGTTCAAGGGAAACGGTTTCGGCCACGAAATCGGCGGCGATCGGCAGCTCGCGTCCGCCGCGGTCAACCAGCGCGCCGAGCATGATCCGGGCCGGGCGGCCGTAATCGAACAATTCATTAATCGCAGCGCGCGTGGTACGGCCGGTGTACAACACGTCATCGACCAGCAAAATCGTGGCGCCATCGACTTCAAACGGAATCTGGGTCGGCTTGACAGTGGCCGGCAAGCCTTTTTCTGCATAATCGTCGCGATAGAACGACACATCAATGAAGCCTAGCCGTTCAGTCAATTGCAGTTCGGCGGCCAGACGTTCGGCCAGCCAGGCGCCGCCCGAATAGATGCCGACAATGGCTACCCGGTCAGCCGCAGCCAGGCCGCCCTTCACTCGCTTGGCCAGCGTTTGATACAGCGCCTCGGCATCCAGTTCAAGATTCGACATAGTTATTGGACTCATTTCATGAATAGCAATGTGTGCGAACAGCCTATTTGGGATGGTGCGCTAGGCGTCGTCGCGACGCACAGGGTGGTCTCCTGTGCTAGCGGCGCAACAACGCGCGACGCCCAAATAGACTGTTCCCTCCGGGTTCTGTTCAGAAAGGGCCCTGGCCGCGTTGCGCTCCTTGTCAATAGTCGTACTATTGATCGCGTCGCGACGCCTTGCCAGGGCCCTTTCTGAGTAGAACGCATCACACTGCTATTCATGAAATGAGTCCAAGTATTGTTGCAAAATGATTGCAGCGGCCTGGTCATCGATCAGTTGTCCGCGCTTGTGCGCTATGACCGCCGAAGAATAACGCTCATCGACCACCAGTATCGGCATGCCGAAGCGCCCATGCAGCTGGTTGGCAAAGCGCCGGCAGCGTTGGGTCATTTCGTGTTCGACGCCATCCGGATGCAAAGGCACGCCAACAACACAGCGCCCGGGCTGCCATTGGGCCATCAGGCTGGCAATCGCAGCGAACTTGGCCTCGTTAGTAGCCGCGGCAATGATCATCAGCGGTTGCGCCTGTCGGATCAGCGTATTGCCAACCGCCACACCGATACGTTTCAATCCAAAATCGAAGCCGAGAACCGTTTCCATCCTGCGCGCCTGAGTTGGTCATGCATGGCCGGCTTCGCCAGCCAGCATGCTCGGGTCGAACCCGAGCAGTTTCACGGCGGCGGTAAAGCGCTGCTCGGCCGGCAAATCAAACACGATTGCCGGATCGGCCGGCACGGTCAACCAGCCATTTTTGACAATCTCTTCCTCCAGCTGGCCGGCGCTCCATCCGGCGCAGCCGAGCGACACCAGGATCTTGTGCGGACCATTGCCGGCAGCGGCCGCTTCCAGAATATCCTTGGACGTGGTTAACGCAATCGCGTCGCTGACCGGCATGGTCGACGAATAAATACCAGTCGGGCTATGCAAGACAAAGCCGCGCTCGACTTGGACCGGGCCGCCAAACATGACCGGCTTGGCCGTCATTGGTTGTGGTGCAATTTCCAGCGCCAGTTCGATCCTCTCGAACAAGACCTGCATCGTCATGTCGGTCGGTTTGTTGATAATGACCCCGAGCGCGCCGCTGGCATTGTGCTCGCACAGGTAGATCACCGTGCCGCCAAAGACCGGGTCAAGCATGGAAGGCATTGCAATCAAAAAATGATTTGCCAGATTCAATTCGGGCGCCGCAGATTCTTCGGGGATTTCAGAAAAATCAGGGATATCCTGGGAAACGCCAGGCTTGGAGGAAGATTTGCGGGTCTTGCTGTAGTTCGCCATGGGCACATTTTACCAGTTTTAGCAGCCGATACGCTGCCCCCGTTTCAAATTCACAAGCCATCGACCAGCAGCACAGCCGTAGCCGTCTGCGCGGCAAAAGCGTGCCGTGCAGACGGTTTCTGCATACAATCAAGCTTTCCCCCATGGGCCGCACCGAACTGCGGGCCATGCCGGTTTCCTTACATCAATTGACTGCAGCAGCAATGAAACGCTTCACTACTTCGCTGGTCTGGTTCAGACGCGACTTACGCTTGGTGGATCATGCCGCCTTGCACATTGCATTGACACAAAGCGACAGGGTGGCATGCGTCTTTGTATTTGACCGGGCGATTCTGGACAGGCTGGCGCCCGCTGACCGCCGGGTCAGCTTCATCCACGCTAGTTTGACAGAACTGGATGCAGAGCTTCGACAGCTGGGCAGCGCGCTGATCGTCAAGCATGCATGGGCCGAACAAGCCATTCCAAGTCTGGCACATTCACTCGGTGCACAGGCAGTGTTTGCCAACCGTGATTATGAGCCGCAGGCGCTGGCGCGCGACGCCAGGGTCGAACAATTGCTGGACGCTGCCGGCATCGATTTTTTATGCGTCAAGGATCAGGTTATCTTTGAAAAAGATGAGATTTTGTCGCAGGCCGGCAAGCCTTTTTCGATATTTACTCCATACAAGAATAGCTGGCTGAAAAGACTCGGTCAAGACAGCGCAAATGCCTGTCTGGCACCCTATCCGGTGCTCGACCAAGTACATGCACTGGCACCGGCAACTGCCGCAGCCGCCGGTATCCCGACCCTGGCGCAACTCGGTTTTGCCGCTGCAGCATCATCTGCGCTGCCTATCCCATCCGGCACTTCGGGCGGGTTGGCATTGCTGGACGATTTCCTGCCGCGCCTGGCGCGCTACCATCTGCAGCGGGATTTCCCCGCACTCGATGGCCCCTCCCATCTATCAGTACACCTGCGCTTTGGCACGGTATCTATCCGGATGCTGGCACGACTCGCGTGGGATGCAATCCGTTCCGGTCAAGGCGGCGCAGGCGCATCGACCTGGCTGTCGGAATTGATCTGGCGCGATTTTTATTTCATGATCCTGCATCATGCGCCCCATGTGACTAGCCGCTCTTTCAAACCGGCCTATGACGCCATCCAGTGGGAGCATGGTGCTGACGCACAAAAAGCATTCGAAGCCTGGTGCGATGGCCGCACCGGCTATCCGCTGGTCGATGCCGCCATGCTGCAGCTGAATCAGACCGGTTACATGCACAACCGCCTGCGCATGGTCAGTGCCGGCTTCCTGATCAAGGACCTCGGGATCGACTGGCGCCGTGGAGAAGCCTATTTCGCCGACAAGCTGATTGATTTCGACCTGGCTGCCAACAATGGCGGATGGCAATGGGCGGCCTCTTCCGGCTGTGATGCGCAACCCTATTTCCGGATCTTCAATCCGGTCACCCAATCAGAAAAATTCGACGCCGAAGGCAAATTCATCCGCCGCTACCTGCCGCAGCTGGCCAGGCTCGACCAGCGACATATCCACGCGCCCTGGCTGGCGCCCCAGGCAGCGCTGCAACAGGCTGGTATTGAACTGGGCAAAGATTATCCGGCGCCCATCGTACTGCACGACGACGCCAGAAGACGCACGCTGGCGCGCTACGCAGTGGTCAAACAAGTCGCTGAAAAACCCGGGTCATAGGCAAAAAAAACCCGCATCATGCGTCGATGCGGGTTGATCGTCTGGCGGCAGGAAGCGCTCAATTGACCGGCGTTTCCTTGTTGATAAAGCCGGTAATCGACTTGAGCAAATCATCTTCCTGATACGGCTTGCCGAGATACTCGTTGACGCCCAGTTCCATCGCGTAATTGCGATGTTTGGTTGCCGTACGCGACGTGATCATGATGATCGGGATATGTCGGGTCCGCTCATCGCCGCGCACGTTGCGGGTCAGATCGAAGCCATCCATGCGCGGCATTTCAATATCGACCAGCATCACGTCCGGGGTGATTGCCTGTAACTGCTCGAGCGCATCCACGCCATCTTTTGCCAGCACCACTTGATAGCCCTCGCGCACCAGCAAGCGCTGGGTAACCCGGCGCACGGTCAGCGAATCATCGACCACCATGATGATGTTTTGAGTACGCAGGCCCTGTACTGCTGCCGGCTGCGCTGCCGGCGGCTGGCTCCCAAGCATCTCGGCGACCGCGCCCATATTTTCCGGCGCATCCGAATCAACGATGCGCGGAGCGCGCACGTTATCATGCACAGCGCGCTGCGCCAGCGGCACCGGATTCAAAATCAGCACGATTTCGCCCGAACCGAGTACAGTGGCGCCGGCAATGCCGATCATCCGTGCCAGCTGCGGTCCGATATTTTTGACCACCACTTCGCGATTGCCGATGATCTCATCGACGTGCAAGGCCACGCGGTCATTACCGCTCTTCATGATCACCAGCGGCGTATACTGCTGCGCCACGGCAGCGGCATCACGGTCGCCCAACAACGTCGACAGGTAATACATCGGCACCCGTTGGCCCTGCCACAAAATGGCACCTTCGTTATACGCAGTGGTCAGGGCATGGGTCTTCAACTGCTGCACCTGCTCGACCAGCACGGATGGCACCGCATAAATCTTGCCGCCGGTCGACAGGACCACCACTTGCGTGACAGCCAGTGTCAGCGGCAGATGAATCATGAATTGCGCGCCCTTGCCCGGCTCGGACTTGATCGCCACTCGACCGCCCAGCGCGACCGCTTCAGAGCGCACCACGTCCATGCCAACGCCGCGGCCGGCCAGCTCGGTCACCGAGTCGGCGGTCGAAAAGCCCGGATGGAAAATCAGATCTCTGACTTCACTTTCGGTCATGTCGGCAGACAGCAAGCCATTGGCCTGCGCCTTTTCACGAATGCGCTCGATATGCAAACCCTGGCCATCATCCGTGAATTGAATCACGACTTCATTGCCTTCCTGGCGGATCTCCACCAGCAATTCGCCGGTTTCACTCTTGCCGCTGGCACGGCGTTTTTCCTTCGACTCGATGCCATGCACGATCGCATTGCGCAGCAAATGTTCAAATGGGCCGGCCATTCTTTCCAGAACGCTGCGATCCATTTCGACCGAACTGCCACGAATATCCAGATTGACGCGCTTGTCGAGTTCCTTGGATGCCTGCCGTGTGACACGATACAGCCGCTCGGAAATGCTGGCGAACTGCACCATCCGCACCCGCATCAAGTCCTGCTGCAAATCGCGCGTCAGGCGCCCCTGCATGATCAAATCGATGCTGGCGCTGTCGACGGTGCGCGCCAGATTTTGCTGGACCGACCCGACGTCATTGACGCTTTCTGCCATCATCCGGGTCAATTCCTGCAAACGCGTGAAACGGTCGAATTCCAGCGGATCGAAATCACGTTCGCCCGTCTGCGACATGCGCGAGGTAATTTGCGACTCGGCCTGCATTTCAATTTCACGCAACTGGGTACGCAGACGCGAAACGTTCTCGGTCAACTCCGACAAGGAACTACGCAAGGTACCAACTTCAGTTTCCAGTTTAGAACGGGAAATCGACACTTCACCGGCCTGGTTCACCAGGCGATCCAGAATATCGGCGCGCACGCGCACTAGCGGCACCGGACCGCTGGCAGCTACTGCTCTTTGCGCAGCAGGTGCCGGCACTGTTTCGCCAAAATTACCGGTGCGTACCGGCACCACGGCATTCAGTTCAAGCAGTCCGGTACCGGTTTCTGCGGCAGCAAGATTTTGTCCAGACGTGTTGTTACTGTCGGCGACTGGCGCAGGTGCAGCTGCATTCGGATTCTGCAATACTTCGAACAGCTGCAAGCCATAGTCGTAACGCGCCATCAAGTCGTCAATCGCCACTGCGGACGGGAAACCCGAATGCATGATGGTCTCGATACGGGTTTCCATTTCATGCATATGCTGGCCCAGCGCCATCGCACCTGCCATCCGGGCACTGCCTTTGACCGTATGCAGCAAGCGCAACATCCCTTGCGGCAAACTAGCATCCGCCAGATTCTGCTGCCATGCGCGCAACTTTTCCCCGATTTCGGGCAGCATGTCGCGTCCCTCCTCCAGGAACACGGGCAACAAGTCGGCATCAAGCTCATCCTTGATGAGGAGCGCGGTATCCGGAGCAATAGCGGTGACCGATTCGACCGGAGCATCTGCTTCCGGAACATCTACTTCAATGGCTTCTAGTGTCGGCGCAGGCATCGCCGGCTCTTGCCATTCGGCACCGGCAACCGGGCTGTCAGTGGTGGATGCTTGCTGCACTTCCTGCGCTTCGAGTTCTGCCAGCGTCGGCTCTGGCGGGATGGCCGTGGATTGGCCATTGTCCAGAGAATCAGCGGCATCGAACGATGCCAAGCCGAATTGCTCCTGCTGTAAGGATTGCGAACGCGCTTCCAGTGCCTGCTGCATCGTGGCCAGCAGCCGGACTTGTTCTGGCTCATGCCCGGGCATTTCACCCAGCGCAAACATTTGCAGCATCGTTTTCAGGCGCTCAACACTGGACGTCAGCGTGTCAAAGTCCAGATCGTCCAAGCGGATAGGCTTGCGCAACAGGCATTGCAATACCATTTCCAGGCCGTGCGCGACTTCCTGCAAGGACTTGAATCCGACTGTCGCCGAACTGCCTGCCAGCGAATGCGCCGCATGCACTGCCAGAATATTGACGCTACGCTCCGGCTCATGACGCCACTCGGCCATATCATGCGCCAGCATCCGGACCAAATCATCAGTTTCGGCCAGATAAATATTATGCAAAGGAACGCTGATTTCCAGTTCGCCAATATATTTGACGCTGTCATCGCGCGCCGTCACCGGTGTCTGCAGACTTGGGAAATCGATGACTTCTGCCACGGGCGCTGGTTGCGGAATTTCCATGGCAACGGTGTTCGAGTCTGAAGTCAGCCCCTCGATCACGGCGTCATCAGGAATCTCAATCGCCTCGATCGTTTCAGCACCAACTTGCTCGGCAACCAGGAACTCCTGCGCATCTGCGATGGCCGTATCGGTCAAAGCAGAGGAGGTCATGCCGGCATCGGTATCGATATCGATATCGATATCGCCAAGGCTTTCCAGATTAAAATCAGATTCGGTGTCGTTGCTGACAGTCTCAGGCAAGCTGGACGTGGCAGCCGGCTCCAGGAAGTGCAAGCCAGATTCTTCCGCCTGCGCTGCATCAGCCTGCGTGCTGACAACGGATGACGGCACACTGGCCAGCTCACTATCGGCTGCAGCAACGTAACTGTCGGCCTCGTCATAAGAAAATGGCTGCCCGTCCCTTACCCGCTCGGCGGCACTGACCAGTGCGTTCGGACTGCGGCTGGACCGGCCTTCGGTTTGCAAGTCGGCGACCCATGCAGTGAGCTCTTGTGAAGCATGTTCCAGCAACGCATACAGGTCAGCATCGCCGCCATGGGTTTCCGCCAGCTTCAAATTCAAAACTTGTTCGATACTCCATGCAGCTTCGCCGAATGCCATCAGGCCGACCATGCGGCCGCTACCTTTCAGGGTATGGAAAGAACGACGCAAGGTGGTCAGGTGCTCCTGGTTTTGCGGTTCATGGCGCGACAATGGCACAGTCGCATCGATGCAAGCCAGCACTTCTTCGGCCTCGAACAGGAATATCTCCAGAAGTTCGGCATCCACCGCTTCATCCGATGTCGTCGGCGCCGGCGCAGTTGGCGCGGCCGGCTGTGCGATGGCCGGCTTGGAGGTTACTGCGACAAGATTGGCCAATGCCTCGTCCGACGGCGCAAAATCCGGATTCGCAAGTACATCGATGGCTGCCTGCGCGCGTTCGCCTGCCTCCTGGTTGTCCACCAGGGCAGCGTCAAACTGCACTTGTTCGAGGGATTCTTTCAGTCGTTCCTGGAGCCGGGTGTCAGTTGGCTCTGCTGAAAGATACCTCGCAAGTTCTGCCGACTGCATTTGGTGCAGATCGAGCTCTTGTTCAACGGTAGGCAAGGCCGGTTCTTCAACCACCGGCAATGCCTGTATCGTGGCATCATCATCCAGCGCCGGGATGATGACTTCCTGGATGGCGCCAGCTTTGCTGGCTGCTTCGCTTCGCTCGACCAGATTGGCCTGGAACAGGCCTTGCTGCTGATCGAAGGAAAATCGATGCTTTGCATTTTCCGGCTGCAGTTGCAGCGTTTCGATAAAGAAGCTCAATGCGCCGACATTCTGGGCGACATGCTGGAAGGCCTGCACATCGGGCGTTACCTCTGCGGGACTTTCGACAAACTGGCGCACCACTGACTGAATATGCTGCACCGCGCGCAACGCGTCGTCCTGGTCGAGAATCGCCAGTGCGCCGCTGATCTGATGCAGGATCGGTTCGATTTGCGACAGCGCGGCACGCTCGGCCGGTTCACGGAAATAATCGTCCAGGAATTTCTCGACCTGGCGCAGGTTATTTTGCATTTCGCCGGCCAGCACCATCATGGTTTGGCGTTGTTGCGCTTCCCGGGACATTTCATCGAGCCATGGCGACGACTCGGTCGGCGTCTCGCCCGCAACGATCGACAACAGGCGTGCCGTCATGGCATCGGCGCGCTGGGTGAAATCATCGGTCAGGCGGCTGATATTGCCCAATGCATTTTCGACAAACAACAAACTTGTGGCCATTTCCAGGCCGAGCATGCTGCCCGACTGGGCGCCAGCAGCGGCATGGCGCGAAATGCCATTCAATTCACGCAGCAATTTCAGCAATGAAGTCGAGCCAAGCTTGCTGGCGGCTTCGGTCAAGCCCTTCATTTCGGCACCGAACGCCTCGGCGCCGCTGGCGTCGCCGGCTGCAATCCGGTTCCACAGGTTTTTTGCCTGCGACAGGCGAGCCCTGGCCATGGCCAACGCATCGCTATCAATCTGACCGTAGCGTTTCCTGTCATAGTCGACTGGCACCAGTCCATCCAGTTGGTAGGCACCACGCACCTGGACCGCACGCGGGGCCGGTTGCTCGATTCGCGCAATGAAAAACAAGGCGTCGCGCAACAGCCGTTCGGCAATGCTGGCAGAACCCTCGCTCAGACGGCGTATCTGCAGGTTAATCCGCGCAAACAGTTGCTTGACATAGATTTCCTTCTGGATCTGGCCGCCGGTTACCGCTTCGGCAAACGCGTGCAGCACCCACCAGAATCCGCGCGATTGCTGGTTGCTCTGCATGCGCTCTACCTGCGCAATGATTTCCTGCATCGACCGTGCATTGGCAGTTTCCAGGGCCGGATCGTTTTTGATCAGGAATGGCAGCAGCGCCTTTTCAAAGCGCTGGCGCAACACAGCATAATCAATCGTTTCAGAAAATGCAGCATCATCAATCGGCGGCAACTGAGGCCGGATCGCCAGATTGGGGAAGAATAAATCAGCAGGATGCACCCGTTCGGCGCTGCGCACTTCCAGCAATGACTTGTAGTACGGGAACAGACGCACCGGTTGATGCGGCGCGCCGGACAACAATTCTTCCAGATACTCAACCAATGCCTGATAGGCATTTTCGATAACTTGCGCAACTTTTTCAGTCAACTCGATTTGCGCTGACTCGAGCCGGTCCAGCAAGTCTTCGGTGGTTTCCGTGATGATCGCAACACCATCAATATCGACAATTTGCAAGGCGCCATGCGCCTGGTGCAAATAAGCCTTGGCCTGACGCAACGTAGTTGACCTGGCATCCTCGTCTTGGGCAACCGCCTCGAACACAGCGGTCTTCGATCGGTTCAACGCCTCGCGGATTTCCCCCATCACCCAAGACAGGGAGCCGGCGTCGAAGTTGTCTCGGACACCTTGTGGTGGAACCGAAGAATGGGTGGTCATGACTACCTCACGGAAATTCTAAGAGCTTTCAACAGAATGAGGCGGGTTCGCGTTGTTGGGGGATGCGGATGCCTGCTAGGCGTGCGACGAGCCAAGGGTGGTTCCCCTTGGCAAGGAGCACAACAACGCAGGGACCGTATCCGGCGGCAACGAGAATCTGTTTCATTGTGTTGGCAGCGCTAAAGGCAACAGGCCGACATACCGGCCCGCCACCGTGCATCACTAATGGCCCCGCTGCAATCAGGGCACCATGTCTTAATCGGCTGACGACCAGTGCTGCCGTCAAGCGGCTACGCGGAAACGCGACACCGAATTCTTAAGCTCTTCGGCCAGTCTGGTCAGTTCCCGAATCGACTCGGCAGTCTGCTGTGTACCTTCCTGGGTATGCTCGGTCACCGTCAGGATGCTCTGGATACTTTGGGCCACGCCATTGGCCGACGTCGCCTGCTGCTCGGTTGCGGCCGAAATGCCCTGAATCAGTTCCGCCAACTGGTTCGACACGCTCCGGATATCGGACAGTGCAGTACCGGCCGCGTCTGACAGCTTGGCTCCCTCGACCACGCCCTGGGTCGACTTTTCCATAGCGGCGACCGCGTCATGGGTATCGGTCTGAATGGTACGCACCAGTGCGCCGATCTGCTTGGTCGCTTCAGCCGAACGTTCCGCCAGCCGCTGCACCTCTTCCGCCACCACCGAGAAGCCGCGACCTGCCTCGCCGGCAGATGCCGCCTGAATTGCTGCATTCAACGCCAGCACGTTGGTTTGCTCGGTAATATCGGAAATCAGTTCGGTAATCTCGCCAATTTCCTGGGAAGATTCGCCCAGACGCTTGATTCGTTTCGAGGTTTCCTGGATCTGATCGCGAATTTCATGCATGCCCTTGATCGCGTTCTCCACCGCGCGGGCGCCGTCTTCTGCCGCCGTCACCGACTGACGTGCAACTTCTGCCGATTCGTTGGCCGATTTGGAAACATCGGTAATCTGCACCGCCATCTCCAGTACTGCCTGACCGGTTTCCTGAATATCGCGCGATTGCTTCTGGGAAGCCGCCAGCAGTTCGGTCGAAATATTTTGCGCCTGAGTCGATGCAGTCGTCACCTGTTCGGCGGTATTGGTCACGCGTCCGACCAGAATCCGCAATTCTTCCACGGTGTAGTTCACCGAGTCGGCAATCGCACCGGTGATGTCTTCCGACACCGTCGCCTGCACCGTCAAGTCACCGTCCGCCACTTCCTGCAACTCGTTCATCAGGCGCAAAATAGCGGCCTGGTTCTGATCATTGGTGCGCTTGGCTTCTTCTTCCTGCATTTGCGCCTGCAAGCGCTGGGATTCGGCTTCCTGACGCTCATCTTCGGCTTCCTTGGTACGACCACGGCTATCCTGCAGCAC
>JAKFFK010000089.1:0-31461 GCA_036675285.1 Paucimonas sp. | reverse complement strand
GGCTGCTATCCTTGATCGATTCCCAGAAGGTCAGTTCATATTGCTCGGCGCTATCCTTTGGTAGTACACCCGCCAGCAAGATAGGAGGCGAACGCTGCTTCGAAACAAGTGGCGGCAATGCTGAGTCAACGGCACCAATTGCATCACTGTCGGCAACATGTTCATGATTGGCGGGGTTGTTCGCGTGCACGGTGTGACTGGATACATGGATTGAATCGGCATGGTGGGTGGCAGGCCTCGCCTGCTCGATCGACGTCAATGCTGCCGACACGAAACTGTCGGCTGTAGCGGCGCTTGCCAGATGCCAGCAGATTGTTCCGGATAAGAAAATGATTAAATATTTTCGCCACACAATCCGGCCTTCAATTTGAAAATGCGCATTACCTGATGACTGCCTGGCAGGCAATTTACCTAGAGTAGATTGATAATTTATCTTTGAACTGTTGCGCATAGTTCTGTATTTATCAAGCTCGATTCGTATTTTTTTGATAAATTTATTTTGAGTGGTTTGAAAGATCCAACAAGATTAAACGCTGACACAAGATGATGAAGCGATGCTGGCGAACTGCACTGCATCCTGGCAAGCGTGATGTATCCCTGAATGTTCTGGTACATGGATATGCATTTTCAAGATTGGCAGTTCGAAAATAAATTACGCATGACATTAATCTGATGGATGTTCAAAGTAATGGCATGTGCTTTCACGGCCATCCTCATCCAGGCCGTTGATCCGACTGTTGGCAGAGATGAATAACCACCAATCGATGGCCGCCGATTATTTGTGGAATACACCGTACGAGGATCAGTAACATGCTAAAAACCATCGTTTCTACAATAGCGGCTGTACTGGTCTTGAGCGTCATGCCAGCCATGACAGCTGCACCTACGTATGCAGCCGGTGCGCCATCTCCGGAAAATGCGCAAGTCTATTTCATCTGGCCTGGCAATGGCACGGTGATCCATGGTGGTAAATTTTGGGTGCGGATGGGCTTGCGCAACATGGGGGTCAGTCCGAAAGGCGTCGATATTCCCCATGTCGGCCACCATCACTTGTTGATCGATACCGAGCTGCCGTCGTTTGACCAGCCGATCCCATCTGACAGGAACCACCTGCATTTTGGTGCTGGCGAGACCGAAGCGCGGATTGAGCTGCCTTCCGGGAAACATACCTTGCAGTTACTGTTGGGAGATCGTGATCATCTGCCACATAATCCCCCGGTTTATTCGGAAAAAATTACGGTCATCGTGCCATAAAGCACCAGGAAAAAATTGAGGCAAACCATGTACAAGGCTTTTGTTACGGCTGCGCTGGCAGCTTTCCTGTTCTCCCACGCCGCCATCGCAGGCGATACGCCGGCACCCGCCAATGTCTGGCTCTATATTGGCTGGCCTAACAATGGCGAAGTGATCGCAGCTGGAAAACCGTTCAGGGTCTGGTTTGGATTGCGCAACATGGGCGTGGCGCCGAAAGATGTGAAATTTCCAGGCACCGGCCACCATCACTTGCTGATCGATACCGAACTGCCGCCGGCAGATCAAGTCATTCCTTCGGATCGAAACCATTTGCATTTTGGCGCAGGCGAAACCGAGACCATGCTGGAGCTTCCGCCTGGCAAGCATACCTTGCAACTGCTGATGGGCGACGATAGGCACATTCCGCACAATCCGCCAATCCACTCGAAAAAGATCACGATTACCGTCAGGTAGGTTGACGCGTTCCTGACAGGAATTCTTGACACGGGGCTGGCGCCACCGTGCCGGAACTGGCGTTTTCCAGCAATGTCGAATCCATTTTGGTCATATGCAGTCAATGTGGCATGGCAGCTGGTATCAAAGGATGGTGAGATGGAAAACACAGGCAGATATGACGAGACGCACGGCGGGGTGATGGCTTATCTCGAAGTGATCGCAGCCAACCGGGCCAAGCCGTTGGTGGTGCCGCTGCACGATGAAGTCGTCATCGGCCGCGAGTCCCAGGATTCTCTGGCATCGGACCGCTTCCTGTGCATTCCGGAACATACCGTCAGTCGGCGGCACGCACGCATCAAGCGCCGTGGCGACACTTACTACGTTGAAGACCTGCATTCGATCAATGGCACCTTCGTCCTGGGCAACAGGCTAGCGCCCGGCGCTTGGCAGCCACTGCACGATGGCGATGAACTGAGCGTGCCATCCGCCCAGATCGTATTCCATTCGCTGGTGGTGCCGGACCGCGACAGCATGCCGACCGTCATCACCAAGGCAGTCGATGCCACCCAGTATGCGAAAACCATGCATACCACCCACGACGCCACCCAGGGCGACATGCAGCGCCTGGTGCGCAAGCTGCATGCGATGGCACAGGTCGGTATTGCCCTGGGCGCGGTGACGGACCGCGCCACGCTGATCGAAAAAATCATGAATTTCATCTTCGACCTGTTCCCGCTGGCCGAACGCGCCTTCATTCTCTTGAAAAAGAACGAGCGTGAAGCGCCGGTGCCGGTGGCCGCACGCCGCCGCGACGGCACCATCGTCGATCCGCAGCAAGTCAGGATCTCGCGCACGATCGTCGATGAAGTGGTCAACAAGAAGCAGGCGATCCTGTCGGTTGATACCTTGTCGGACCGCCATTTCGGTTCACAAGAATCGATCATTTCGCAAGCCATTCGCAGCGTCATGTGCGTGCCGTTGATCATGGAAGGCGAGTGTCTTGGCTTGATCCAGGTCGACACGTCGTCGGACCCGTATGCATTCAAGGAGGCGGACCTGGAAATGCTGACCGGCGTGTGTGCCGAAGCCGCGGTTGCGCTGAAAAATTTCCAGCTGTACTCCGATATCGAGCGCCTGCTGGATGGCTTCGTGCGCGCATCGGTGCAGGCCATAGAGGAACGCGACCCGGTGACCGCCGGTCATTCGTTTCGCGTGGCAAGTTATGCCGAACAGCTGTCGAAGGCAGTCGACCGGGCCGACAGTCCCGAGCTGCGCCACATCGTGTTTTCAAAAGACCAGTTGCGCGAGATCCGCTATGCGGCGCTGCTGCACGACTTCGGCAAGGTCGGCGTGCGCGAGCATGTGCTGCGCAAGGAAAAAAAACTGCATCATGCCGACATGCGCTTGCTGGAACAGCGCTTCAAGCATGCACGGGCCTGCCTGGAACGGCAGGCGTATCGGCGTCTGGTGGAATCCCATCTGGAAAACGAGTTGAGTCTGGCGGCGTTTCGCGAGAAAAAGAGCAAGATCGAGGAAGAGTTGCAGCAGGAATTCGTTCGTCTGGACCGCTTCCTGGCAGATATCGAGCACGCCAACGAGCCGGCCATTTCCTATACCGAGGAGCCGCGCGCGCTGCGCGATGTGCTCGGCTATGCCTATCCGGAAGCGGAAGGGATCGCCACGCCATTGCTGGGCGAATCCGAATTCCTGGCCCTGAGCATCACCAAAGGCTGCCTGACTGCGGACGAGCGCAAGCAGATCGAGTCGCACGTGGTTGATTCGTATTCCTTCCTGATCCTGATTCCCTGGACCCGCGACCTGGCAGGCGTGCCGGCGATCGCCCACGGCCATCATGAAAAGCTGGATGGTTCCGGCTATCCGATGGGTTTGCGCGGCGACCAGATCAGCGTGCAAACCAGGATGCTGACCATTTGCGATATTTACGATGCACTGACTGCCACCGACCGCCCGTACAAGAAAGCCGTGCCGGTGGAACAGGCGCTGGACCTAATGTGGATGGAGTGTCGCAGCGGGCATCTCGATTCCCGCCTGTTCAACGTATTTGTCGAATCCAGAGCATGGGCGGCCGCATGAAGACGCTACTGTATGTCAGCCTATGTACGGCGCTGCTGAGTGCGTGCGCCGACGTTAGTATGCCGGATTACCGACGTCCCGATGCGCCCATCAAGTCGACCTGGTCACAGCAAGCCGCGACCGTGTCGGCATCTGAGTCGATCACGCCGGAGTGGTGGAAAGAGTTCCAGGACCCGACGCTGGACGATCTGGTGGCCAGGGCGATTGCTGGTAACTTCGACGTCAAGGTGCTGGCCGCGCGCATCCAGTTGGCACGTACGCAAATCGGCGAAGCACGCGCCGGCGCGCTGCCGACGCTGGACGCCGGCGCCGGCGCCAGTTTCGAAAAAAGCACTGGCCAGAAATTCACCAAGCAATTCAATCTCGGCACCCAGGTCAACTGGGATATCGATATCTGGGGCAAGGTGGAAAAGGGCGTGCAGGCCCAGACCGCCGAATACCGTGCCTCGGAAGCGGACTGGCGCGCCGGCTACCTGACGCTGGTGTCCAACGTATCGACGACTTACTTCCAGATCCTGCAGTTTGACGAACAGATCGACCAGCAGCAAAAGACGCTCGACAAGAACAAGCAGATCCTGAGCAGCTTCGAAGCCATGCTGCAAAATGGCCTGCTGCCGCAGACCCGGGTGCTGCAGCAGCGTGCCGAAATCAATCGGTTGAGCAACGATCTGCTGGAATTGCGCCGCTTGCGCGACCTGGCCGGCAATGCGCTGGCCACGCTGATGGGCGTGCCGGCCGGAGATTTCAAGCTGCCGACCGGCCACCTGCAACAGACCGTCCAGCTGCCGGCGGTGCCTTCCGGCCTGCCGGCCGAGCTGCTGAAACGACGGCCTGACATTGTGGCGGCGGAGTTCCGGGTATTGTCTGCGTATGACCTGGTGGGGCAAGCCAAGCTGGCGCAACTGCCCTCGATCAGCCTGACCGGGCGCGGCGGTAGTTCCAGCTTTGCGCTCGGCGACTTGCTAAAGTCCTTCACCTTCGGTCTTCTGCCCAGCATCAACATCCCGATATTCGACCCGAGCGTCAAGGCGCGTGTGAAAACCAGCGAGGCGCAAACCCAGGTTTCCGAGCAAGAGTACCGGCGCACGGTCATGGCCGCCTTTGAAGAAGTCGAGAATGCGCTGGTCAATCTCGATGCCCACAAAAAGCAGAGAATCGAATTGCAGCAGCAAGTCGATCATCTGCGTGTGGTCGCCAACCAGATCCAGGCCCAGCTCAAGGAAGGCCTGGTGTCCCAGCTGGAACTGTTCGAAACCGAACGTTCGCTGCTGGGCGCGCAACTGGCGCTGCTGGCCAATCACCAGCAAATCCTGTCGGACACGGTAACGCTCTACAAGGCGCTGGGCGGCGGCTGGCCGCCGGTCGAAGTCGGGAATGCCGGCAAATGACCAAGCGCCCGCATTGCATGCTGACTCATGGCTCCCGACAACGCGCCGATTGCTGAAATGCCGGTGGAGCATGCGTGCGCAATCGTGCTCAAGCCGCTCTCCCATCCGGAGCTGGGCGATATCCACATCGAAGAGAACCTGTTCGCGATTGGACGAACCGAAGCGCCGTTCGAGTCTTATACGCCGGATATCGTTGCCGACCTGTCGCGCCGGCATGCAAGGATTTTTTCTGAGTACGGGGCCGTCTATATCGCCGACCTGGACAGCAAGAACGGCACCACGGTCAATGGTGTCAACGTCCAGCAGAAAATCACCCGGCTGCATGACGGTGACGAAATCTGCTTTGCCGGCCGGTTGTCGTATCGGGTTCTGCTGGGCGCTCGAGCAGACAAGCCGGAGCGGCCTGCACGCTCTGCAAAGCTGGTCAGCCTGAGCTTGACTCCCGAGCATAGCGAGCTTGGGTTGCAGCCGATCGTCATATCCCGGTTTCCGTTCTTGATCAGTAAAACCGATGATGCCTTTGCCCGCTACAAAGAGGACTACCCGCATCAGGTCAATTATCTGTCGCGCCGCCATGCGCATATTTTCGTCAAGGGCGGTGAGCCATTCGTCGAGGATCTCGGCAGCACCAACGGTACTTTCGTCGGTGGAAAACGACTCGACGAACATGCGGTGCCGCTGGAAGATGGCGATCTGCTCGCCATCGGCGGCCATCATTTTGTCTACAAGGTGAGCGTGCAAAAGGAGGAGACCACACTCGACCCCACCGTGACCAAGCTCAGTGCAGTGCCGCGCACGCCTGCGGCCGCTGCCGGCGATGCCGACAAGACCACCTTCGTGGCCGCCGCCGGTTCATTTCTTGACATTTTTTGCGTCGACCATGCGCAGCAACAGGAAGACGAAGTCAATCAGGAAGCGCCAGTCCCACCAGATGATGCTGGCCAGGCATCTGGCCAGCGCCCGGTCAGAAAACGCCCACCGCGCCGCCGATTCGCCATTTTCCTGTCTGAACTGAGCGAGGCTTTTGCAGACAAGGAACGCAAGGATCGCAAGCGTGCCTGGTGGTGGGCGGCCTCGCTGGCAGTGCTGGTGGTGGCGGTGGCGTCGCTGCTGTTCCTCAGAAGCTCCCCCGAGCGCGGCCTGAAGGATCTGCTGGCAGGCGGAAAGTATGAACAGGCGGCCACTGCAGCCAGTCAGTACCTAGCGCGCAACCAGAACAATCCGCAGCTGCGCGCGCTTGGCACCGAAGCGCTGCTCAAAGCCCATGTGCCGCGCTGGCTGGCGCTGTTGAAGACGCGCGATTTCAGCCGCGCCGCCGCCGTGGTGGCCGGCATGAAAGAACTTGCGCGCCACAACCCCGATGTCCAGCCGCTGGTCAGTGAGCTCGAATGGATCGGCAATCTCGAGCAATTTGCCGCTGGCCGGGGCGGTGCCGACCAGCCGATCCAGGATGATACGGATGAGGGCAGGGTAAAAGCCATGCTTCAGCAATGGGAAGACGACACGCAGGGGCACCAGCGTGCATTCACCACCATTTCATCCTACGTGCCGGAGTTCCGGGATACCTACGCCGCAGCGCTCAGCCATGTGCGCAAGCTGGCCCTGGTCAGCGGCCAGAGCCGGAAAGGAGAGACCAGCAATGACGAACGCCCAGCGCTTGAAACCATTGAATGAGGCACTGGAAGACCACAGCGCCGAAGGTATCGCGATTCTGACTGCAGAGCCGCGGCGCTTCATGCACATTGCCGTGATTGTCATGGCGGCGCTGGTGCTGGTTGCCCTGATCTGGTCGTTTTTCGGCCATGCCGACGTGATCGTGACGGCACCTGGCACGCTCTGGCCGAAGTCCGAAGTGCGGCGCTTCTATGCGCCGATCGATGGCGAACTGGAAAATATCTACATCGCCGAAGGCCAGCCGGTGCTCAAAGGCGACGTCGTCGCCCGGCTCAACGCCCGGGGCGCGATCGAAGCCGCCACCAACGCGCTTGATGCGCAGCTGAAGCTGGAGGCAGCCGAGCGGGAATGGAAGGAATTCCCCGAGAAAAAAGCGCTGATGGAGCGCCGCGCCCTGGCCTTGAAGGAAGCGGTGGAAGTCGAAGAGCGTCAGCATACAACGCGCCTGTCGGAAGGCACCAGCAAGCTTGCGCAAGGCCAGCAGGCACAGCTGCAGGAAGCGCGCACCAATCTTGACGACGCCCGCCGTGCACGCGATGCCGCCAAGCTGGAAGCCGACAAGTTCGCGCGGCTGTTTGCCTTGCCCGGCGGCGGTGGCGTATCGCAGCTGCAGGTCGAGGGCAAGAAAAACGCGCTGGAAGCAGCCGAAAACGCGCTGCGCGTGGCGCAATCCCGGATCAGCGAACTGAGCGCGCGCCAAAGCCTGGAAACCGGACAGGCCAAGGCGCAACTGGAAACCAGCGGCCAGGGCCTGACCAGCCTGCGCCTGCAGTACGAGGCAGCTGAAAAGGAAGTCGCCACCGTCGAAGAAAAGCTGCGGCTGCAGGTGCAAACCGCGCGCCTGGTGGCCGAAGCGGCAGCCAGGATACGCTTTGAAAACATCGACAAGGACAATTTCCTGCTGATCATCGCGCCGGTGGACGGCGTCATCACTGACGTCACCTCGACCCAGCCGGGCGACAAGATCCAGGCCAATGCGCCGCTGGGCGGCATCGCCCCGAAAGGTGCGCGGCCGGTGCTCAAGGTCGAGATCGCCGAGCATGACCGCGCCTTCCTGAAGGAGGGATTGCCGGTCAAGCTGAAATTCAATGCATTCCCGTATCAGCGCTACGGCTTGATCAACGGCACGCTGGAATACATTTCACCGGCCACCAAGCCCTCGCCGCAATCCAAACTGCCGGTGTACGAGGGGCGGATGACGCTCGAGCGGGATCATTATGTAGTGGGTAACGCGAAATACCCGCTGCGCTACGGCATGACCGCAACAGCAGAAGTCATCGTGCGCGAGCGGCGCCTGATCGATCTGGCGCTGGATCCGTTCCGGCAAATCGGCGGATAGAGTTCAAGGCTGGCAATTGCAGGGAAGAAGAGAAGGGCAACTCGGCTCTACTCAACGCTAAGCCGCATCAGGCAGGCAGCAAGCCAGGGTGCATCGTAAATGCCGCATGTCGTCGCACCCTGCGGATTGCGCTTCTCCTGGCGCCTTGCCAATCTGGCTTCACCAATCTTCATGCTGGCATGCCGACACCAGCGCGTGGCATGCAAACAGCGCCATTAAAAACGGCGTTTGACCACGTCGTCGAATGCCTCTTCCGCCGACATGCCTTTTTTCATCAGTTCAGTGATTTCGTCAGAATGGGTTTGAATTCCGGCTGGCAGCATTTGACGATTATTCTTGAAATAAGCGTATTTTTCCGTGTCGATCAAATCCTTGGCCTTGACCGCAGCCGCAGTGTTGCGGGTAGTGCCGCTGCCGACTCGGCTCACGCGGGTGCCGGTGCTGGCCTTGCCACCGCCTGCCAGGGCGGTTTTCAGCTGATCCATCGTGAACACGCCGGTGGCATTGCTGCCGATGAATTCATTATCTTGCGGGTGAAACAAATGATTGTTGTTATCAAATGCCATTTTTTTCCCAGCAGTATTGATGACCTGGTAATTCGGCCCCTGGGCGCTGCTGCTCAACGCGAACTGCACGCGGTCGCCATAGGTTTCCATTTGCCGTATGACGTCCTTCAGGTAGTCGGTTTTCAGCGTCTCGATCTTGCCATTCCAGCGTTTGGTTCTTGTCGTAGTCAAAATACGTTGCTTCCAAATAGAGTGGTTAAACGGCCTGTCCATGCAAGCCAAGCCTTCGTGCCGGCGTCTTTCTTTGTAAAACTATGCGGACTTCGGACCTTTGCGATGTGTTTTCGGTGCGGACTTTGCCGCGCCTGCGGTGCGAATTCCTGTGCCGCTTTTGGTTTTAAAAGAAGCCTTGTCGCCGAATTGTTTCTCGCTTACGCGACGATCGCCACCTTTCTTGGGCGCAGTCAGCGTGATTTTCTGGCCGCCTTTACCCGGCACCGGCGCTCGTCCGCCGGTCGGACTGATACTCAGCGGCTGTCCGGCCAGCGCGACGGTTTTCAAATGTTCGAGAATTTCCTTAGGCATGCCATCCGGTAAATCCAGCACGCTGTAGTGATCGAATATTTCAATGCGGCCGATATATTTCGCGTCCAGGCCAGCTTCGTTGGCAATCGCCCCGACAATATTCGCAGGTTTCACGCCATGTGTATTGCCGACTTCGATGCGATAAGTCTGCATGCCGATATCGTCTTTGCTGCCGGCACGCTCTTTTTTTGGCGCTGCGGGACGTACTTCGGTTGGCTCGCTTGGCGCCGGGCGCTCCTTGCGTGCGGCTTTTTCGACCGGCTTGGCAGGAGCAACACTTGCCTCGACAGCGGCTGTGACAATCGGCATCGGAGGTTTGCCGGTAGTGGATTTTCCGGCTTGTGCAGGCTGATCGCCATCACGGCTGATATGCAGTTGCTGACCCGCCACCCACACTGATTTTAGATGGTCGAGCTGTGCAGGCGACAGGCTATCCGGCAAATCCAGTACGCTATAGTCATCATAGATTTCGATGCGCCCGATATATTTCGAATCCAGCGATGCTTCATTGGCGATCGCACCGACGATATTGCCCGGCTTGACGCCATGCGCATGGCCGACTTCGATGCGATAAGTCTGCATGCCGGCATCGGGAGTGCGCACAATTCGTTCCTTTTTCGGGAAAGCCGGACGTTCCGACTGTTCCCGACGTTCCGGGCGCTCAAACCGCTCCGGCCTTTCGCCGCGGTCGCCGCGCTCGAACCTGCCAGCCTGCGCCGGTCTGTCATCGGACCAGGAACGCTCGGCTTGCGGCTCGCGCTTGTTCTTGTCCAGTAACAGCGGCACATCGCCACGCGCCATTTTTGCCAGCGCAGCGGCGATTTCAATCGCCGGAACATTGTTTTCACGCTCATAGTCTTCGATCAGCGACTGGAATACCTCCAGCTCGCCGGCTGCCAGCGTGTCGCGGATCTGATCCTTGAACCTGGCGATGCGCACATCGTTGACCGCCTGAATGCTCGGCAACTCCAGCGGCGAAACCGGCTGTCGGGTGGCGCGCTCGATCGCCTTGAGCAAATTCTTTTCACGCGGCGTGATGAACAGGATTGCTTCGCCGCTGCGCCCGGCGCGTCCGGTGCGGCCGATCCGATGGGTATAGCTTTCCGGGTCGTGCGGCACATCGTAATTGATCACATGACTGATGCGCTCGACATCCAGGCCGCGCGCCGCCACATCGGTGGCGACCAGGATATCGATCCGGCCATCCTTGAGTTGCTGGATGGTGCGTTCGCGCTGTTGCTGCGCAATGTCGCCATTGATCGCGGCCACGGAAAAGCCGCGCGCCAGCAATTTGCCGGCCAGTTCCTCGGTGCCCAGTTTGGTGCGCGCAAAAATGATCATGCCGTCAAACGTCTCGGCTTCCAGGATGCGCGTCAGCGCGTCGAGCTTGTGCATGCCGCTGACCAGCCAGTAGCGCTGGCGAATATTGTCCGCCGTGCCGGTTTTGGCGGCCACCGTCACTTCTGCCGGATTGCGCAGGTAAGTCTGGGCGATACGCTTGATCGCCGACGGCATGGTGGCGGAAAACAAGGCAGTCTGGCGCGATGCCGGCGTCTTTTGCAGGATGGTTTCGACATCGTCGATAAAACCCATGCGCAGCATTTCATCGGCTTCATCCAGCACCAGGGTTTTGAGGCGTGACAGATCCAGCGAATTCTTTTCCAGGTGATCGATCACCCGGCCCGGCGTGCCCACCACCACATGCACGCCGCGGCGCAATGCGCTCAGCTGTGGCCCGTAACTCTGGCCGCCATAGATCGGCAGCACATGAAAGCCTGGAATATGGGTAGCGTAGCGCTGAAACGCTTCCGCCACCTGGATCGCCAGTTCGCGGGTCGGCGCCAGCACCAGGGCTTGCGGCACGGTTTGCTTGATATCGATGCGGGAAAGTACCGGCAGCGCAAACGCCGCGGTCTTGCCGGTGCCGGTTTGCGCCTGGCCCAGCACGTCGCGATTATCCAGCAGGATCGGTATCGTGGCAGCCTGGATCGGCGAAGGCGCCTCGTAGCCGAGTTCCTTGAGGACCCGTAACAGGGGTTCGCTCAGATTCAGGTCGGCAAACAAGGGGGCAGGGGTTTCTGGCATGGCAAGACTCACGGATGGACTCGATTCAGGATAAGCAAAGATTAAGTTTGCTAGTTTACTCCGTTGTTGCGAGTACAGCAGGAAATGCGCGGCGATAAGTGCCGTTTGGCATGAATATATTGAAAATTTTGCCTGCGCCAAGCAGATCCGAGTGACCGATTAGCAAACAGACGCGGCATAACCTGGCTGCAATCCTCATGCGCCGAGCATTTTAGGCAGTCGCTGGCGTTTAGGCCCGGGCCGACGGTCCCTGCCGGCCTGATACGCTGCTGGTGCGTGGCACCGCTGGTATGCCTTCCTCGGGAGAGAACAGACTGGACGGCAGTCCGGTTTGCAGCAAGCGGGCGAAGCGTTCGGCGGAGAGCGGCGGGCTGAAGTAGTTGCCTTGTCCTTCTTCGCATTGCTGCGCGTTGAGAAAGGCGAATTGCTCACGGGTTTCGATGCCTTCTGCAATCACACGGTGCATCAGGTTGGTGCCCATACCGATCACGGCGGTGACGATAATGCGCTTGCCGGCCGTGTGGGTAATGCCGCGTACGAATGACTGGTCGATTTTCAAGGCATCGATCGGCAATTCCTGCAAGTAATTCAGGCTGGAATAGCCAGTCCCGAAATCGTCGACGGCCAGCTTTACGCCGAGCTCCTTGAGTGAGTGTAGCAATTTACTGCTGCAATGGGAATGGGGCATCAGAACGCTTTCAGTCAATTCGACCTCCAGCAAGCCGGACTGCAAGCCAGTGTCGTGCAAGATGTCGCGAACGCCCTGCAAAAATTCCTTCCTGTGAAACTCCAGCGCTGAAACATTGACTGCCACCGGCACGCTTTTCAATCCTGCAGCCAACCAGGCCTGGGTTTGCCTGCATGCCTCGCGCATTACCCAGCGCCCGATCGGTATGATCAAGCCGCTGTCTTCGGCAATCGAAACGAATTCCCCCGGAGGAATCAATCCACGTTTAGGATGCCGCCAGCGCAGCAGCGCTTCGGCGCCGGTAATCACGCCGGTCCTCAGGTTGACTTTGGGCTGGTAATACAACACTAACTCATTGACTTCCAGGGCCCGTCGCAAGCCGGCTTCGACCTCGTGTCGCTCGACCGCGATCCGGTTCATCTCGGCATTGAAAAACTGGTAATTGTTACGCCCTTTCTGCTTGGCGTGATACATCGCCGTATCGGAATTCTTGAGCAAGGTTTCCGCATCCTGGCCGTCGGTAGGAAAAGTGCTGATCCCGATGCTGACGGTGGTATGCAGCTCGTAATGCTGGATCTGGTGCGGCAAGGCAAGTGCAGCCAGCACCTTGTCAGCCGTATGCAAGGCCGCTTCCGGAGGCCGTTCTTCTTCTACCAGAATGATGAATTCATCGCCGCCGTGCCGGCTCACGGTATCGGATGCGCGGATGCAGGTCAGCAGGCGTTGCGCAACGGATTGAAGCAACTGGTCACCGATTGCATGGCCGAGCGAATCGTTAATATTCTTAAAATTATCCAGATCCAGAAAGAGCACGGCCAGTGAAAAGCCGCTGCGTTTTGCCTGGGCAATTGCATGTTCCAGGCGATCCTGCAGCAACAGGCGATTGGGCAAATCGGTCAGCGGGTCATGTTGCGCCAGGTAAGTCATTTTTTGCACCATCACAGCCTGTGCCTGGCCCAAGTCGCGAAATACAATCACCGCCCCGGTCACCCTGCCGCGGCGGTCATAAATGGGGGCGGTGGAATCTTCAATGGAAATTTTCTGGCCATCACGCCGTAACAGCTCGGAATTGGCCGACAAGGCCAGCGGCTTGCTTTGTTCAATCACTTGCGCAACCGGATTGCCGACCGGTGCCCGCGTCACGCTATCGAACAAGTTGAGCACTTCAGCAATCGGATGGCCGAAAGCCTCTTTTTTGGACCAGCCCGTCATGCGTTCCGCTGCCACGTTAATGTAAGTAATATTGCCAGCACGATCCGTACTGATCACGCCATCGCCAATCGAGTTCAGCGTGACCTCGGCGCGTTCCTTCTCCAGGAACAGGGCTTCCTCCACCTGCTTGCGCTGGATGGTATTGCGCAACGCCTGCGGTACCAGTGCGCTTTGGAAATGGCCTTTCAACAAATAGCCTTGAGCGCCATGCTGCACTGCTTCCCTGGCCAATTCCACCTTATTTTTCGACACCAGCGTCAGGATGGGAACGGCAGGAGCAACAGAAAACAAGCTGTCGAATGTCTCGATACCATTGCTATCAGGCAGGAACAAATCCATCAGCACAACATCGATGCCATCCTCTGTAACCCGTTGATTGGCCTGAGCCAGACTACGCACCCATTCGATTTCAAAGGGGCCATCCTTAGCCTTGGGTAATGCATGCTGGAGAATTGCAGCATCCTCTGCATCGTCGGTAATGATGAGTACTAAATTCGACATTGTTTCAATACATCTTTTAAATAATCAACGATGCGCTTCCGATCAATGCAAGCTCGACATTCAAGATAATTATATAAAGATTAACAGACAAAGATAGACCATACTGAAAGTGCCAAGTTCGCAACGCCACAATGGCGAATGCTTTTTTTTCATAGGAAGAGCAGGCTGCTCCCTACTGAGATAGGCTCTAAGCTGGACTTTATCCATTCAAGCCGCGTAGCTGAGCGTATCGGTCAAGCGATCGAATAGCGCACGCGGTATTTCCACCATGTCGGGCGATTTGTGCGACATGGATAAATTATTTGTACTCCACAGGCAACGTCGCACCAACGCGAGGGTATCCGAGAAGGTTGCAAGGTCCTTGCGGTACCAGCTCGCGCTGCGCACAGGCAGTTCCTGGCAATCGAGCGACTGTCTTGCCATCAACGCAACGATCGAATACAAGCCCAGCACACAGGGCGTCGTCCGGGCGATAGCCCGATCCGACCACTGCCGCTGTGTTTCCATTCCCAAATGGGCCCGGGCTTCTTCAAAGGTGACTTCCACCTGCCACCGCAGAACAAACCAGGACAGCATCTGCGCAGGCGCGATCGTTTCATCGGTACACAAAAATGCCTGCGGCTTAAATTTCTGCACCGGGTCGCGCACCACCACCCAGCGCAATGGCACTGCCGGCATGCCGCTATGCACCCAGAACGCCGTGCCGCTGGTGATGTTCACCTCTCTGGCACCTTGGCTGTACCAGCGCGTGATCGTCACCGACTGCCAAACCGTCGCCGGGTTCTCCAGCACTGCCTGCAACGACGGCAGACGCGCACCCTTGCGGGGCGTGCGCCCGAGAGCGCCCAGTCTGCGCGGCGAGGGGGGATCATACAGCGCTGCATCGAGCCGCATGCGCGTAATCATGCAAACCTGCTTGCCCACTGCCGCCAGCAATTCAATCGCCGCAAAGCTGCTGTCGGCCACGACCACGACCGACCTGTGCGGCAGCCACCGCTTCACCAAGCGCAGCATCTGCCGCGCCCGGTCGGTGAGCTTTTTAGGGTGACGACATCGTTTCTGATAGTACCGTTGCGAAGGCGACAGCACCGACAGGAAAGGCAGCGCCCACACTCTCCCAGCCCATGGGATCGGCGCCAGCAGCATCAGGCACAGCCAGCGCAAGCCGCTGGCCTTGACGAAATGGCCGTGGGAGGAACGCACCGGATCGCGATAGATTCCTTTGGCATTGATCTTCGCTCCACGCCGGCGCTCGATGGTGTCGTCCAGTCCCATGATGAGAGGCCCCGCCGGCAAAAACGCGTCGATCAATGTCAGCAGAAGTCGCCGGCTGCCCGCCAATGCCGACCATTTGGCGCGATTCAATACCCGATGATAAGTTTGGAAGTGCGGCTCTTGCGCCAATCCCATGACGCGCAACACCGATGTCACGGTGCGTTTGCCAGTGGCAAGAATAGCGCCCGCCAACAGCACCTGCACCGATTGAAAGACCCGTTTCGTGAACAAAGCAGCGAATGCAGCGGTCAAATCTGCAAACCCGGTCGGCAACGTCAACATGATTCACCTCTTTTGCGGAGTGGTAATCTTTAGACAGCGGCGACCGGGTTTGCGTTTACTCACCCTCTCAAAAATGGATAAAGTCCAGCTAAGTCACGCTATTCGCATGCTGCTTCAGTTGTTGAGGGAGGGGAGATGTTTCAAGTGCAGCGACTTGCTGGCTCCAGTGCAAAGCCAGGACGAAAATGAAACAGGCATACTGCGATGCCTGCAAAATAGCTGGAACATTGCTACCAAAAAAACCAGCTCCGCTCGGGATTGGCGCCGGTGCGGGTGTTCTGATCCATGCAAGATTGCCGATGGAAGAATTTGGAATCAGTGCGGTGGATTCAGTACCCTGCCATGTTCACCCAGCGCATCTGTATTATTGGTCAGCATGCCCTTGGCCAGACCGTACAGCCGTTTGACGGCGCTTCCGGGCGAATCCCAATAATCGGCCTGGACCACTGTTACTTTCAGCAGCACCAGGTCCGGATCATCCAGGCCGTCCGGAAACCATGGCTTCATCCACGGGGTCCACAATTCCTGCATCTTTGCCCGGTCACGTACGACTTCCGCGGTACCCGCGATCGAAAGATAGTCCTGCTTGTCAGCATTGGCGTAAGACAGGTTGATATGATCTTCCTCATTTACGTCATCTATTTTGGAAGAATGGTCACTGGTAAAAAACCACAGGCAACCATCGCTGTCCATTTGCAAAGTAGACATTGGTCGGCTACGCAGGGTGCCGTCATGCTCATGGGTGGTGAGCATGGCAAATTGAAGTTGCTCCACGAGCTGCGCAATTTTCTGCATGCTGTCATTAGCCTGTTGCATCACGTCCATTGTGATCTCCTGTAGAAACAATTCAAAGGCAGGCCATCAAAGACCTGTTTCGTTTGGTACTTTCTCGCATAATAAGACGATGCAAAGAATTTTGAAAAGTTCGATATGGAGTAAAAATACCTGTGAAGATTTCGGCTTGCGCGCAGGCGGATCAAGTTTCTGGCTGCCAGAGACGCGGCAGCGCTTGTATCAGTGCGCAGCATTGCTCAAGCCAAATAAGCCTGCAGCGGAAAAATATTGATGATTTAGCGTTGGAGATCATTGACCTTCCAACAGTGGCAAGCTTTACAGTCTTCAAAACCGGCCGATCACTGCGCTGTCTGTGCATTTTGGCCGTGATGACATTGAGGAGTGAATAAATCATGCAACATGAATTGAAACAAGCCTTCGAAACAGAAATGCTTGCCGCAGAACGCAGCATTCAAGCAGGGCGGCTGAGCCAAGCCATGCGGCATCTGGAGCGCGCACATGTACTGGGACAGCAGCAGGTGGTGCCGCATGTCCGGTCGCACTGGGCGATGCTCAAAATCGCTGTCAAACGTGATTCGATCAGGGATGGCTTCGGACAAATCCTGCGGATTGCTCTGGGCGCGATAGGATCTGCGGTGGGGCTTGTGCCGTCAGGCAATACCGGTGGCAGCGATATCAGTATGTTTGCCCGTTTGCCGCTAGAACCGGAAATTGCGGCGCTGCTGCAGCAAGATCAAGCGGTGCGATGAAATAAAAATGGACGATTTCAATTGTCGATAAAAGCCTGACCGATTCATTTTCATTCTTACGCTACTGCTCCATCGACTGAAGCAATGCAAGACATCAATGCAGTACCGGCAAGGCAGTGCAAGTTCAACCGTGAACGGTATTGGCTTGCCTGTCTAAAAGGCTTAGCCGCCATTGCACGATGGCGGCTAAGCTGCGATTAACGCGAGCCGCCTGATGTACCGCCGGAAGTACCACCAGAAGTACCACCAGAAGTGCCACCCGAGGTTCCACCGGAAGAGCCGCCCGGCGGCATTCCGCCGGTAGTGCCGCCACTGCCTGAGGAGCTGCCGCTGGACATGCTGCTGCCCTCGGAACCGGCGCCGCTGGAAGCGCCGCCAGACTCATCGCTGCCACGCTGGCAACCAGAAAATAATGCACTCAAGAGAGCTGCAGCCAAGACAAGTTTCGTAGCTTGATACATTTTATATCCTTTCAATATAGGGCTGAACGGTCTACTAGACTGACGGACTAATTATTAGTTCGACAAACTGCCGTCGTTGTTAAGTCTACTTTTGAGATTGCGCTAATTTTTTTCACGCACTTAATGAAGAGAAAGGAAACCCGTCAGAAATTTCCGATAATACTTCCAATGCTGCTGATGTATCACTGCTAGACGTACCTATCCTGGAGTCAATTAATCAGGTTTCACCCGCAACGGCAAACCAAGCTGAAGTAATGCCTCAAACTCTTTTGCCGGCACCGGCCGGGAAAATAAGTAGCCTTGGTTAAAGTCGCAACTTGCACCGCGCAGCAAGTCATTCTGTTCAGCCGTCTCGACACCTTCGGCGATCACCTTCAATCCCAGTTTGTGCGCCATCATGATGATCGCTTCGGTTAATGCCATGTCACTTGACGTCGGCGCCAGATTCCGGGTGAAGGTTTGGTCGATTTTCAAGTAATCGATTGGAAATTTCTTAAGGTAGGCAAGCGATGAATAACCGGTGCCGAAATCGTCCAGCGCAATCTCAATGCCGGCGTTTCGTAATGTCATCAGTTTCTCACTCACCATCGGGCTGGCATCGAGAAGCAAGCCTTCGGTGATTTCCACAACCAGCGCCTGACCGGGCAAATCAAGTTCGTTCAGGTAAGTCAGCCACCGCGTATACCGGTCTTCCTGGCGCTGGAATTCCAGCGGCGACTGGTTGATGCTGATCTGAAAGTCCGGGTTGTAAGCAGTACGCCAGTGTTTTGCCCAGCGTGCCGCTTCTTGAAATACCCATTCGCCGATATCCATGATCAGGCCGCTCGATTCGGCCAACGGAATAAATTCGGCTGGGCTGACCAGTCCGCGTTGCGGGTGCAACCAGCGTATCAGTGCTTCCGCCTTGTTGATATGGCCGGTCACCGTGTCGACAACCGGCTGGAAATATAACTGAAACTCGCTTCTTTCCAGGGCTGTGCGCAAGTCGTTGGTCAGACGCATGCGATGCAGAGCGGCTGCCTGCAATGCGGGCGTGTAATAGCCGAACCGGTTGCGTCCGTTATCCTTGGCCACATACAGCGCCTGATCGGCATGCTTTAACAGTTCTTCAATTTCGGTTGCGTCATCCGGATAGATGGTCATGCCGATGCTCGCAGAAATGAATGCCTGTTCCGGGCCCAGCTGAAACGGCTCAACCAACGCAGTGATCATGCTCTGCGCAATCATCTCGATGCGGTTGAGTTGATCCAGGCCAGGCAGAATCACGGTGAATTCATCGCCGCCCAGGCGCGCCACTGTATCGGTATCGCGCACACAGCTGCGAATCCGGCGCGCCGCTTCGATCAATAGCATGTCGCCGCTGTCGTGCCCCAGGGTATCGTTGACTTCCTTGAACCGGTCCAGGTCAATGAACAGTACCGCCAGCTTGACGCCCTTGGCATTGCAGCTGCCGATATCCTGCAATAGCTGGTCGCGGAAGCGGGTACGGTTCGGCAAGCCGGTCAGTGCATCGAAATTGGCTTGTTGCCAGATCATTGACTCCGAGCGCTTGCGCTCGGTAATGTCTTCGCTGATGCCCAGCAGGTAATCAACCTGGCCATCCTCTGGATTAATCAGTGGCACCTTGATCGTATGCAGCAGCAGAGTGCCCAGTTTCCGGGTGTAGATACTATGTTCGGCAATATCGATCCGTTGCTTGTCATCAGCAACGACTTTGTCATCTGCCAGGAGCGTGTCGGCGATCTCTGCCGGCCATAAATCATGGCTGGTTTTGCCGAGCATTTCTTTCTTGGGAATCTGAAAGATTTCTTCAGCCGCCTTGTTCCATAACGTTACCTGGAATTCATTGCGCGCATCCTTGACAAACAGTGCTACCGGAATGTTTTCGATGACCGCATTCATGAACGAGGCTTGCGCCTCCAGTTCAATGGTTTTTTGTTTCAGTGCATTCTGCACCCGTTTGCGCTCGCTGTTTTCACGTTGCAGTTCACTGTACAGCGCTGCGTTCTCCAATGAAATCACCGCTTGCGATGCCAGCAGCTCCAGCATGGACAGGCGGCCAGGCGTAAACACCGATGCCGCCAAGCGGTTTTCCAGATACAGCACGCCCACCAGTTTGCCCTGCTTTAACAACGGCAGGCACAACACCGACCTGGCCGGGTTTTCTGCAAAATAGGGGTCGCCCGAATACGGATTAGACACTGTCGCATCATCAATCAACACCTTGTCATGGGTTCGTGTGACATAGTGGAACAGCGATAGCGGCAAGTTGGTCGCTTGCACCGTCGCCTGGCACAGCATGATGGTCACTTGTTCGTCCTGCGTGCTGGCTTCGGCTGCGATCTCGAATTCGCCGGCGTCCGCCAAAATCAGCAATCCTCGCTCAGCACCCGCATTTTCGGCCATGGTCTTGAGTAGCGATTCGGTCAGTTTTCCCAAGACGATTTCGCTGGAAACGGCTTGCGACGCCTTGGTAACCGCGACGAAATCCAGGTCATGCGTGCCGCCGGCCATTCTGGCGGCTGTGGTCGTCGCCAGTGCCGCGTCAATGGCAGCCTGCGGATAGCGCTGGTCGAGCTGCGCCAACTTGGCATGCGCACCCCAGCGGAAATAAGCGTTGCGGGCGTTGAAGAGATGAGCGTTTGCACTGCTTGTCAGGCCGCGCCCGCGGTAATACGCAGCAGTCAATTCATTGGCCAAGGCTTCCTGCTGCGTTAATCCACTATCTCGGGCGCAGGTGATCGCTTCTTCGTAAAGGCGCAGCGCTTCCTCATGCCGGCACTCGATGCTGGCCATTTCCGCCGCCACCAGAGCATGGCGACTCTGGTAGTTATGCGGGCAATTCCGTGCCCATTTTTCCAGTTTGGCCAGTTTCTTTTGCAGACTTTCTTTTAATATCGGCTGCCTGGCGGTTTCGGCATGCGGGTACAGCGCGGCCAGCGTCAGCGCATGATAAAAATAGTGTGTCCCCATGGCCGTCAGTGCATGCAGGGACGCTGGCATGTTTTGCGCCAGCTCGGCTGCAGCCAGCGCCTCCTCGTACTGGCCAAGCGTGTAATAACGGACCTGCTGGGTGATATGGAAGTGACCAAGCGAGTAATGCCAGCCGGCCTTGGTGATCGTGTCCAGCAAGCTTTCTTCGCTTGCATCGGTTGCCTGGCCCTGCAAGCGCGCGAAAAGCAGATCCAGCATGTAAATCACGCAATTGGCAGCAAAGATATTGTTCTTGCGCGTGAAGTCCCGGTAGGGCTGGGCAATTTTCTTTACTTCATCCAGCGGCATGCCGGTTTCCCATGCCATCCACACCATCGCGTCGATGCTCGCGCCAGCGAAGTGGACGTTGCCGACTTCCCGGCAAGCCGTGTAAGCCTGCTCGAGTATGGGCAGGCTGGTGGACAAGGGATGCTGCGTCGCGTTGAATGCATACCCATGGATAAACAGCAGCCTGCCACGCCATTTCTGGTCGCCGAAACGCTCATTGAGCTGCATCGACATTTCAGAAAATGCATAGCCGGCGCGCACATCATCGAACAAGCCTGCCAGCAGCAAGCCATAGTTGCTGTAGATGGCGCAGGATTCCTCGACGTTGCCATATGTCAGCGACAAGTTCAATGCCTTGATCAGCATCGGTAAAACAATCGCGGGGCGGGTACTGTATCCGGGTGTCAGCAGTTCCGACAGCAGACTGATCACGATGCGCACATCCGGATCGCTGGCGACCGGCAGGTCGATCAGATCGGCAATACGCCGCTGTTGCATCAGATCGAACAATGCTTGCCTGCCGTCTTCGGTCAGCAATCGCAGTTCGGCATCGGTTTGCGGAAAGCTGACGCCAAACAGCGCCAGGGTATCGAGCCCGATTTTCAAGGACTCTTGGCCACGTGTCGCGGCAAAGTACATGCGGATGCGCAACAGCGCTACCCGGGCTCGGTCGTAATTGGTCTCGACGTTCGCCAGCATCTTATCGAGCAGCGCATCGGCATTTTGAAAGTTACCGAGGACGAATTCACATTCTGCGCAGTCAAGGTGCAGTGTGAATGTGGCGCCATAGGCATCTTGCCATGCACTGACGGGAAGCAGGGCGATCGCCTGCGCCAGGTAGCCGCGGGCGGAAAAAAATGCCACCGATGCCTTTGCCTTGCGGCCCGCGAGTATGTTCAGCCGGCAAACCGTGTCTTTCTCCTGCGGCTCAATGATCAATTGGAAGCCACGGTTGAATTGGTAAACCAGGTCGAATACATGCTGCTCGATTTGCTCCGGACTGCAAGCCGCAAGCATCAGGCGGCCGATATGCAAATGCATGGCGTTTCGATCTGCTGGCAGGATCATCGAATACGCTGCTTCCTGAATGCGGTCATGGGAAAGCTTGACCTGTTCGCCCAGGCGCATTAACAGACCGGCATGCTGGGCTTCAGCCAGCAGGGTTTCGATGGCGGCAGTCGGTGTATCCATGATCCTGCCCAGCAAGGCAACTGGGGCACTGGCGCCCAGGCATGCCAGGTTTTGCAGCAATTGCAGTGTTTTCCCGGGCAGTCGATCCAGCTTGGCGACCATCAGATCGACCACATTGTCGGTGAAACTCATGGAATTGATGCGCGCCATGTCCCACTGCCAGTCAGCTGTCGCCACATCGAAGGTCAACAAGCCATCGTCATGAAGCGTGGAAAGGAATTGCGCTGCAAAAAAAGGATTGCCTGCCGTTTTATCGTAGAGCAATCGGGCAAGCGATGTCACTTTCTGAGGTTCACAGCCAAGCGTCTCGGCGACAATCAGTCCGATGTCGGCTTGTGTCAGCGGCGCCAGAACCAAGCGTTCGATGACGCCGCCCTGGAAACGGATCGCATCCAGCGACTGCATCAGCGGATGCGCAGCATCGACCTCGTTGTCACGATAGGAACCGATCAGCAACAGGTGACGCATGTCTGTATGGGTTGCCAGGTGTTCGAGCAGCTTCATGCTGCCGGCATCGAGCCACTGCAGGTCATCCAGGAAGATCACCAGCGGATGTTCGGCTTTGGCAAAGACACCGACGAACTGGCGAAACAGCGACAGGAACCGGTTTTGCGCTTCAGCTGGCCCGAGTTCGACCACCCGCGGCTGCTGGCCGATGAAATATTCCAGTTCAGGAATCAGATCGGCCAGCAGCCGGCCGTTTTTGCCGACAGCATCCTTGATCGCGCTACGCCAGCGTGCCAGATCTTCCTCGCTGGAAGACAGAAGCATGCGCAGGTAGACGCGAAATGCCTCGGCCAGCGTAGCATACGGTATATTACTTTTGTACTGATCAAACTTGCCGGACAGGTAAATGCCGCTTTCTGCCACTACCGTCTGCTGGATCTCATGCGCCAGGCTGGACTTGCCCACGCCCGAATAGCCGCAGATCAGCAGCAGTTCGGTACCGCCATGCTGGATCCGGCCAAAGGCCTGGCGCAAGCGCTGGATTTCCGCCGCACGTCCATACAGCCGGGCGGAAAACTGCAAGCTGTCTTTCCGGTCATGCTGGCCCAGGCTGAAGTGCGCAATCTTGCCGGTTTCCTTTAACGCCCGCGCGCAATGCGACAGATCGGACAACAAGCCTTCGATGCTTTGATAACGATCCTCTGCATTCTTGCTCAGCAGCTTCATGATCATGGCGCTGATGACTTCAGGGATATCCGGGTTGACCATATGCGGCTGGACCGGCCGTTGGGCAATATGGCTATGCACCAGCGCCAGCGCGTCATCGCTAATAAATGGCAGACGTCCGGTCAGTAGGTCGTAAAAAACCACGCCGAGCGAATAATAGTCGCTGCGCTTGTCCACGCCACGATTGAGCCTGCCGGTTTGCTCAGGTGATATATAGGCATAGGCTTGCGGCAAGTCTGATGCCGCAAGCAGCGCCGCGGCTGTGATCGGCTGAACCGGATCATGCAATGCGAGCGTGACGGGATTGATGCAGCCATGGAATGTGCGCAGCGCCTGGACTTCCTTCAGCACCGATGCAGAGTTAAGAGCGATCGGCAAGAAAGCAGTTATTTGCAATAAAGTTGTGTTAACTGCATCATTCATGTAATTCCTGTATTACCTGTTCTTACCGATAGTCTGAAAAGTTGCCTTGCTGAATGATAATAGACAGACTGACCCAGTCAGTCAATTCCTCACTGCCTGCCGCGTATCGATTATGCCAATCCATGAATTCGGCACATCGTGAGAAAAACTCGAGTCAGACATAATCAAGTCAGACGCAATCCAATAATGCTGCATAGTTCAGTATTGCATCGGCAATTTTTCCGTGGCAGCATAACTCAGGTATGCTCGGCATCATTAGAGTGCGCGCGTCACATCCCAATCCTCGCGCAATGGTATTTGATCCGCAGATGCGCAACGTTAAAAATCGTTAAAGGAATTGCGGGAATACGGGAATTAAGTGTGGGCATGATGAATGAAAAAATAAAAGAATGAACCAGACCTTCAATTACAGAGTCGCTGATTTGGTACGCATACGCCTGCCAGAAACTCTTGCCGAGTTATTGCATGGGCTGCGTGAAGACATTTTTTCTGAGCCAGAGGTAGACGGATACGAAGTCAATCTGCTCAATGAAGCCGGTAGCGCCCTCGTCACTGCCGCTCTATCCTTGCCGAACGAATTTTCCGGCATTCAAGATACTTATCTTGGGTTTCAATACCGTCTCGATCATCCGGATGCAAACACCCAGGTGTTCAAGCGTGGCATGCCACTGCTCATAACAGAAAATGACCTGGACGGCTTTGAAGAAACAAGCAGGTTGCGTTTTGAACGATGGAAAATGCGCAGTCTTTTTGTGCTGCCCCTGTCAGTCCGGCTGAAAGAGGGTGCCGTCAAGACTGTCGGTACCGTTACCGTATTTAGCCAGCATCACTTGTTCGATGAGGAATCGATGCAGCGTTTTGACGCGCTTGGTGATCTTTATGCGCCGCAAATCCAGCTTCACTGGAAATGCCATCAAGCGACCCAACGAATCAAGATGGTCGACGTCATGTATGACGAGATTCAGCAGTTCATTACGTATATCACTGAAATGAACAGTTTGACGGCCATTGATGAAGTGTTTTCATCGATCGGCAGCGGTTTCATCAAGCGCTTTAACTTCGATTTGGTCAATATCCTGCTTGCTGATGGCGACGAACTGTCCATGGTACATACATCGTTCAGCAAGCCATTTGCGCATATCGGCGAAAAGTGGGAGCCGTTTCGCGAGAACACCAGATATTCATTGAGTGTACGGGATGGACAAAGCGCGCTGCTGTACTCGAGTAATCAACGGTTTTTTGTGCAAGATGTCATGAAGGTACTGCATCTGCCAATGTCCGCAAAAGACAAGGACGCGCTTTCGCTGCTTGAAACGCCGCGCACTTTCATGATTGTCCCTATCCGTCTCAATGGCGAAGCAATTGGCGTCATGTGGCTGGCTTCAATGGCCGAACCGCTTCATCTTCCGGAAACCGATCTCACCCTGATCGAGCTATTGGCATCCTTTATCAGCACGGCGATACGCAACGCGCAGGCGCGCATGACGGTTCAGGAACAGAGCAGCAAGATCGAGTTGCTGAACAAGGAATTGCAAAGCAAAATCGTGTTGCTGGATGAAATTGCACGCAAGGACCGTCTGACTGGTTTGAATAATTTCGGCAGCTTCGAAGAGGAACTCAAGCGGCGCACCAGTGAAGCGGCACGTGCGGGAAATGATAGTGCGCTGTCAGTGATTCTTTTGGATATAGATCACTTTAAACATTTTAACGATACGCATGGCCATCCTGCCGGCAATCAGGTATTGCAGGCTGTCGGCGCCAGAATCATGCAAGCCGTGCGCGAGATGGATTTCGTTGCCCGGTACGGCGGCGAAGAGTTCGTCGTGATACTGCCGCAATGCGACCTTGCCGGTGCAGCAATGATCGCCGAGCGCATACGCGGCAAAATTGAAGGTGAACTGATGATGGTTGACCAGCAAGGGCATCGCATTACAATCAGCGGTGGATGTGCGCAATTTCGAGGGGATGAATCTCCAGAAAGCCTAATTTCCAGGGTTGATCACACGCTGTATGTCGCCAAGAACAACGGCCGCAATCGCATAGAAAAAGCGCTGGCAATCGACTCAGTGTCGCCTTGAGCGACAAGCGCTTTAGCCGAGGCTTACGGCTATTCCGGCCAGCGTCTGGTGAATCTCAGCCAGCAAAGGGCGCGCACTGACATCTGGCTGTATGCATCGGGTGTGCAGCTGCATCAGTTTCTTCAGGGCCATGCCGTGCTCGTCCCACCCATCGCAGCGTTCTAGCAACTCTTCCAGTAAACACGCAAAGGCACGCGCCTCGATGCGCTGCAGCGCCTGCGCTTGCCCAACTGCTTGCAGCGGAAAGAAAGACGCCGCGCCAAAGTCGCCCAGCAGGCAGTCGCCTTGTCCATTCCACAGGATGTTATGTGCATACAGGTCGCCATGCAGGATGCCGCAAGCATGCAGATGCTGTGCTGCAGACGTGATGCCGAGCGCCATTTTCAGGGCGATGCTTGGCGTAAAACGGCGCTGTTCCGGATAAATATCGCGAGTACAGGACGCCAGGCTGGGCGGCCCGGCCAAGTTCTGGAAGGCTGGATCGATCAGTTGCATGACCAGGCCTGCCACATCCTCGGGATGGCCGACAATCTTCCCTGCGATATTGATCAGGTTGGGGTGCGAACCTGCAGTGATCGCAGCCGCCATCTCGCTTTGCGGTGTGCCGTCGCTGCTCATGCTGCCTTTGAACAGCTTGACTGCCACCGGCCGCGCAGCGTTTGGCGCATGCTGCCAGTCCGCCTGATAAATAACGCCTGATGCGCCTTCCCCCAGCTTGTGCCGCAGCGTCAGCGTGCACCAGTCGATGCCGGAAATGGCCGCGCCGGATGACATGCCTGCAGCTTCGGACACGTCGTGTGGCTCCCACAAAGGATTGCCGGCATAGGCCAGCCAAGCCAGGCGCGGCAGTGCCAGCAGCCAGTCGGGCAGGGCGGTAAAACGGTTGGCTGCAATGCGCAGCAGTTCCAGTTGCCGGCATTCGGCCATGGCTTCCGGCAGCTGCTGCAGCCGGTTACCGGACAGCATGAGCTTTTGCATCCTGGTGCACCGGCCCAGCGTAGCGGGCAACGTCTCGATGCGGTTATCGGTCAGGATCAGCCAGCGCAGCGAGGGTGCCAGTGACGTCGCCGGTACGTTTTCGATCCGGTTGGCCTTAAATCCCACTATCTCGAGTTGCGGGCATTCGCCCAAAACTTCGGGTAAATGAGTAAATGCATTATCGGAACAGAACAGCACCTGCAGCTTGTGCAACCGGCCCAGGTCATCCGGCAGATTTTGCAGCACATTGCCGGACAGGTTAAGGATTTCCAGCGTATCCGCCAGCGCAAAAATCTCGCGCGGAAATTCGGTCAGCTTGCACGACAGGTCGAGCCGCTTAATGCCAGTGAGTTGGCCTGCCCGCAGTTGTGAAAGAGTGTCCATGTTCAGGCTGAAGTTATTGGGAACGTGGCAATGCCTTGGCTTGCAAAAGGCAATAAGCTAGCGCCTTTTCATGCTCTTCGGATACTTGCACATCGCCGCGCACGTAGTGCAGGCGGAACGCCTGTCGCGATGCCTCGGGCACGGCAGGATCATAGCCGATTGCCGTCAGTGCGGTCAGCAGATCAAAGCCGGGCGGCGCCGGCACCAGCAAGCTGGCGCACCACAGGCCAAAGCCATGCTGCGCCAGCAACTGCCAGGGAAACAGGGCACTCGGATCGCTCTTGCGGCTGGGCGCGACATCGGCGTGGCCGATGAAATTTGCGGCAGGTATCTTGTGGCGCTGCCGGATATCGGCCAGCAAGGCCAGCAGCGCTGTGATCTGCGCGTCGGCAAAAGCTTCAAAGCCGGTATTGTCGAGTTCGATGCCGATCGATGCCGAATTGATGTCGGTCTGGCCGCCCCACCACGATTGGCCGGCGTGCCAAGCGCGAGCACTTTCCTCGACCAGCTGGAAGATCTGGCCACTACGGCCGATCAGGTAATGCGAACTGACCGCGCGCGCAGGCGAGGTCAGCGTATGCAGGGACTTTTCAACGGTATCGTTGGTGGTGTGATGGAGGATCACCAGATTCGGCCGGCGCAAGTCGAAGTTGGGCGAATTCACCCGGATCACCGGTAAGGTGGTGCGCGGCTGAATCGGCGCGCAAGCGGCGAGCACCGCAGCAAGAACAGCAAGGAGAAGGAGGCGCGGCAGATTCATGGAAAATATCATGAGTAGGTCAGCATGTCCTGCAGATAGCCATAGTGGTGCAGAATTATGTGTTCGATCATAAGGTAAAAGGGCCTGTGCCTTTTCGGGCATTCAAAGCAAAGTCAGTCATCAGCTTAACCAGCAGCTATGACAGGCAAAAGCGCCCATCCTCCAGCACGCATACCCTGCCATCCGCGATCAACTCGTCCAGATGCATGCAGATGCTACGCCGCTCGGCACTGTCCACATAGGGCGCCTGATAGCGCAGCGGGTAAAGCATCCGCCGCCTGACGAGTTCATCCATGTTCAAGGGGCCATCGTTGAGCTGGTTCAGCAGCCGGGCGGTCCGCTCCTCGATCTTGTACTGGAAACGCGCCAGCTCTGCGAGGAAAGTCTCACGCTCGGTCAACACGGCGCGGTGGTGCGACGTAACCCAGGTCTTTACATCGAGCTCTGCCACTGCGGCCAAGGTCCGGCGAAAGTCGGCCAGGCTGGAAGTGGCATCGCCGTAGTACGGGCCGAAGCCGGTCAGGTCAATATCCCCAAGGAAGGCAAGCCCTTCATTCTCCACCACCAAAACGCAGTGTCCTGCCGTATGGCCTGGCATGTGGTGCGCGCGCACGCGCACGCCGCCACCTAATTCCCATAGCGCATTGTCGGCATATCCGCTTGCATCGGGTCGCGGCTGGTAGTGGAATTCAGTCTCGATATGGTGCTTCATGAACTTCAGCACATCGTCAGGATAGCCATAGTGCCTGGCCAATCCTTCCCACGACTGGGCCGCAGCCAGATCCGCTTCATGCACTTGGACCCGCGCCAGGGGAAACCTGTGCAAGCCCGCAATATGGTCTTCATGGACATGCCCCAGGATGACCAGGTCCACATGATTGAAGTCGGCGTCGATGCCGGCGGAAAGCAGCGGGGTATCAAACGCCACCTGCGTGTCGGCGCCACGGACCAGCACCTGATTGCCGTCCGGGTACTTGCCGGATTTTGCGCCCAGGCAGACTGTGGCCGAGTCGAACGTTAAGACATTTTCCATGCGCTGCATCTCCCTGCAAGTCTGGCTGCCGTAACAAACATGTTTGTTCATCATGCCGCCAGACAAAAAAGCAAAAAGCCGCGCAAGGCGGCTTTTTTGTTTGTCACTGTGTTCCTTGGTCGGGGCGAGAGGATTCGAACCTCCGACCCCGTGCACCCCATGCACGTACGCTACCAGGCTGCGCTACGCCCCGACGAAGGCCAAATTATAGCAGAGGTGGGAAGCATGTCGCCAAGTAAAGCTTGGCAGCCTGGCAAAGTACTGGTCGTCTGATCTGCTAAGTACAAACTTGCAAAAGAACGGCCGCCGCGCCTGTCTGCTTGCAAAATGTTCGGCTGCAAGCTGCACTTCTGGCATCTTCCGCTTTGCTGTCCTAAGATTGATTCATGGCTTGCATGCGGCATGCCTGCGATGCATGCTAGGACGGTGGTGTCATGCAGTTCAAGCAATCTTTATGTAATACAGCAAGGAAAAACGGAGCTCTTCATGTCTACGCCTTCTTGGAAAGTCAGCGGCCAATATTACGAAACCTGTAATTGCGATTTTGTCTGCCCCTGTGTGCCCGGGCAGATGGCAGTCAAGCCGAGCAAGGGTGCATGCAAATTCGCAATGGCGTTCCAGATTGAACGTGGCCAGTATGGCACGGTGCCTCTCGATGGCCTTGGGTTCATCGTCCTGGGACATACGCCGGAAGAAATGGGCAAGGGCAACTGGACAGTGGGCATTGTTGCCGACGAGCGGGCCGATGCCGGGCAGCGCGACGCGATCGGCGCCATTGCCAGCGGTTCGGCAGGCGGACCGATGGCGGCACTGTCGGGGCTGGTACAAAACTTTGCCGGTATCGAATCGGCGCCGCTGCGCTTCGAGCGGGATGGAAACAAGTGGGCCGTGACGGCGCCGGCATTGGTCGATATGGCGGCAGAAGGCGCGATGGGCCTCAATCCCGATGACAGCGAGCCGCTGTATCTGGACCATACCGGACATCCAGCCGCTGATCGCTTTGCCCTTGCCCATGCCGGACGCAGTCATGTTCACGTGCTGGGTTTTGAGTGGGATGACATCAGCGGGAAAAACAATGGCCAGTACGCACCATTTTCCTGGCAGGGAGCCTGAGCCTGCCGTGCCTTCCTCCGTGTCCGGGGAGGGCTCGACGGCGGGACTTGCCAGCCGCGACCGCCTGCTGATCCGGGCTTGCCTGTTCGCAGTCGTGGCGCTGGTATGGGGATATCTCTTTTATCTTGACCGGCAGATGGCGTCGGCAATGGTTTCAGACACGACGATGGCCGGCATGGATATGCCGATACAAAGACCATGGGCTGCAACTGATTTTCTGTTCACGTTCGCCATGTGGATCGTCATGATGGTGGGCATGATGGCCGGGCCGGTTGCGCCTGTGCTACTGCTATTCGCTGCGGCGCATGCCCGTCGCGGCAGCCGCCGGGTGCCGCTGGTCGTGCTGGCCTTCGGACTGGGCTATGTGGTGGTCTGGATCGGCTTTAGCGCCTGCGCGGCGCTGGCGCAGTGGGCCTTGCATGATGCGACGCTGCTGTCGCCGGCGCTGGCCTTGTCGAGTTCAAGCGCAAGCGCTGCGGTGCTGGTGGCTGTGGGTATGTACCAGGTGACTCCGCTCAAGAGCGCCTGCCTGCGGCATTGCCAAAGTCCGCTGGGATTTTTGATGAGCCATTGGCGCGATGGCATGGCGGGTGCGTTCCAGATGGGCATGCGTCATGGCATTTATTGTCTGGGCTGCTGCTGGGCCTTGATGGCTGTGCTGTTCGTGGTGGGGGTGATGAACCTGGCCTGGGTGGCGCTGTTGACGCTGTTTATTCTGCTCGAAAAAATTGGACCGGCAGGTGTGCTGGTGTCGCGCGCAGCAGGCGCGGTGATGTTGGTTGCCGGGATCGTGCTCATGACTGGCATGCTGTGAATCATCTGATCCGCCTTTAACAAATGAAAGAAGCATGGTTTAATTGTTCCTTTCTATCCCACCGCACCCGATTCCGAATGCCGATCAAGATTAGCCAGCAATTCGATGCCGGCGCCATTGAAGTCATCCGCGCCGAGACCGCTGAAACCATCGATTTACGCCTGCGCGCCGATTCGCACGCCGATGTGCATCAATGGTTTTACTTTCGCCTGCAAGGCGCCGCCGGGCAGGCTTGCACGATACGCCTGTTGAATGCCGGTCAGGCAACTTTCCCGCAGGGCTGGGACAACTACCAGGCAGTCGCCAGCTATGATCTGGAGCACTGGTTCCGGGTGCCGACCGATTATGACAGCCAGGTATTGCGCATCTCTCATACACCCGAGCGCGACAGCGTTTATTACGCCTATTTCGAACCGTATTCGTGGGAACGCCATTTGCGCCTGCTGGCACGCATCGATGCCGCACCGCAGGCCGCAGTAAGCGACCTGGGCAGCACGCTTGACGGGCGCGACCTCAACCTAGCGGTGATCGGCAATCCGGCCGCCGCCAAAAAAGTCTGGATCATCGCCCGCCAGCATCCGGGCGAAACCATGTCCGAATGGCTGGTCGAAGGTCTGGTCGATGCGCTGCTGGATACCGCCAATCCACTCGCGCGGCGGCTGCTGGAACAGGCAGTGTTCTATATCGTGCCGAACATGAACCCGGATGGCGCGGTGCGCGGCAACCTGCGCACCAACGCCGCCGGCGCCAATCTCAACCGGGAATGGATGACGCCATCGTTGGCATCCAGCCCGGAAGTATTTATGGTCAAGAACAAGATCCATGAAGTCGGCTGCGACCTGTTCCTGGATATTCATGGCGACGAGGCGCTGCCGTATGTGTTCGTGGCCGGCTGTGAAATGCTGGAAAATTTCAGCGTCCGGCAAGCAA
>JAKFFK010000019.1:0-6399 GCA_036675285.1 Paucimonas sp. | reverse complement strand
GCGCCTTCGATCAGCAACACGAATTCCCCTTTGTTGCGATGGCTGTCGGCTGCCAGCCAGGCCGATGCATCGGCCAGCGGGCAGCGGTGAATTTCTTCAAACAGCTTGGTGACTTCGCGCGCCAGCACGATTTGCCGGGTCGGCTCCAGGATTGCCGCCAATGCCTCGACCGTTTCAATGATCCGATGCGGCGCCTCATACAGCACCAGCGTGCCGCGCACCGGGCGCAGGCTGTGCAGCACGGTCTCGCGTTGCCTGGCCTTGGCCGGCAGGAATCCGACAAAGTAAAACCGCTCGTCGATCAGGCCGCTGGCCGACAGCGCCGCCAACCCAGCGCATGCGCCGGGCAAGGGCATGACACGCAGGCCGGCCTGGCGCACCGCGTCGACGATGCGCGCGCCAGGATCTGAAATTGCCGGCGTGCCGGCATCCGACACCAGCGCAATCCGTTCGCCTCTTTGCAGCCGAAGCACCAGCTTGTCGGCGACTTCACGTTCATTATGTTCATGCGCGGCGACCAGGGTTTTCGACAATCCATAGCGGGCCAGCAACTGGGCGGTATTGCGCGTGTCTTCGCAGGCAACCGCGTCAGCCAGTGCCAGCACCTTGAGTGCACGCAAGCTGATATCGCCGATATTTCCGATCGGGGTCGCCACCACATATAATGTGGCAGCCGGGTAGGTTTGCCTGGAGAGTTCCTCCATCAGCGGTGCGATGGCGGGGAGATCGATCGGGTTTGAGCTCATGTGGAGGCAGTATGTTGGGCAAATTGGCGCAAACGCTGTTGCTGGGTTTGATGTGCGGATTGTGCGCGCCTGCGCTGGCAAATACAACTGCAGATGGCGCAAGCCCGCTCGCCGCCGTACGCCAGGCTGCCGCGCCGGGGACGGGCGCAGTGAATGGCGAGGCGCAATTGCAAGCCATGCCGAGCATGCCGGCAAGTGGCCGCATCCGGATGGCCTTGCTGCTGCCGCTGCGTTCAGATACCTTCGGTGCCGCCGCGCAAGCGGTGCGCGCCGGATTCCTTGCCGCCCATGAGCGCGAAAGCGAGGGCGTCGATGTCAGCGTGATCGAGACGGACGGCGGCACGCAAAGCGCATTGCTGGCCTATGACGATGCGCTGAGCAGCCACGATATCGTGGTCGGACCGCTGGCGCGTGCCGATGTAGCGGCGATTGCACGTAGCGGCAGGGTCAGCAAGCCGACGCTGGCGCTGGCCCAGCCGGAGTTGACGACTGGTACGGAAAGCACGCTGCCGCCGCAAATGCTGGCGCTCGGCTTGTCTGTCGAGGATGAGGCGCGGCAATTGGCCAACTGGGCCGGCGCCAGCCGCAAAAACAGCAAGGCATTCGTCATTTCCACCAATATTGCCTGGCAGCGCCGTGCCGCCAATGCCTTTGCCGCCGAGTGGCAGCGGCTTGGATTAACGCCGCAAGCCATCGACATCGTCACCATCGGCGGCTACTTCAGCGCCAACAGCCTGGCGCAAATGCAACGCCGCTTGCAGGAAGAAAAGCCGGCGCTGCTGTTCATGGCGCTCGATGCCGTCCAGACGCGGCAAATGCAGCTGGCGCTGGGCAGGGACAATCTGGTGTATGGCACCTCGCAACTGAATCCGCTGGCCGCAGCCGACTGGCGCCATGCCGAACCCAGGCTGGAAATGAATGGCGTGCGACTGGTGGATATGCCGTGGCTGCTGCAGCCCGACCATCCGGCGGTCATGGTCTATCCGCGCCAAGAGATGGCGGCCGATCAGCGCGCCAATCCCGATCGGGAGCGCCTGTATGCACTGGGCATCGACGCGTTCCGGGTTGCCCGCGCAATCGCCGCACAGCGCAGCGAGTTCGAACTCGATGGCGTCACCGGACGGCTGTCGGTCCGGTTCGGCAACGGCGCATCGCGCTTTCAGCGGGTCGCGCTGCCAGCCGCTTATCAGGATGGCGTGGTGGCGCCATTGTCGCATGCTCACTAAAGGGAAGCATTGATGGGCTTGCTGGATGCATTCGGTGCGCGCAAAACCGACAAGCAGCTGCAGGGGCAGGCCGGTGAAGACGCCGCTCTGAAGTATTTGCAGCAGCATGGCTTGACGCTGACGGCGCGCAATTTTCGCTGCAAGGGCGGTGAAATCGATTTGATCATGCAAGACCGCGGCAGCCTGGTTTTTGTCGAAGTGCGCAAACGCAGCAGCCAGCGCCATGGCGGCGCCGCTGCCAGCATCACCGCCGCCAAGCAGCGGCGCCTGTGGATTGCGGCCCAAGTGTACCTGCAGCGTTACCGGACGCTGCCCGCATGCCGCTTCGATGTGGTGGCAATCGATGGCGATACCCTGAGCTGGCTGAAAAACGCGATCGAGGCCTGATCACGCTTGGTGCTGCCGCTAGGAGCCAGTACGCTGCCTGTGTTGCAGCGTCTGCCGCGATGTCGGCTCGCAGGTCGCAGTTTTAAACGAATGCCGGCACAGCACACATCGCTTGCCGTGAAGCTTTATAATCGCCAACCATGAACAATCGCATCCTCGGGCACTTTCGCGAAAGTGCCGAATTAAAAATCCAGGCCGCTTCGGTGCTGGCGCAACCAATTGCACAAGCTGTGGAACTTATGTTTGCAGCATTGTCTAATGGAAACAAGATTCTGGTGTGTGGCAATGGCGGCGGCGCCGCGGGCGCCCAGCATTTTGCCGCCGGGCTGGTAGGCCGTTTCGAGCGTGAACGCCTGCCGTTGCCGGTGATTGCCTTGACCACCGATACCTCGATCCTGACTGCGGTTGGCAACGATTACAATTTTCAGGAAATCTTCAGCAAGCAGGTGCAGGCTTTCGGTCAGGCCGGCGATGTCTTGCTGGTGATCTCGAGTTCGGGCAATTCCGCCAACGTGCGTGCTGCCGTTGACGTGGCGCTGGAGCGCGAAATGCGCATCGTTGCCTTGACCGGCAAGGGTGGCGGCGCAATCGGCAAGCAAATCACCGATGCCGACGTGCATATCTGCGTGCCGCACGACCGCGCTGCGCGGATTCAGGAAGTGCATTTATTAACCATACACTGCTTATGCGACGGCATTGATGTCGCACTATTTGGAGGAGATTCGGATGATTGATTGGCAAGCGATGCGGCGCCCGGTGGCGGCGACTTTGTTGTGCGGCGTGCTGGTGACGGGATTACAGGGCTGTGTCGGCATGGCCGTGGGCGGGGTCGTGGCCGGTACGCTGGCTGCCACCGACCGGCGTACGCTGGGAGCGCAAACTGAGGACCGGGGCATCGTGCTGAAGGGCGAATCGCGCATGTCAAAACTGGTTGGCGATGCCGGCCATGTCAACGTCAACAGTTTCAATCGCACGGTGTTGCTGACCGGTGAGGTGCGGGATGCGCAAATGAAGGAAGCGGCCGCGCGCGAAATGGGTGCCGTCGAAGGCGTGCAATCGGTTATCAATGAGCTGGAAATCGCCGGGCCGACGAGCCTGACATCGCGTTCCAGCGATGCCATGATCACCGGTAAGGTCAAGGCATCCTTCGTCGATGCCAAGGACATATTTGCCAATTCCTTCAAGGTGGTAACCGAGCGCGGCGTGGTCTACCTGATGGGCCGGGTCACAGAGCGCGAAGGCAAGCGCGCCGGTGAAATTGCCAGCGGCGTATCAGGTGTGCGCAAGGTCATCAAGCTATTCGACTACCTCAGCGAAGACGAGCTGAAGTCCATGTCGAATACATAGTAGACCGTCCAGCTAATTTCAATGGGTATAAATTGCGGCTTTTTCCGTCTGGCTGCGTTGCTCGTCATTGCATAGCTCACTACGCACTGAAGCAAGTCCCCTTGGGGGACGCGCTTCCTCGTGCCTTGCCAGACAAAAAAATCCATCAATTTCTATCCCATCAAATCAACTGGACGGTCTACTAGAGCCGTCCGCCGGCACAGCCGGCCTGGCCGTGTTCAGTCATATGGCCATCTTTATTTTTGTGGCGATCTGACAAGAGAATGATATATTTGGCCGCTGGACACTTGTCCAGCGGCTTTCTTTTTGGGGGAACCATGATTGCAGGTTTTGTTTTCCTGGGCATTATCTTATTGTTCGTGTTTTGGGCTGTCGGTGCCTACAACCGGCTGGTCAGCTTGCGCAACCGTTTCAAGAACGCCTTTGCACAAATCGATGTGCAATTGAAGCGCCGCTATGACTTGATCCCGAACCTGGTGGAAACCGCCAAGGGCTACATGAAGCATGAGCGCGACACGCTGGAAGCCGTGATTGCCGCGCGCAACCAGGCAGTCAGCGCGAACGCCAAAGTGTCCAGCGATCCGACCAATGCCGGGGCGATGCAGCAGATGGCTGCCGCCGAAGGCGCGCTATCGTCCACGCTCGGTCGACTGTTTGCATTATCCGAAGCCTATCCGGACCTGAAGGCCAACGAGAACATGATGCAGCTGACCGAAGAATTGACCGGCACCGAAAACCGGATCGCCTTTTCGCGCCAGGCCTATAACGACAGCGTGATGGAATACAACACTTCGATCGAGCAATTTCCGGGCTCGGTGATTGCCAACATGTTTGCCTTCAAGGGCGCCGAATTGCTGGAAGCAACCGAGGCGCCGGAAGAGCGCAAGGCAATCAAGGTGTCATTTTAATTGCAGTGTCATGCGCGCCGTTTGCTTCCTCCTCTTCAAGAGAGGGAGTTGAGGTGGGAATGGGTCGTGATCGGCAGCATAAAGCCAGTTTCCGCACTGCCGCCTCACTGGGGAAGCAGTGCGCGGCAACTTCTGCGTGGCTTGCCTTACTGATTGCTCAGTAAATGAACTTCTTTGAACAACAGGACCAGGCGCGGCGCCAGACCAGAACCCTGGTGATCCTGTTCGTGCTGGCCGTGATCGCGATAGTGGTCGCCGTCAATCTGGTGGCGGCGCTCCTGTGGACCTGGGGCCAGCCTTCTGCCGATACGCAACTCTATCCGCGCGGTTTTTTTCTCGCCAATTCCCTGATTACCATCGCCCTGATTGCCGGCGGCACGCTGATTGAAATCTACAATTTGCGCGACGGCGGCGAAGCGGTCGCGCAAATGGCCGGCGGAAGACAGGTGTCGCCCGCCACCCGGGATTTGCAGGAGCGTCGCCTGCTCAATGTAGTCGAGGAAATGGCGCTGGCTTCCGGCATCGCCTGCCCCAAGGTGTACCTGCTGGACCGGGAAGACTCGATCAATGCCTTTGCTGCCGGCTACAACCCGAATGAAGCGGTGGTGGCGGTCACCCGCGGCACGCTGCGCCGCCTGACCCGGGATGAATTGCAAGGCGTGATCGGCCATGAGTTCAGCCACATCCTGAATGGCGACATGCGCCTGAACGTTCGCCTGATCGGGGTGCTGTTCGGGATCCAGATGATTGCCGGCTTCGGCCAGCATCTGCTGGATTTCGGCGCCAGGATGGGCGGCGCGCGCAGCCGTGACGACAAGGGTCCGTCGCTGCAGATCATCATGCTGGCGCTGGGCGTGGCGTTGCTGGTGATTGGCTATATCGGGGTTTTTTTCGGCCGGCTGATCAAGTCGGCGGTGTCGCGCCAGCGCGAGTTCCTGGCCGACGCCAGCGCGATCCAGTTCACCCGCAATCCTGACGGCATCGGCAATGCGTTGCGCAAGATCGGCGGCCTGTCGCGCAAGGACGCTGGCGCTGCGCGGATTCAGCATCCGAATGCGGAGCAGCTGTCGCATCTGTTCCTGAGCGCGGTCAAGCCGACGCTGATGTCCGGTCTGCTGGCGACGCATCCGCCGATCGCCGAACGTCTGCGCCGCATCTTCGGCAGAAACGCCGAGCTGCTGGATGCGCCCGAATTGCCCGCCGAATTTTCCAGCGCCGAACAATTGCCCGACATTCCATATGTGGCTGCCGGCTTTGCCGGCGCCGCGCCTGCAGTGGCTGGCGTCGCGGCGCTTGCCGAGGTACCGTCAGCGTCGACCGCCGCCAGCCTGGTGCGGCAAACCCGGCTGGCGCCGGAATTGAACGGCGCGCTGCATGAGCCGCAGGCGGCTTGCGCGGTGGTGTATGCGTTGCTGTACGAGCATGCGCTTGCAGACAATCCGCAAGCCGCAGTGCTGCAGGCGCATGTGCCGCAGCAAGCCGCTTTTGTCGGCTATCTGGCCGGGACGATCGCCAAACTCCCCGCAGGCGCGCGCCTGCCGCTGCTGGACCTGGCGATGCCGGCGCTGCGGCAATTGACGCAAGCCGAGCGCGACGGCTTGTTGCGCGTGACCGTCCTGTTGATTGCCGCCGACCAGCGCGTCACGCTGACAGAATTTGTGTTGGAAACGGTATTGACGCACCGCCTGGCCGCACATGCCGGCCGGGCGGTGCCGATCCGGTTTGCCGATCTGGCGCCATTGAAGCAGGATTGCGCACTGATGTTGTCGCTGGTGGCCCATGTCA
>JAKFFK010000224.1:0-6474 GCA_036675285.1 Paucimonas sp. | reverse complement strand
ATGACAGAATTGCACACGCATGTGCGGCGCCAGCTGGCGCCCTGCGAATATCCTAAAGAAATCGAATTCATCGATGAATTGCCGATGACCACCACCGGCAAGGTGCAACACCAGGTGTTGCGTCTGCTCGAAGAAGAACGATTCCAGCAGACGCAAGCGCCGCCAGGCGAGACTTAGTAGGCCGTCCAGCTAATTTCAATGGGTATAAATTGCGGCTTTCCCCGCCTGACTTCGTTGCTCCCCTTCGCGCTGGCAAGCGCTCGGGCGTTTGCAGCTCACCGCGATGCGGCTCGAATTCCTGTCAACGTTACATAGCTCGCTACGCACTGAAGAAGTCCCCTTGGAGGATGCGCTTCCTCATCCTTGCAGGACGCATATCCGCTTGCAAGCGGATACCGTGACGCAGGCGAATGGCATGCCATTCGAAACCCCTGCTTCACCCTTGTCATACGGGAAAATCCATCAATTTCTATCCCATCAAACCAGCTGGACGGCCTACTAGCGCAGCAGATGGGCCAGGCTGAATGACGAGCGCACGCCGATGTGGTGGAAGTTTTGATCCAGCCATTGCTCGGTCTGCTGCCGGCCTTCATTGCGCAAGGCATGCAGGAATGGCGCCTGGGTATTCAGTTTGCTCAGCGTGCCCAACTGGCCCAGGAATTCCTGCGATGCGATTGAATGAATGTTGAGATTGCGCAGACGCCGTTCGAGTCGGCCAAATGCAAACAGGCTGCGCCGGGCTTCGCGTTTTGCCAGGGCAATCGCCTGCAACTCAGTCGACAGTGCAGCACTAAAACCGATCTCGGTCAGCCGGCTTTGAATGTCATTGACCGTGATCGGCACGCCGGCATGCGTGGCTGAATGCAGCAGGACCACCATGATATCTTTGGCCTTGCACTGATGCAGCAATGGAAATACGGGGGGATTGGCGGTAAATCCGCCATCCCAGTATGCCTCGCCATTGACCTCGACTGCATGATGGATCGCCGGCAGACAGGCCGATGCCAGCAGCATTTCCAGCGTCAACTGATTGGTGCGAAACAGTTTCAGCGTGCCGCTGTTGACATGGGTCGCGGCGATGAATAACTTGAGCGGGCATTCCGCCCGGATGCGCTCAAAATCGATCTGCGCCGCCAGTATGTCGCGCAACGGATTGATGTCGAACGGATTGAGCTGGTACGGGGAAAAAAACCTGGTCAGCGACAGCAGCGCATTGAGACCGGGCGCCGGCCGCGAGTTGGCGACGATGTTTTCGGCAGTGTATTCGTCTTCTGCCAGCATGCTGAACGGTCTTTTGCTGGCGACATTGTCCCAGAAATCTTTCAGCGCCTGACGTGCGCCATCGCGTCCGCCGGCCGTCCAGCCATGCGCCAGCGCCACTGCATTCATCGCGCCGGCACTGGCGCCGCTGATGCCTTCGATATCGATCCGTTCATCTTCGAGCAGGCGATCCAGCACGCCCCAGGTAAATGCGCCGTGCGAGCCGCCGCCCTGCAGAGCCAGCGTCAGCGTTTTCTTTTGCATGTGCACTCCTGTAGCAGAACCCGGTCTATCCTAGCAATTATCTGCATGTCATACTCCGGTCAGATTTCATCGCATTGCTGACGGCCGCAGCGAGCACGAGCAAACTACGCGGCCAGTGCATGCCCATTTCGCGCCGCGATGCAGCAACAGATGCGTTCCACTGTACACAAAAGCAGAATCCATGCTTTTAATTGCATCAATTCCTCTAACGACAGGCTTGGCGAAACCTATTTGGAGCAAATGCCCGGCTGTTTGCCGTTCTGCAAAGATGTATTTCGCACATCATCCAACATGATGGTGCAGCCCGGCTGCAGCGCAACGCATCGGATTGGATACCGGACCAGGCAATCATGTGCCGATCGCGATCGCGCAATCAAGACAAGGTGCGTTGGCGCGATGCCAGTGCGGCGCCGATAAACAGTGCCAATGCTGAAAAAATCAAACCGCGCTCCAGGCCGCCGGCTCCGTCGGCGATCCAGCCGACCACTGTCGGCCCGACGATCTGGCCAAATGCAAACACGGTAGTAAAGGCGCTGATGCCGGCCGACCAGGAATGCGGCGGCAGATTGTGGCGCACCAGCGCCGTGGTCGAAGCTACGACAGACAGGAACACTGCGCCAAACAGAATCCCTGAAAAAAATACCACCGGCACCGAAGCGGTCAATGCCGGCAGGAGCGTGGCCACACCCAGCAGGCCGTTCAGGATCGCCAGCGATTGGCCGCCCCGGAAGCGGTCCAGCATACCGGCCCAGATGCGCGAAGAAGCCACCACCGCCAAGCCAAGCAATGCATAAAACACGGTAATGATGTGTGCCTGCATGCCTTGCTGTTTCAATAGTGCGACGACGAAAGTCATGTAACCGATGTAACCGACGCCAAACATGAAATAGCCGGTCAAGCCGAACCCGAATGAGCGCAATCTGAATGGCTGTGACTGGCTGCCTGACGGCGCCGCGTCCGCAATCCTTTGGATCGGCATCGCCATCACGGCAGTCGCCAGCAGGCAAAATGCCGCCAGCACCAGCCATGGCCATTGCCAGCCATGCGCCGTGCCGTGCGCGTCGGCTGCCGCCAGGCTTGCCGGCACCAGCAGCGCCGACAGCGCAATGCCGAATCCGGTGCCGCCGTAATACAGACCGATCAGCAATCCGGCGCGCCCAGGATGCTGGGTGCCCAGGCGTGCAGCCAGCACGCCGCCGGTAATGAAAATGATGGCACTGGAAATGCCGGCCAGAATACGCTGGAACAGCAGCATACCTGTGTCGGTCACCAGGCCTGACAGCAACATGAAAATCGCCGTCATGATGGCGCCGGTGCTTAGCAGCCGCTGGGCGCTGAAGCGCCGCATCAGCCAGGGTGTGACCAATGCGCCCAGCAAATAACCGAGCGCATTGGCGGTATTCATGCCCCCGGCCAGTAGGTACGACCAACCCAGATCGGCCCGCATCGGCGGCAGCAGCAAGCCATAGGAAAAACGCGCAACGCCCAGTGCAATGGCGGCGCCCAGCGATAGCGCCAGTGCGGTTAAAAAGGGGCGCTGTTGCGGGAAGTGGTCAAAATTCATCAAGTGACAGCCGGTGGTGTGAAGCAATCGATAACGCGCTCAAGCGGCAGGCGCAGCAAGCGCAGTCAGCGCAGCCAGTTCCGATTCGCTGAATCCTGCCAACCGGCGTGCTTCAAGATTGAACGGCCCGCGCAACGGCGGCGCTTTGAAATAGGTCGCCAGCGTGGCGTAAGTCGTCAGCGGATCAAGACCACGAATGTCACATAACCAGCCATACCAGCGGTTGCCGATCGCCACATGCCCAATCTCGTCGCGCAAAATAATGTCGAGAATTTCGGCCGCTTTTTGATCACCGGCTTGCGCGAGCTTCGCCCGCACTGCCGGCGACGCATCCAGGCCGCGCGCTTCCAGCGTACGCGGCACCAGTGCCATGCGTGCCAGAATATCGTACCGGGTTTTTTCCGCCATTTCCCACAGGCTGTTATGGGCCGGAAAATCGCCATAGGCGTAACCCAATGTCTGCAGGTGAGCCGACAGCAGCGAAAAATGCAGCGCCTCCTCGGCTGCCACCTGCAGCCAGTCGTCATAGTAATCGCGCGGCATCGCCGCAAAACGCCAGAGCGCATCCAGCGCCAGGTTGATCGCATTGAATTCAATATGCGCCAGCGCATGGATCAGTGCGGCGCGGCCTTCCACGGTATGCATCGGACGATGCTTGAGCGAGCGCGGCGCTACCAGAAGCGGCTGCGCCGGTCGCCCCGGGATGGCCTGCCCGGCAGTTGGCATGCCTTCAAACGCCAGGGATAGATCGCCCCGTCGCCATGCCAGCTGCAATGCGATGACCCCGGCGGATTTTTCGGCGGGACGCGATTCGCTCAGCCAGTGCAGCGCAGCCGTGCGCAATTCCGTTGAACAAAAGGCAAGATCGGCGGCATTCGGTGCAGTCATGCGAGGGGCGGTAAAATGATGGAATTGAACAAAGCAAGACAGGTGCTGCAACGCGCCTGGCTACGAAAAATTAAGACTATTCTACGGAATTCCATGACTATCTACCAATTGGGCGAGCATATCCCGGAAATTGATCCCTCCGCCTACATCACCGAATCGGCCAATGTCATCGGCAAGGTAAAAATCGATGCCAATGCCAGCATCTGGTTCGGCGTGACAATCCGCGGCGACAATGAATTAATCGCGGTCGGTGAAAACAGCAATCTGCAGGAAGGCTGCGTACTGCACACCGATCCCGGCCAACCCTTGAACATCGGCAAAAACGTTACGGTCGGACACCAGGCCATGCTACACGGCTGCACCATCGGTGACGGCGCCCTGATCGGCATCCAGGCGGTGATACTGAATGGGGCGAAAATCGGCAGGAATTGCCTGGTGGGCGCCGGTGCGCTGGTTACCGAAGGCAAGGAATTCCCCGACAATTCCCTGATCATCGGCTCACCTGCAAAGGCAGTGCGCACATTAAGCGAGGAAGACATTGTCCGTATGCACGGCAATACCGCCAACTATGTCGTGCGCGGGCAGTTTTTCAAGGACAATCTGAAACGCATCGGCTGAGCATCGGCATTACGAAAAAAACCGGCAATCCACCGTCTTTTTTGGGCTCGCAGGCATGCAGGAAAGTCGCAGCATCGAACTGAGTCCAGGATGCCGCTGAAAGGCGGCAGTATGCGCAATGCCGTCGTGCAGACTGTGGACTTGTGAATAAATTGACGTACCAATGCGCACATGTATCTACGTTGTGAGTGATGGTCGCACTAACCTGAAATGATCTGTATGGACACGCTGCAAAAATTCATTTTCGAAAATACCGCAGTACGCGGCGAACTGGTCGAAATTTCCGAAACCTGGCGCCAGGTGCAGGCACGCCGCGCCTACCCAAAGGCGGTTCGCACCTTGCTAGGGGAAATGTTGTCGGCGGCGGCACTGCTGTCGGCCAACCTGAAATTCAACGGCGCGCTCGTCATGCAAATCCATGGCGACGGTCCGCTGCGCCTGCTGGTGGTCGAATGCGATGACCAGTTGCGCATGCGCGCCACAGCCAAGCTGGCCCCGGACGCCGTGATCGAAGACGATGCCGGCTTGCCGCAACTGGTGAATCTGCACGGCCAGGGACGCTTTGTGATTACGCTGGATCCGAAAGACAAGCTGCCGGGGCAGCAACCGTATCAAGGCATCGTGCCGCTCGATGGCGATACGATTGCCGCGGTGATCGAGAACTACATGCTGCGTTCCGAACAGCTCGATACCAAATTATGGCTGGCGGCAGACGAACATGTGGCGCGCGGCTTGCTGCTGCAAAAACTGCCGAACGAAGGCGGCAGCAAGGCGCCGCTGGAAAACGCACTGGAAGCCTGGAACCGGACCGTGATGCTGGCCTCGACGCTGAAGAACGAGGAATTGCTGAACACCGATATCAGCACCCTGATGCATCGCTTGTTTTGGGAAGAGACGATCCGGATATTCGATCCAAGGCATCCGGGCTTTCACTGCAGCTGCACGCGCGAGAAAGTCAGCAATATGCTGAAAATGTTGGGTCAGGAAGAAATTGAATCGGCCTTGGTCGAGCTCGGCAAGCTGGCGGTCGACTGCGATTTTTGCGGACAGCACTATGAGTTCGACCCGATCGATTGCGCGCAACTGTTTGCCACCGACACATTAACCGATGCACTACAGGTGCCGAGCAAGGCCAAGCATTAGCAAGCACTGCACCGCATGCGGGCATGACCGAATCTTGCTGGCGCATTGCCAAGCGCTGCGGTGCAGCTTAGGCTACCTTAGCCATGCTCGCATCGTTGGCGCCGATTGCAAATGCCTCGCTGAGCGCACGCTCGACCAGACCATCGAGTACAACGATCTGTGCCACGCCATCGCGAAATTTTTGCGCCAGTTCGGTGTCGGACAGCTGAAAGGTTTCTTCTTTTTTATGGCTGGTGAAAATAAACAGGCTGCGCATCGGGCTGACCCATGACAGCTTGACTTTTTTGAACTCGCCACCTGGCGACATAAAGTTCAGCCATGCGCCACGCTCGATTTTTCTCAGCCTGTCATCGAATGCATCAGGAACAGGTTCCGGCTCCACTGCAGCCAGTTTTGCCAGGCGCCGCTCCGCTGCCTCCTTCGCTACTTCGACGGCCAGCGCCAGCTGGCGTTCCGGCGTCAATGGCAATGGCGCGCGGACAATCGATGCATGAGTCTCGGCCAGGTCCGCGAAAAACTGCAGGCGATCCGCCTCTTCCCACTTGACGATATTGAGCCACTTGTTCAGCCGCGATAGGATCGACGGCAATTTGGCCAGCAATTCCTTGCGCTGTTCCATGGTGATTTTCGGCTTCACGCTCCAGATCAAGTCATCCATCGTCTTCTTGGCACTGGCGACGGCCTGCGGCTTTTCTTCCTGCAGCGTATAGGCTACCGTCAATACCGATACCCATTTG
>JAKFFK010000087.1:0-6602 GCA_036675285.1 Paucimonas sp. | reverse complement strand
CTGGTTCTGATCATTGGTGCGCTTGGCTTCTTCTTCCTGCATTTGCGCCTGCAAGCGCTGGGATTCGGCTTCCTGACGCTCATCTTCGGCTTCCTTGGTACGACCACGGCTATCCTGCAGCACAACCAGGGCAACGCCGGTCGCAGCCAGCAATGCCACGACGGCAAACAAGACCATGGCAAAGAACGGGATACTGAAGGCATCCTGATCCGACCGATACGACTCTTGCAATGTGGTCAAGTTTTTCTTGAGCGTCTCGTTTTCATTGAAGATCGATTGTTCGGCTTGTTTTGCTGCAATGAAATTTTGCAAGTTGCCCAGGATGGTCGACACCGATTTCTGATATTCACCAAACACACCCTGCAATTCCTGCAGTTTTTCACGGATATCTTCATCACGGGCTGCGCTCAAGCGCAGCACTTCGCTACCATTCAGCAAACCGTCAATGATGTCACGGAAGGTATTGGTATCCTTGCCCAACTGGAAAGCCGTCTCCGGATTCATGCCCTGCAGCGTTAAAAATGCGTTTGCGCTGCGTCCCATACGCTGGGTCAGCATCACCAGTTGGCCTGCGGAAGAAATTTCGCGCGGCGATGCGCCGCTATGCACTTTCAGGGTTTGAATCTGTTCTGCCAGCTCCAGCATGTCGGGCGATACCGTATTCAATTTTTTCAGCGTGATGCCGAATCCGGTCAACTGACTTTGCAATTTCAAAATGGTACCCGCTGAACGCTCGGTCTGGTCCCATGCCAGCAACGTGTCTTCGACATTGCGTTTCATCTCTTGCCCTGGAGCGCCGATGGTACGTCCCTGATATTCACCGCCGTTATTCAACGTGTTCAGGTTGGCTTGCAACGCATCGCGGCTTTCCTGTAATTGCTTGAACGCTTCCTCGTTACCTTGGATCGCATTCGGCGCCGCCTTGCCGATCCGCTGCGAATGCATCAGTGCTTCTGCCGCAATCTGGGTCTGGGTCGCAGCCAGCGTCGCGCTCCTGGAATTGGCCCAGGCAAAAATCGCAGCCAGCGACAATGCCAACGCCAGCGCCAGCAGCAACAGACGCACCTGCTCCTGCAGCGGCATTTCGCCAATCCAGGGCAAGCGGATGTTGCCGCTTTTCTGCAGCACATCGCCGATGAAGGTCGCATCCGGATTCGGCGCTGCCTGATAATCGGAACTTAACTTGCGATCAGAACTAGCACTGGACTTGGTATCGGCAGCCGCCGCACTCAGCGGTTTGTATTCGGCAAACTGGTCATCGGACAGGTCGTCCTCATGCTCCATCGCCTCTCCTTGAGCAGCAAGGGCTCCCTTGTTGCCTTTGGATAAAAACGGTATTTTGAACGGCGTTGCCATTACTGAGTCTCCTAGTTCCGATTATGCTGCGGCCAGATCAACGTCCGGCACTTATAAACCTACATGCAAAAACTGCGCGTCTTGCACGATTAAAGAAAGATTGAGCTCAGTCCAGACCTGAGCGTCACGATCGACGTATTGCTGGGCCGCCCAAGGCGCGGCATGGTCCGGCTCACTGGCGTGCGGCTTCATCTCATTCAAATTGCGCAAGCCCAGCACGCGCGAGACCAGAATGCCGCTATTGAAGGACAATGTCGGAGCAAAAACCACAATCCGGCTTTCCCGGTCAATATGGGTTGCTGCCTGCCCCTGGAAGCGGGCCAGATCAATCACGCTGATCAGGCCGCCCCGGATATTGGCCAGGCCAAGAAACCATTCCTGGGTCAACGGCACCTTGCTGATGGGCCCGACCGACATGATTTCTCCTGCCTCCTGCAAATTCAGCAGGCAGTGGCGTTGGCCGATCATGACGCCGAGCTGGCTGACATACGTGCCGGTGCCCGCGCGGGCAGCCTGCATGCGTGCGACCAATTGCGCCTGGAATTCGCGCAACCGGGTGCGACGTGCCAGAGCATCCGGCTTCTTCTGCGTTGTGTCCGGCACGAGATCCGACATGGATTGGGTCATGGACGATCAATCAGCCAAGTGCGGCAATTTTAGCCAGGAGTTCCTGCGGATCAACCGGTTTGACCACATAGTCGCGCGCACCCTGGCGCAGACCCCAGATACGGTCGGTTTCCTGATTTTTGCTGGTGCAGATGATGATTGGCACATCCTGCGTCTCCGGATCGCGCGAAATGGCGCGCGTGACCTGAAAGCCGTTCTGCCCCGGCATGACCACGTCCATCAAGATCAAATGCGGTTTGTCAGCCTTGATCTTGATGATCGCCTCTTCGCCGTTTTCGGCAGTCGACACCGAAAACCCGTTCTTGATCAGAATATCCGTCAGAAAATAACGCTCTGTCGGCGAGTCATCCACGATGAGAATTTTTTTAATAGACATCTTTAACCTTTACTTCAAAAAATTACTTGGAAAGTGCTGCGGCAGTATGTTCACGCACCGTCTTGAGCAAGCTGTCTTTGGTAAACGGCTTGGTCAGATAGGCGTCCGATCCGACCATGGCGCCGCGCGCCCGGTCAAACAGCCCATCCTTCGAAGACAGCATGATGACCGGAGTCGCATGGAATTTTGCGCTCTTCTTGATCAACGCACAGGTTTGGTAGCCATCCAGTCTTGGCATCAGGATGTCGCAAAAAATCAGGGCTGGCTTATGGTCATTCATTTTGGCGAGCGCATCGAAACCATCGTCGGCCAAAACCACTTGATACCCGGCCTGCCCCAAAAAAATCTCGGCGGAGCGTCGAATCGTGCTGCTGTCGTCAATCACCATAATCTTTAAACTGGCATTATCCAGTGGTGTTGTCATGGCGGTTTTCTCATTAAATTTCGTCCAATATACGGCCCAACTGTAACAAAAAGCAAGATGCTTTAGAACAACGTTTAAATGGAGATTCTACTGGCCGTGGTTTTTATGCGAAAAACTTACCTAAAATACAACACTGCTGTCGCCGATCAGATCGTGACCATTTCAAAATCCTCTTTCCTGGCACCGCATTCCGGACAGGTCCAGTTCATCGGCACGTCGGCCCAGCGCGTGCCTGGCGCAATGCCTTCGTCCGGCAAACCGGCGGCTTCGTCATAGACCCAACCGCAGATCAAACACATCCAGGTCTTGAATTCTTCATTTGATGTCGCATTACTCACAATTGACTGCCCTTCAATCAAGTAAAATGGAAAGTCGGATATCTTAATCTACCGGCCGTGCAAAACCAAACTTCTCCTCTTATTTTGACATTCAATGCCAGCGACCCAGTCGGCGCGGTTGGCTTGCAGGCTGATTTGGCCTCATTTGCCGCCATGGGTTGCCATGGCTTGTCAGTGGTCACCTCGATTCTGATCGGCGACACTACCCAGATCGAAGATGCGCAAGTCATCGATGTGGACTGTGTTGCCGACCAGGCCCGGGTCGTGCTCGAAGACATGCCGGTGGCCGCGTTCAAGGTGGGCGCGGTCGGCAGCATTGAAAATGTCTCGGCAATTGCAGAAATCGTCTCGGATTATCCGGATATTCCATTGATCCTGGACCCTTTCCTGTCGGCCATGCCGGACCAGGGCACCGACAGTGAAGACTTGTTGATCGCCATCCGCGAGCTGCTGATTCCGCAAACCACATTACTGCTGGCTTCCACCGTCGAGCTGGGTCGCTTTGCCGAAACTTGGCGCGAAGCCAGCACCGAAGATACCTTGGCAACCGATGCCATGCGCATGATCGAGCTCGGGTGCGAGTACGTGTTTATCACCGGCACTCCAACCGATATCCATGACGTGGCCAATACCCTGTTTAGCGAAGCCGGCGTGCTGCGCCAGGACAATTGGAAGCGCATCTCCGGCTCCTTCATCGGCGCCGGCAGCACGCTTTCAGCGACAATGGCAGCGTTGCTGGCCAATGGGCTGGACGTGCCGGAGGCAGCCTTCGAAGCGCAGGAATTCACGATTGCCGCGATCGTCAACGCGCACCGGCTCGGCATGGGCAAGCTGGTGCCGGATCGCTATTTCTGGGCGCGCGAAGCGGATGAATCCGAAGCCGAAGCCGAAGCCGAATCTGCACCCGATACGCCGTCTTGATGTCAGATCGATGACGCAAGCCGATTTCCCGATTTTTCTTTTTCCCAAGCATGACTTCCAATAACGACATTCTGTTTGAACGCGCCCAGCGCACCACGCCGGGCGGCGTCAATTCTCCAGTACGCGCGTTTCGCTCGGTCGGCGGCACGCCGCGCTTTATCACCCATGCCAAAGGTCCCTGCATCTGGGATGCCGATGGCAAGCGCTACATCGATTACATTGGCTCCTGGGGGCCGGCGATCGTCGGGCATGCCCATCCGGACGTGATCAAGGCGGTGCAAGACGCAGCAGCCCGCGGATTAAGCTTCGGCGCCCCGACCGAAGGCGAAATCGAAATCGCCGAAGAAATCTGCCGGCTAGTGCCGTCGATCGAACAGGTGCGCCTGGTCTCTTCCGGCACCGAAGCCACCATGAGTGCCCTGCGCCTGGCGCGTGGCGCCACCGGCCGCGACAAGATCATCAAGTTCGAAGGCTGCTATCACGGCCATGCCGATTCTTTGCTGGTCAAGGCAGGCAGCGGCTTGATGACTTTCGGCAATCCGACTTCGGCCGGCGTGCCTGCCGATTTCATCCAGCACACGCTGGTGCTCGACTATAACGACACCCAGCAGCTGGAAGAAGCGTTCGGCCAGATGGGCGATGAAATCGCCTGCGTGATTGTCGAACCGATCGCCGGCAACATGAATCTGGTGCGTGCCACGCCGGAATTTTTGCAGGCCATGCGCCGCTTGTGTACAAAGTACGGCGCGGTGCTGATTTTCGATGAAGTCATGTCGGGATTTCGCGCCGCCCTGCACGGCGCCCAATCGCTGTACGGGATTGTCCCCGATATCACGGCGCTGGGCAAAGTCATTGGCGGCGGCTTGCCGGTGGCAGCCTTTGGCGGCAGGGCTGAGCTGATGCAGCACATGGCGCCTGTCGGCCCGGTATATCAGGCCGGCACCTTGTCAGGCAATCCAGTGGCAGTCGCCGCCGGCATGAGCACCTTGAAACTGATCCAGGCGCCAGGTTTTTTCGAGGCGCTCGACCAGCAAGCCACCCGACTCACGCAAGGCTTGACCAAAGCTGCCCAGGACGCAGGCGTGCCATTTTGCGCAGATTCGGTAGGCGGCATGTTTGGTTTGTATTTCACTGATGAAATACCGAACAGCTTTGCGGCGATGATGCGGTCGGACAAGGACAAATTCAACCGCTTCTTTCATGCAATGCTCGATGCAGGCCACTATTTTGCACCGGCAGTCTTCGAGGCAGGTTTTGTATCGGCACAGCATGATGATGCGACGATTGACGCAACTATTGCGGCTGCCAAGACAGTCTTTGCCGCGCTTGCCTGAAGGTGCCAATCCAGGGCATCCCATGGCATAGCGCCATGGGAATAAAATGCTTCACTTCAACCAGCCGCGCCGTTTGAAATAGGTAAAGGGGGCAATTGCGCTGGCCAGCATCAAGGCTATCGCGAATGGATAGCCCCAATTCCAATTCAGCTCGGGGAACAGTTTGAAATTCATGCCATAAATGCTGGCGATCAGGGTGGGCGGCAAAAAAGCCACCGATGCAACCGAAAAGATCTTGATGATCTTGTTCTGGTTAATGTTGATGAAACCGACGGTCGCATCCATCAGAAAGTTGATTTTGTCGAACAAAAACGCGGTATGGCCATCGAGGGATTCGATATCGCGCAAAATTTGCCGCGCTTCTTCAAACTGTTCTGCATTCAACAGGCGCCCGCGCATCAAAAAGCTGACTGCGCGCCGCGTATCCATCATGTTGCGGCGAATACGGCCATTCAAATCTTCTTCATGCGCAATCGCATTCAGCGATACCGCTGCATCCTGGTCGGTGAAATCTTTTTTCAATACGCTGCGACTGACATCTTCCAGGCTTTGGTAAATGCCTTCCAGCGCATCCGCCGAATACTCGGCATCGGTTGCATACAAATCCAGTAACACATCCTTGTAATCGGCAATCGATCCCGGCCGGGAGCGCGCACGCAAACGCACCAGACGGAATACCGGCAAATCTTCGTTATGCACTGAAAACAGCATATTCCTGGCAAGAATGAATGCTACGGTAATGACCCGTGCCGGCCCTTCATCTTCATCCAGCAGAAAATCGGTGCGCAGGTGCAAGTCGCCACTTTCGGCTTCATAATATCGGGCCGAAGCCTCGATATCCTTGACTTCATCCTCGCCCGGCAGGGTCACGCCGTAAATGCTTTTGACCCAGGCGCGTTCATCGTCATTGGGATCGGTCAGGTCGACCCATACTGGCGCCAATTTTTCCAGATCGGCCCGGCTTTCGATATTGACCTGGTTCAGGCGTCCATTTTGCAATACGAATACGTTAATCATCTCTGCTCCCGGCCATGCGCACAGCATTGCGCAAACACAGCGTCGCCTGCAGATATGCCACCTGTTCGGCAGGTTTTATATCTGCAACTTATAAATTCAGGGGAGCGCGGCCACCATTCGGCCTGGACGCGCCTGCCCACTCAGGAACCTGTGTCTATCAACCAGGTCCTTGTGGCAAGAGGCGCTTGATGAAGATCACATAAAACGCC
>JAKFFK010000291.1:0-32572 GCA_036675285.1 Paucimonas sp. | reverse complement strand
ACTGACGTTCTCGCCGTCATGAAGGCCCGCTTGTGCGGACAGGGACATACCGATCAAAAAACATGAACCAGAAAATCTGGAGCGCACGGTACCGGCGAGAAATTTTTGCTAAGTAACGTTTCCCATTGTAAAGAGCGATTTATCCTAGTTCAATGCCAAATTGGAACAAACAAAAAAGAATTTCTGAAAGGAATGTAAGAGCACCAAGCTTTACGTCAAGAACGTATGCAAAGTGCAATGAAAATTGTAAAAATTGCCGGAGGGAAGGTGGGATTTTGGCTGCGTTGTAATAATGACTGTGCGCAAGGAATGCGGAGGACAGACTGCTCACAAGTGAACACGTCGGCGTCAATCGAATTTGACAAGCCGCTTCATGGCGGTCAGTCAAGCATCGGGTAAGGGCATCAACGACTGGAAGCAGCAGAGTGGAGCAGGCGGCGCAGTGTTGTCGTTCGCTGACACATGGTGCGGTTTGTCGAATGTCGACTACAAAATGGAAAAGGGCGGGGAGGCGGGCAAGTAGGCAGCTGGCGCTTTGCGGATTACGGCGTATCCGCACTCTGCGCAAATTTCCAAGCACTTGTTGACTCAAGCCCAGCGATTGCCACAAACCCGAAACTTTTGACCAGTCGACACGTCGCATACCGGGTCGGTGCGCATCATTGGTCGGCTGCCAATCGTCAACTGCCAATCTCGGCAAGGTTTGGCAGGTTTTCCATTAAGCACGGATGAATATTGTCAGTAGGCTGTTATCCGGCTGACTGTTTGCATGGGCGACGATCGGATAGTGCAAACGCCTTTGAAAAGGAGGCCTTACATGGGCCACTTGCCACAAACGAGTGCAAAGCCGGCCCGGCTGACATTGGTGAGCGCGGCTGTCGGGCCGCAGCCAGTACTGGGCCTGCGCGCCGCGCTTGCCTTAATTGTCGGCATCGTGATCGGCGCCGGGATATTCAAGGCGCCGGCGATGGTCGCCGGCATGACCGGCAGCGCGGCATGGATGTTCGGGGCCTGGATCTTTGGCGGCGTGATGTCGCTGATCGGCGCACTGTGCTATGCGGAGCTGGCAACCGCCTATGCGCATGCCGGCGGCGATTACCATTTTTTGCGGCGCGCCTATGGCCGGACGGTATCGTTCCTGTTTGCCTGGGCGCGCTTTTCCATTATCACCACCGGCTCCATCGCCTTGCTCGGATTCGTGTTCGGCGACTATATGAGCTTGCTGTTGCCACTGGGCGGGCTGGCGCCGGGAGTCAGCGCCGCGCTGTATGCAAGCGCTGCCATTCTGGTGCTGACCTGGATTAACCTTTACAGCATCAATGCCGGCACTGCGACGCAGAGCTGGCTAACCGCGCTGGAAGTCGGCGGCTTGCTGTTGATCGTTGCCGCCGCAATCGCGATGAAAGGGGCTGCCGGCGGTGCCGGCGCAGCACAGGACGTGGCAGCCGCGCCGACCCTGGCTTCGTTTGGCATGGCGATGGTGTTCGTGCTGCTGACTTATGGCGGATGGAATGAAGCGGCCTATATCAGCGCCGAATTGAAAGACCGGCGACATACCATGGTCAAGGCGCTGGTGTGGTCGATCCTGATCATCACTTTGCTGTATCTGATGGTGACGTGGGCGTATTGGCACGGCCTCGGCATTGCGGCGATGGCGACATCCGAGGCGATTGCAGCCGACATGATGCGCAGCGCTTTTGGCCAAGGCGGCGGCACGGTCATTTCCGTGATTGTGGCGCTGACTGCGCTGACATCAATCAATGCCACCATCATGGTCGGCGCCCGCACCAGTTATGCGGTCGGCTGCGACTGGCCTGCATTGCAGCGGCTGGCGCTGTGGGATGCGCATCGCGGCACCCCGGCTACCGCGATGCGCGTGCAATGCGTGGTTGCGCTGTTGCTGGTACTGCTGGGTACCTTGACCGGCGGCGGATTCAAGGCGATGGTGGAATTCACGGCACCGGTATTCTGGCTGTTTTTTCTGTTGTCCGGACTGTCGCTGTTCATTCTGCGGATACGCGAACCAGCCACCGAGCGGCCGTTTGAAGTGCCCTTTTTTCCGCTGCTGCCCTTGCTGTTTTGCCTGATGTGCGCCTACATGCTGTGGGCCAGTCTGTCCTATGTCTATAGCCAGTCGCTGGGCGGCTGGAACGCGGCCTGGATCGGGGTTGCGGTCTTGGCTGCAGGTCTGGTCTTGCTGTTGCTTGTACGCTTGCGCTCAAATCCGGAAAAGTGATTTGCTGCCCACCCAGTCCTTGATAAGGAGAACATCATGAAACCGCAACTCTCGATTCACCCGACGTCTGCCTTGCTGGCAAAATTATGCATTGCGTGGGCGTTTGCATTGATCGGTTCGTATGCGCTGGCGCAAGAGGTGGCCCAGCCGAAGCTGGATGTGCCATATGTGCCGACGCCGCAGCCGGTGGTCGATAAAATGCTGGAACTGGCCAAAGTCGGCAAAAACGACGTGGTCTATGATCTCGGTTGCGGTGACGGCAGGATTGTAATTACTGCCGCCAAAGAGCGCGGCGCGCGCGGCGTCGGGATTGACTTGAATCCGCAGCGTATCACCGAGGCCAACGCCAACTTGAAAACTGCTGGGGTCGGCGACAAGGTCAAATTCATGGTTGGCGATTTGTTTGCCGCCGATGTATCCGAAGCGACCGTGGTCACCCTGTACCTGCTGCCCAGCGTGAATCGCGCGTTGCGCCCGCGTCTATGGAAGCAGCTGAAGGTCGGCACGCGGGTGGTGTCGCATGACTTTGACATGGGGCCGGAATGGCCGCCTGAAAAAGTGGAAAAAGTGGATGGCAAAACCGTGTATTTCTGGACCATTACGCCAGCCAACAAGGCGGCCGCTACCTGATTGACGTCTGCCGTTCATGATGACTCAAGAGCCTTCGATTGAGATCATGTTTTTGTCTGCGCCAACCAGCGGGATAGGAGTAAATAGCGGCTTGATTGGCGACGACGTGCGACAAGCTGGATGCACTGCACTGCCGCCGGTTTATGCAGTAGGGGTTTTTTGAGGCGATGTTTTGTGGATCTGCTGAAGATTCGCTCCCATGCGTTGCGACAACCGGTCCGCAAGTCGCCGGATTGCTTGTCCGGCATTTGCCTGTACCTTCGCAGTAGCGTCAAGCGACATCATGCTGACCGCGACACCTGCCACTGCTTTTTTTCCAGTGTAATCGAATACCGGCGCGCCGAAGCAATGCATGCCTTCGCGTATTTCACCGTCATCAATTGAATAACCGCGTACCCGAATTTCGCCGAGTTCTTGCAGGAAGCTTGTCAAATCCGGCGTTCCGGTTACCGTTAACGGCTCGGGCCAGACTCCTTTCAATTTGCTGCGCACTTCATCGTCAGTAAAGGTACTGAAGATTGCCTTGCCGGTTGCAGTATAGACAGCCGGAAGGCGCATGCCAATGCGAAACGTTACGCCCAGTGGCCGGCTACCATTACGGCAGGCAACATAGACCACCCCGTCGCCATCCAGCACTGACAGGGTAATGGTTTCCAGCGGCAATTCATTGACTTCATCCCAAGCCGCAAAAAACTCTTGCGTAAGATCGCTTTTTGCCAAAAAGGCATTGGCCCAGGTCATAACATGCGGCCCCAGCGTCATCGTCCCATTTTCCAGCCGTACAAGCAGGCGCAAATGAACCAGCGTTGCACATAGTCCATGCAGTGAACTTTTTGGCATATCCAACATGCGCGCCAGTTCCGCTAGCGACAGTGGTGTCGATGCTGCCGAAATCAAATCAAGTACCCGAGTCGCACGTGCTACTGCAGGGGCCATGGGTTTTTCAATGGCAATATTATCCACTGCTTCGATAGGAACGATATTTGAAGAAATTGGGGAAGATTTACTAGTCATCAAGCACGTGAAAGATCAGAAACAATAAAAAATAGTGATAGCAACCAGTCATTTGACTGCGTTTTCACCATTGTAAGCATTTTGTTCTCCTTGAGCCGACTAAAAACTTGACGATGAATTAAATAATGCCTACGATACTGAAATTCTTCATGATGAATGTCGTTCAATATATTGAACGATAATAACAAGGCAAAAGGCGAAACACAATATGAAACTGCTTGATCAGGGCTTATTAAAGACCCAGGCATTTTTCAACGGGAAATGGGTCGGCGCTGACAATGGCGAGAGCTTCAGCGTCATCGATCCGGCCACGGGCGAACAACTGGCGCAAGTGGCCGCTCTTGGTGCCGCCGAAACGCAGCGCGCAGTCGTGGCAGCGCAAATTGCCCAGCGCGACTGGCAAGCCAGGTCTGCGAAGGAAAGGTCCAGTGTCTTGCGTGCATGGCACGATAGCGTGCTCGCCAATCTTGAAGACCTTGCCTACCTGATGACGCGGGAACAGGGTAAGCCGCTGGCTGAAGCGCGCGGAGAAATTCGCTATGCCGCCTCGTTTATCGAATGGTTTGCCGAAGAAGCAAAACGGGTCAATGGCGAGATTGCCCAGCATCCGGAAGCCGACAAGCGCATTGCCATCCTCAAGCAAGCAGTGGGTGTCTGCGCCGCCATCACGCCATGGAATTTTCCATCTTCAATGATTACCCGCAAGGCAGCACCGGCCTTGGCAGCCGGTTGTTCCATCATCATCAAACCGGCCGAGCAGACGCCATTGTCAGCCTTGGCGCTGGCAGAACTGGCGCGCCGTGCCGGTGTGCCGGATGGCGTCTTGCAAGTTATTCCTGGCGATGCACGTGCGATTGGCGGCGTGCTGACCGCCAGCCCGATCGTACGCAAGCTGTCGTTTACCGGCTCCACCGAAGTTGGTCGCCTGCTGATGGCGCAGTGCGCACCGACCATCAAGCGACTGTCTCTCGAACTGGGCGGCAATGCACCCTTCATCGTATTTGACGATGCTGACCTGGATGCTGCAGTTGCTGGGGCGATGCAAGCAAAGTATCGCAATAGCGGCCAGACCTGCGTATGTGCGAATCGATTTATTGTGCAGGACGGTATTTATGATGCGTTTGCCACGCTGCTTGCCGAAAAAGTGGCGGCACTGACCGTGGGCAATGGACTGAAAGACGAGGTGGTGCAGGGCCCCCTGATCGATGAAGCTGCCATTGCCAAGGTCGAAGCACTGATATCCGATGCACGCGAACGCGGTGCGCAGCTGGCCACCGGGGGCCAGCGCCATGCGCTGGGTAAAACATTTTTCCAGCCGACGGTATTGACCGAAGCGACATCTGCCATGCGCCTGGCTCGCGAAGAAATTTTCGGGCCGGTCGCGCCATTGTTCCGCTTTCATACCGAAAGCCAGGCGGTGGAGATGGCCAACGATACTGAATTCGGTCTGGCAGCCTATCTGTATACGCGCGACATGAGTCGCTCCTGGCGCGTTTCCGAAGCGCTGGAATACGGCATGGTCGGCTTGAACACCGGCCTGATTTCCAATGAAGTCGGACCGTTCGGCGGCATCAAACAATCCGGCATCGGGCGTGAAGGCTCCCGTTACGGCATTGATGAATATCTCGAACTCAAATATCTGTGCATGCAGGTGTAATGCCGCCAGTTAGCGATCAATGGAGAATTGATTATGACAAGTTTTGAATTTCGTACCGTCCCGGCATTGGTTGTCGAATTCGGCGCCGCCCGCAGGCTGGGCGCATTGCTCGCAGAGCATTTTGTGCACAAGCGCATTTGCCTGGTCACCGATGGGTTCCTGCACAAGAGCGGACTGCTGGCGCCAGCCCTGGCCAGCTTGCGCGAAGCAGGCTGCCAGGTTTTAGTGATTGATGATGTAGTGGCTGACCCGCCGGAGGCGGTGGTGCTGGCAGCAGCGACGCAAGCCAGGAATGCTGGCTCAGAACTGATCCTGGGTCTGGGAGGCGGCTCGTCGATGGATGTGGCCAAGCTGATCGCGGCATTGGCCGGATCGAGCCAGTCTCTGGCCGACATGTATGGCGTGGGCAAGGTGAGCGGTCCGCGCTTGCCGCTGGTGCAGATGCCGACCACCGCCGGCACCGGCTCGGAAGTGACGCCGATTTCGATTGTCACGACCGGTGCGACCACCAAGGCCGGTGTGGTGTCGCCGCAATTGTATGCAGACCTCACGATCCTGGACGCGGAATTGACGATGGGCTTGCCGCCCAAGATCACGGCTGCCACCGGTATCGATGCGATCGTGCATGCAATCGAAGCCTATACCTCCAGGCACCGCAAGAATCCATTGTCCGACATGTTGGCACGTGAAGCTTTTACGCTGCTGAACAAGAATCTGTTGCCAGCCTTTAAAGATGGTCAGGACCGCGATGCGCGCGAAGGCATGCTGCTGGGGGCGATGCTGGCCGGCCAGGCATTTTCCAATGCGCCGGTGGCTGCCGTTCATGCGCTGGCCTATCCGATCGGCGGCATTTTCCATGTGCCGCATGGACTGTCCAATGCGCTGGTGCTGCCGCATGTGTTGCGCTTCAATGCACCGGTTGCTGCTGCACAGTATGCCGAGCTGGCCACTATTGCACTGCCTAAAGTCACCGGCAGCGATGAAGCGCGCTGCAATGTCTTGATCGCGCACCTGGAAGAGCTGGCCTGCGCCACCGGCATCGAACGCTGCTTGCACCAGGTCGGTATCAGTGAAGCAGACATTCCGCGCTTGACCAAGGACGCCATGCTGCAAACGCGCCTGCTGGTCAATAACCCGCGTGAAGTCACCGAACAAGACATCGTCGCGATTTATACAGCCGCGTTTAGAGCAATTTAAAGCACAGCATCTGTCGCAGATTTGCATGTAGTAAAGATACGGTTCAGGCCGTAATAATAATTTTTCTTAACAAAAAATTGACTGGGGAAAAACATGAAACATCGTTTGATAGCAGCATTGGCCATGGTGTGCTGCAGCGCAGCCTTGCAAGCCAAAGACATTACAGTAGCGCACATTTATTCCAAAACCGGAATTTTTGAAGCCTACGGTATCGATTCACATCGAGGCCTGGAACTGGGTCTGCAGTACGCTACTGACGGCACTATGATGGTCAATGGTAGGAAGATTGTGCTGACTGCAAAAGATGATCAAGGAAAACCTGATCTTGGTAGGGCATTGCTGGCTGCTTCTTACCAGGATGAAAACGCCGATATCGCGGTGGGAGCGATCAGTTCAGCCGTAACGCTTGCGATGATGCCGATAGCGGAAGAACACAAGAAGCTATTGATCGTCGATTCTTCTGTGGCTGATTCAATCACTGGCGAAAAATGGAATCGCTACACATTTCGCACCGCACGCAATTCGACCCAGGATGCAATTACCAATGCTATCGTCGTCGACAAGCCAAATACCTACATCGCCACGCTGGCACAGGATTATGCGTTCGGCCGCGACGGCATCAAGGCATTCCGCCAGGCGATCAAGCAAGGCAAAATCGTTCACGAAGAATATTTGCCTGCCAATACGGCCGACTTCACTGCGGGCGCAGTACGCATTATCGAAGCACTGAAGGACAAACCGGGCAAGAAAGTGGTATTCATCTATTGGGCAGGTGCTGGCAATCCGCTGAAAATTAACGATCTCGATTTGAAGCGCTACGGCATTGAGATCGCCACCGGTGGCAATACCTTGCCTGCGTTGACCCAGTATAAGCAATTGCCAGGTCTGGAAGGCTCGATTTATTATTATTACGGCATCCCGAAAAATAAAAGCAATGCATGGCTGATGACCGAACACTACAAGCGTTACAAAACCCCGCCTGACTTTTTCACGGTATGTGGCATGGCGGCTGGCATTGCAATCGTTGAGGCATTGAAAAAAACCGGCGGTGATACCGATACCGAAAAGCTGATTTCTGTGTTGGAAGGCATGAGCTTCGAGACGCCCAAAGGCAAGATGACGATGCGCAAGGAAGATCATCAGGCAATGATGTCCCTGTACCATTTCAAGATCAAGAACGATCCGGCATTTACCTGGGCCGTGCCGGAACTGGTGCGTGAAATCAAGCCGGAAGAAATCAACGTTCCTATTCGCAACAAGAGATAATGATGGCGACTGCGTGCATGCAAGCATACGATGGTTTAGTGCAAAAAAAATCGTTTGTCATGCAGAGTTATACGACGGTCGGCGGCAAGGTGCTCCGGGATGTACAAGTCGGCTGGGAAAGCTACGGTCAGCTTAACCAGCAAAAAGACAATGTCATTCTGGTGCCGCACTTTTTTTCGGCCAATTCGCACGCCGCCGGCCGGTATCGGGACGATGATCCGCTGCCGGGTTATTGGGACAGCATCATCGGCCCGGGCAAGCCGCTCGATACCGACCGCTATTGCGTGATCAGCGTCGATTCGCTGGTCAACCTCAATTCCAAGGATGGCGTGACCATCACGACCGGTCCGTCGTCGATCGATCCCGGCTCCGGCCAGCCATATGGAATGCGTTTTCCAGTCGTCACCATCGGCGACTTCGTGCGCATCCAGAAAGCTCTGCTGGATTCTCTCGGCATCAAAAGACTGGTAGCCGCGGCTGGCGTGTCGATGGGCGCGCTGCAATCCTATGAATGGGCAGCCGCCTATCCGGAAATGGTGGATAAGGTCATCGCAGTCAATGGCACGCCATCACAACGGCCTTTTGCAATTTGCAATCTGGAGAGCTGGATTACGCCGATCAAGGCGGATACGCTCTGGAATAATGGCGACTATTATGGCCGGCCTGAGCCGGTCAAGGGTGTCACGCTGGCCATGTTCAATGTGATTGTGGCTGCACAGCATCCGGAAGCCATTGCCGCCAATTTTCAATATCAATGGGCGAATCCGGATCAGGATCCGCTTGCCGCGCTGGATCACGATTTTCTCGTCAACCAGGTATTCAAGGCTGGTGGCTTGATGCGGGCAAATATGATCACCGATGCCAATGAGATGTTGTACATGACCCGGGCCAATCAGCTGTTTGTGGCGGGCACAGCCGGCAGCTCGGTCGATCCTGCCCTAAAGAAAATCAAGGCGGACACGCTGGTCATTCAGTACCGTAGCGACTTGCTGTTTCCACCTGATCAGGCGCGCGAACAGGTAAGAACCATGCAAGAAAATGGTACCAGGGCCGAGTTTGTGGAGATCGATTCCGCTGGCGGACATCTAGCTGGCGTGACGGAAATTTTCAGAGCGGGTGATGTGATCGGGCGCTTCCTGGCGCAATCGGGATGAAATGTGGCTTATAAATGATGCTCTGTGGTCAAATGCTGCATATCTGGTTGCGGCCATTTTCTTTGGCTTGGTACAGCGCTTGATCGGCGCGATTGAATAAGCTTTGCTGGTCGTCGCCCGGGCGATGCATTGCGCAGCCGACGCTGACGGAGACGCTGAGCTTGCCGGCGCAGGTTGCGAACGCAGCCGCTTCAATTCCGCTGCGAACCCGTTCTGCCAGCAGCACTGCGCCATCCAGATCGCATTTTGGCAGGATCACCACGAATTCCTCGCCGCCATAGCGGCACGCCACATCCGATTGCCGGATCTGTCTGGTGATTTCATGTGCTACGCCTGTCAGGATTTCATTACCGGCAGCATGGCCAAAGGTATCATTGAACTGCTTGAAATGGTCGATGTCGATAAGCAGTAGCGATAGTTCGTTGTGGGGGGATGCCCGCATGGTTTCATTCATGCGTTTTTCCAGTTCACGTTCGAAACTGCGGAAATTGAATAAACCGGTCAGCTGATCGGTGGAAGCTTGTTCGGCCAGCCCTTCTACTTTTTCCTGCAGCATTTGGTTCAAATGAGCGATTTGCAGGTTTTGCGCCTGGCTGGTGGCATAAATTTTACTGTTGGTGATTGCGGTGCCAAGGAAAGAAGACAGGTAATTGAGCAATTGCAGATCCGCGTCGGACAGTGTGATGGGCTGATTCAAGCTATATAGAGCAAAGATGCCGATCGGTTTTTTTTGATAGCGTACCGGCGCAATAAAAAGCGTGCGGGCCGTCTTCAGAATTGCCAGGCTTTTTACATCATGATCCGCCATCGGCAAGTGACTGATTTTCTGCAGGTCAGGAAAAATAATCGCTTCATCCCGCAATAAAACGAAGACGGCGCCGCTGGCTGTTGGGTCGAGCGGATAAGGGTTTTGTACCAGATGCTGCTTCCAGAGCATGCATATCGACTGAAATTCCGGCGCGGCGGCGACAACTTCATACATGACCAGCTGGTCGTTTTCAATCAGTGAAAAACCGGCAATATCGAACGGCAGTTGGTGAAACAGTTCGGCAGAAAACAATTTGTAGATTTTTTCAACTGAGGTCAGGCTGTTCATTTCATCCAGAAATTGCAGCAAACGCTTGTTTCCTGCAACGGCTGCGGTTGCGTCGTCATGCATTTGTTCCAGATGTGAAAAGCGCAGCCAGCTCGCCAAACATTGATAGAAAAATGCCAGCAATTCCTGCAGCTTGGCCAAATCGCCATCTGGAATTGGAAAGTCTTGTTTGAGCAAGACAATCACACCAATCGGGACTTTGGCGTGAGTGCCGGGAATGCAAATCGGCACCCCCGTCATTTCGCAGATTTTCCAGTATTGCAGGATGCTTGCTTCTTCCTTGGTCGCATTTTCTACATTGATACGCACAATGGCACGTGCTGCGATGGTTCGCGCATTCAAATAATCATCGTCTAATGCAAATTTATAACCAAGGTAGGATTGCTCAAGATTTTGGTATTCGGCCGGATAGCGAATTTTCAGGCAAGTCAGATTGCCACCGGAGGCATCCAGCATATTGATCAGGTAGCCGCTTGCCAAACCTAGTGCATCGATTTCCTTACCCAACAAGTCAAGCACATCGTCAAGACGTTCCGCATTCGTGATGCGGCTCAATATGTCATATGTCCGTTCTGTTTGCAGAAAGGTCATTTCAAATCCTGTTGGTTTGGCATTCTTACACTTACTTTACATCGCTTAACATTAATAATCCAGCGGTGAAAGTCTTGGGAACAGGGTAAATCTGCACAATGTTTTTTACTCGTACGCAGGCTCTCACGAATGTACTGCCGAGGATTGCCTGCTTCTGGAGACTGATTGTCAAAGATTGTTATTTGCCTGGTCGCGCAGCCAGTTTGTTGTAAAGGCAGCAGGAAAGCTGGTTTGCCCGAAGCGGTCGCTTTTTCGCTGCAGGCACACTATCACGCGCAGCCTGTCCTGAAGCGCCGGATCGCCATATCGACCATGCCCTCGGCGCTGCCGGTCGCCACATGCTGCTCGCGCAAGTAAGTGGCGTCGCTGCCTTCATGGGTCGCTTTATAGAGATGTTCCAGCACTGGCAAGCTGCCCAATTGGCTTGCATAGGGTTCCATCTTGCGCAGCGTTGTCAGTATGTCTTCACGCAATGACACTGTTTCATGGGTTTTCGGATGCACCAGGGTGCCATCCAGCCCGAAGCGACAGGCCTGGAACCGGTTGTAGTTATAAACCAGGTAGTCGTCTTCGGCTGGCGGCACCTCGGTGCGTTCCAGCAGGTATTGGCACAAGGCCTGCAAATAGCAGGCAAGGGCAGCGGCCCGCTCGACCGTCAACGGGGTATCGCAGACCCGCAATTCGATGGTACCGAATTCCGGCTTCGGGCGGATATCCCAATAAAAGTCCTTCATGCTTTTGACGATGCCGGTGTGTTCCATTCTGGCAAAGTAATCGTTTTCGAAATCGGACCAGCGCTGCAAAAACGGCGCCCGCCCGCTTAACGGAAACGCTGACACGGAATTCAGCCGCGCCGAATTGAACAGCGTATCGCGGCCCTGAAAGTAGGGCGAAGATGCCGACAGCGCAATAAAATGCGGCACATAGCGGTTCAGGGCATGCAACAAGTAAAGCGCGTCATCGCCGTTTGCGCAACCGATATGGACATGCTGGCCGAACACGGTAAATTGCTTGGCCAGATAGCCATACAGGACCGAGACTTCCTTGAAGCGTGGCTTGGAAAATATTTTGCGCTCGGACCACTTCTGGAAAGGATGGGTGCCGCCGCCACAGACGCCGATGTTCAATTTGTCGGCCGCATGCACCAGCGTATCGCGTATCAGCTGCAGCTCATCGAGCAAGGAAGTGTAATTCGCATGGATGCCGGTATTTATTTCAATCATGCTTTCGGTGATTTCCGGCGTCACGTTGCCAGGGAACGGTTTGCGTGACAACAGGTCCAGCATGTCGGGACTGGCCGATACCAGGTCGAAGTCACTCAGGCTCACCAGCTGCAGCTCCAGCTCGACGCCCATGGTCAGCGGTTTGGAGGTATTAAAAGATTCCAAAGGCATGTCAGGCTTCCTTTTCGTCAGAGGTTTCATTGGCCCAGATCAGCGCGCGTTGCGTCAGGATCGGCCCGATGACTTCCATGACCAGCACCATCGCCGCCAGCGGCGGTAGATGTTCGATCAAATCAATTTGCAGGTAGCGGGTCTGCTCGAGAACCAGAATTGCAAATACCGACATCGGGCTCAGCGCCAGTCCGATCAGCGCACCCTTGCGCCAGGATATGCCGCTGATACGGGCAAACAGGACGACGCCGGCAGTTTTTGCAATGAAGCGCGCAACGATGATCAAGAGTCCCAAAGCAATTCCGGCCATGGCTTGCCGCCACTCGAGCGTGGCAGCGACAAACAGGAAGAGCGGAATCACCAGCAAATCGCCCAACACGCCGAAATTGCGCTGGGTCTGGCTCAGGGTTTCACGCCGGTGGCGTGCCACCAGTCCGAACGTGAGTGCAGCGAGAATCGGAGAGAAATTCAGCGTATAGGTCAGCGCAACCAGCAAGATAACACCGACGGCAAAGGCGAGGGTGGCATCACTGCCGACATTGCCGAGCCGGCGCCGCAAGGCCGGGAAGGCAGCACCGAAAATCGCCCCGAGCGCGGCCGATATCAGCAGCACCACCAGGCTGTTCCAACCTGCCTTGGGAAGGCTGCCCGAACTCTGGAACAGCCAGTAGCCGATGACCACTTTGAAGGCGAACACCGCCATCACTGAATTCAGTGCAGACAGATGCAACACGCGTTCAGTCACCTGTCCGGAACTCGATTGCTCATTGATGACGCGCAAGACGCCTGCCGGCGAGGTCGCCATGGCCAATGAGGCAAGCAGCAGCGCGGAGATCGTCGGCGCGCCATACCAGGTGGCAACGGCATATACGGCGGCAAATGTGCCGACTGCCTCCACCAGACTCGACACGGCAAGCCAGGGATTGACTTTCAACCAGTGGAGATTGATGCGGTAGCCGAGCTCAAACAGAATCAGGCCGAATGCAACGTCGGCCAACACGCGAAATGTGCCGGTATTCGATGGCGGCAAAAAACCGCTTTGCGTATAGGCCAGCAGAAATCCGACCAGACCGTAAATGCTGATACGCGGCAAACCAGTCCAGCGATGTCCGAATTCTCCAGCCGCCCAACCGATGGCAATGGCGATCGGCCATGCGAGATCAGGGGAAATCGACAGTAATTCGAGCATGTTCGCTCCTTATGAAAAAATTGCGTAAATGCCTGGTAATGTCTGTTGTTGAACCAACTGACAGGCATTAGGTGATTAGCTTTGTATTCCCGCCAGACCTGCGGCGGGTGTTTGAACGAACAGCAAATGCCAGCGGCAGTCACCAATCCGGTAACGCAGGCTGGACGATGGGCTCTGGTTGGCACGAGTATGCAATTATATGCTGAACATCATATTGCTTCGAATTTTTGCAGCAATCAGTGCTCATCGTGAGTATCAACAGAGGATTCAGGGAACTATCGCGGCACGCCGGCCAGTCAATGGGCAGCGGCTTATCCAGCCGGACGGACTGCATACGTGGCCACTGGCACCGGATTTTTGTGTGCCATGCAACAACTCAACCGGCGTTCATGAAGACTGCATGTCCTGGGCATTGGATCGACTATTGTCTGGAGAATGCCATGCAGTGCGAATGTCTAAGGATAGCGTACCGGCTTGCCTGGAATATCCGGTAACGGGATAAATTCGACTTCACCGGGCACCTTCGGGAAGGTCTGATTTCGCCAGTCCTGCTTCGCCTGTTCAATCCGGTCAGACGAACTGGAAACGAAATTCCACGTCAAATAACGTGGTCCTTCCAGCGGTTCGCCGCCCAGCAGCATCAGTCGTGCCGGTTGCGCGCCAGCGGCCAGCGTAATGTGCTTGCCGGGTTTCAGTACCAGCAACTGGCCTGCATCGAACGCGCCGTCGCGGCCCAGATCGAGCCGGCCCTCGACCACATAGATTGCCTGCTCCGTGTATTCGGCCGGTATATCCAGCCGCGCTCCCGGCTGCAACTGCACGTCGACGTAAAACAAGTCGGACAATGTCGCCACCGGCGAGCGGCGCCCGAAAAAGCTGCCGGCGATGATGCGCGCCGATACACCTTCTGCTTCCTCAACCGGTAGTTCGGCAGCGCCGGTATGGCGAAAATCCGGCACGCATTCTTCGTGCGTCTGCGGCAAGGCGACCCAGCATTGCAGGCCGAACAGCGACGAATCGTGTTGCCGAACTTCCTGTGCAGTACGTTCGGAATGGACAATGCCGCTGCCGGCGGTCATCCAGTTGACTTCACCGGGCCGGATGGGTTGCACACTACCCAGGCTGTCGCGGTGCAGGATTTCACCGGAAAACAGATAGGTGACGGTTGCCAGTCCGATGTGCGGGTGCGGGCGCACATCAAGTCCACGTCCGCCGGTAAACACATGCGGCCCCATCTGGTCGAGGAACACGAACGGACCGACCATGCGCTTTTGCCTTGAAGGCAGCGCGCGCCGCACTTCAAAGTTGTCGCCAAGATCATGGGTGCGTGGCACTACCACCACTTCCAGCGCGCCATCCAGCAGCAGTTCATCTGACATGCTTATTCCTCCTGCGTGACAATGCGGATTTCTCCGGACAGCACTTTGTGGATCGGACACTTGTTGGCGATTTCGGTTAGTCGTGCGCGTTGCGCTGCATCGAGATCACCGACATAGTGAATGTGCCGCGTCAATACATAGGAATCGCCCTGCTGGCCATGCTCGATGCGCACCTGCACATCTTGCAGCGGCAGCTCCTTGCGGCGCGCATACAGAGTCAGAGTGAGCGCGGTGCACGCGCCGAGTGAAGCTGCCAGGAGATCATGTGGACTGGGGCCGGTATCTTCACCGCCATGCTGCGGCGATTCATCGGTTAAAATCCGGTGCGGACCGATGTCGATGAGGTGCTGCAGCGCGCCCTGGCCTTTGTATACTTTGACATTCATTACTGCCTCCGCTGGTTTGCTTCGCAATCAAGTTGATTTTACGGCCATGCCTGTGAAATGCAAAGTGCAATATTTCGAACGTATCTGTCGATATTATTCATGGACAAATGATGGCCCATGGCGGCATGACGACGCGTATTTGCAGCATAATGGTCTTTAGAAAAATCATAGGTGCGTGGCATTGAAGTCAGGTTCCGGCCAGGCACTAACTGCAATTTGTTGCAATGAGGAATGCATGTCTTTTATTGTCGAACTGATCGAGCAGTACGGCCTCCTGGTCGTATTTATCAACGTGCTGGTCGAACAGCTCGGCGCACCGGTGCCTGCCTATCCGACCATGCTGATTGCCGGCGCGCTAGCCGATGGCGGCAGGCATTCGCAATGGTTGCTGCTGGCAACCGCCGTGGCGGCGGCGCTGCTGGCCGATTTTGCCTGGTACTGGGCTGGCAGGCGCTATGGCAGCCGGGTCATGGCGCTACTGTGCCGGATTTCCTGCTCACCCGATTCCTGCGTTAGGCAAACCGAGTCGGTGTACGCGCGCTTCGGACCGGCATCATTGTTGGTGGCGAAATTCATACCCGGGTTTGCCTCAGTCGCGAGCGCCCTGGCGGGCACGGTCGGCACACGGCGCACCACCTTTCTCCTCGCCGATGGCGCGGGCGCGGTGCTGTGGGCCGGTTCGGCGATCCTGCTTGGCTCGGTGTTCAGCACCACCATCGATGATTTGCTGCGCGTGCTGGAAGAACTGGGGAAATGGGGCGTCTTGCTGATGGCCGCGGCACTGGCGCTGTTTGTCGCAAGCAAGTGGTGGCAGCGCCGGCGTTTTTTGAAATCGCTGCGCATGGCGCGCATCTCGGTCGAAGAGCTATACCAATTGCAGCAGCAGGGCGTGACACCGGTGATCGTCGATGTGCGTTCCGCGCTGGCGCAGCAGGCTGGACGCATTCCTGGCGCACTGACTGTTCCTGACCATGAAATCGAGGCGTTCGTGCGCGGTACGCCTGCCGATGGTGAAGTGATTGTGTATTGTTCCTGCCCGAACGAAGTATCGGCGGCACGCTTGGCCAAACTGCTGATGCAGCGCGGCTATCATCGCGTACGGCCCCTTGCCGGCGGCATCGATGCTTGGGTCGAAGCCGGGTATCAGATCGAACCAATCTGACCAACAGGAGGAAGCCAATGATGGTCGAACGAACTGAATTTCTCGGCGCTGATGGGCAAAAGCTTGCGGCGCGTCTCGATGTCCCGGACGGACCAGTGCGAGCCTATGCCCTGTTTGCGCACTGCTTCACCTGTGGCAAGGATGTGTTTGCTGCCAGCCGCATTGCGCAAGCCCTGACCGCGCATGGAATTGCCGTATTGCGCTTTGATTTCACCGGCCTTGGCGCGAGCGAAGGCGAATTTGCCAACACCAATTTTTCTTCCAATCTGGCCGACCTGCTTGCTGCTGCCGGACATCTGCGCCAAGCTTATCGTGCGCCGATGCTGCTGATCGGCCATAGCCTGGGCGGCGCTGCGGTCCTGGCTGCTGCCGGCGACATTCCCGAAGTGCGGGCGGTGGTGACCATTGGCGCGCCGAGCGACCCGTCACACGTCACCGGCTTGTTTCGCGAATCACTCGACAAAATCGAAGCCGAAGGCGAGGCACAAGTGCAGCTCGCCGGCCGGCCATTCAGGATCAAGCACCAGTTCCTGCTCGATGCCGCCCAACAGAACTTGACTCCCCGAATCGCTAAGCTGCAGCGTGCGCTGCTGATCATGCATTCGCCACGGGACACCACGGTTGACATTGATAACGCGCTGCAAATTTTTAGTGCAGCCAGGCATCCGCGCAGCTTCATTTCGCTTGACGATGCCGATCACCTCCTCACCCGCAGGAGCGACGCTGTGTATGTGGCGAACCTGATTGCGGCATGGTGCCAGCGCTATATCGAGAGTATTGAAGTGTCGAACCGGCCTGACAGGGCAATCGGCTAGAGGGCTTCCGCCGTTTCGGGGCAAGGCTGACTGGGGGCGCTCGCTGCGGGCAGCCAGTGGCCGAGCTTGGCTGCCTTGGTATCGAGGTAGCCTGCATTGAATGGATTGCGGTTCACGACCAGCGGGATACGCGCGGCGACCGTCACGCCATCCTTTTGCAGCGCTGCCACCTTGCGCGGATTGTTGGTCATCAGGCGCAGGCTGGCAATGCCCATGTGCTTCAGCATCGGCTGGCACAGGCGATATTCGCGCAAGTCGGCCCCAAAGCCGAGCTGATGGTTGGCCTCGACGGTATCGGCGCCTTGCTGCTGCAGGCGGTAGGCGCGGATTTTGTTGATGAGGCCGATGCCGCGGCCCTCCTGGCGCAGATACAGCAGCACGCCGCGCCCTTCAGTGGCGATCCTGCGCAGCGCTGTTTCCAGCTGGGCGCCGCAGTCGCAGCGCTGGCTGAACAAGGCGTCACCGGTCAGACATTCCGAATGCACGCGCGCCAGCACCGGCGTACCATCGTCGACCGCGCCCAGGCTCAGCGCCAGATGCTCCTTGCCGGTGGCATGCTCGACAAATCCGTGCAAAGTGAAGGTTGCCCATGGTGTGGGCAAGTCGCAGGAAGCGACAAATTCGATGCCGATATCGTCGCCTGCGTCGGGTTGCTTATCTTGTTGGACCAACATGGAAAACCTCCTGCAAGCGCTTGCATGAATGGATAAGTCGCGGCCCTGAGTGAGGCCGCGACATCCTTGTCGTGTTATCGACAGGGGAATCAGGCGGATGCCAGTTCGCCGATGGTCGCACGCGTGTTTGTCAGCGCATTGGCAGAGGCTTCCTCACCCAATGCCAGTCCTTCGGTATGGACGAAGGTGATGTCGGTCAGGCCGATGAAACCCAGCACGCCGCGCAGATAGGTTTCATGGAAATCCATCGATTTGCCGGGGCCTTCGCTGTAGATGCCGCCGCGCGAGGTAAAGATATAGACTTTTTTCCCCTGCAGCAGGCCGAGCGGGCCGGTTTCGGTATATTTGAAGGTCACGCCGGCGCGGGCGACATGGTCGATCCATGCCTTCAGCGTCGAGCTGATGGAAAAGTTGTACATCGGCGCGCCGATCAGGATGACGTCGGCGGCAAACAATTCGGCCACCAGCGCATCCGATACTTTCACGGTATTGGCTTGCTCCGGCGAGCGCTGATCAGCGGGCGTGAAGAATGCACCCAGCATCTGCTCGGTCAGGTGCGGCACCGGACTGGACGCGAGGTCGCGCTCGACGACCTGGTCGGCTGGATGGGCGGCTTTCCATTGGTCGATGAATTCGCCAGTCACTTGGCGCGAAATCGAGCCCTGGTTGCGGACACTGCTGTTAATGTGAAGAATGTTAGCCATGGTAGGGTTGCCTTTCAATGGTTGCAGGAATCGGGACATCCGCAGGATGCCCCGTTATGGGTTCAGCCCTGGTGGGGCAAATCAAACACCAGAACTTCGGCGTTGTCGGCCTGTTCCAGCGTGACGATGGTTTCATCGGTGATTTTCAGTGCATCGCCAGCCGCCAATGGCACGCCGTTGGCGGTCAGCTTGCCGCGCACCAGATGCACATAGGCGGCGCGTCCCGGTGCCAGCGGAAAGCCGATGCGATCAGCGCTATCGAGGATTGATGCATAGATCGACGCATCCTGATGAATCAGTACCGAACCGTCGCGGCCATCGCTGGATGCGATCAGGCGCATCTGCCCATGTTTGGATTCGGGATTGAAATGTTTTTCCTCGTATCCGGGCGCAATGCCTTTGGCATTCGGCTGGATCCAGATCTGCAGAAAATGGACTGGATCGGTGCGCGAATGGTTGTATTCGCTGTGCGTGACGCCGGTGCCGGCGCTCATGCGCTGCACATCGCCGTAGCGCAGCACCGAGCCGTTGCCCATGCTGTCCTTGTGTTCCAGCGTACCGTCCAGGACATAAGAAATGATTTCCATGTCGCTATGGCTGTGGGTGCCAAAGCCGCGACCGGCATGGACCTGATCTTCGTTAATTACCCGCAGCGGACCAAAACCCATATGTTCGAGATCGAAGTAATCGGCGAAAGAAAATGAGTGTTGCGATCTAAGCCAGCCGTGGTCGGCTCTGCCGCGTTGGATACTTTTACGAATTTGCAACATGATGTGCTCCTTCTGTGTAAATGATTAAATTACTACTTGTTAGCCAGAAGTTAGTGATCGAATATATGCAATGTGCAATAATTTCGAAGGGCATATTGTGATTCGGCTGGCTGTGCCACTCAGACTTGCTGGACTGGATGAGGCGATGAAACAAGTATGCGCCTGTAAAATCAAAACGAAAAACGGAAAATTTACCATCCTATTATCGAAAATTTCGAATGCTAAGAATCAGCCTGGATGCCCTGCAAATCATTGATGCGATTGACCGCCGCGGTTCGTTTTCGGCTGCCGGAAAAGAACTGTTTCGTGTGCCTTCGACCATTTCCTATACGGTCTCCAAGCTCGAGGATGAGCTTGGCGTCCAGCTGTTCGACCGCATGGGACCCAAGGTCAGCCTGACGCCGGCCGGACTGGAATTGCTGAAGGAGGGGCGCTATCTGCTGAAAGCTGCGAGCGACCTGGAGTCGCGGGTGCGGCGGGTTGCCTCGGGCTGGGAAACCGAACTGGCCATTGGCATGGATGCAATGTTTTCGCCGGCCGCGCTGCAGGACGATATCGGCGCGTTTTATCAGATGGCTGACCAGACGCGCCTGCGCATTGTGCAGGAAGTGCTGTCCGGTTCCTGGGAAGCGCTGCTAGACCGGCGCGTCGACCTGCTGATCGGCGCCGCCGGCGAAGGGCCCTCGGGCGGCGGCTACACTGCCGAGCCGATCGGCAAGCTGCCGTTTGTGTTCGTGGTGGCGCCAGGCCATCCGCTGGCCGGCATAGCGCGCCGGCTCGGCAAGGCCGATTTGCATCGGCACCGCGCGATTGCCGTCGCCGATTCCGCACGGCATATGGCGGTACGCACCGTCGGCTTGCTATTCGGGCAAGATACCCTGACCGTGGCCGATATGCGCGCCAAGTACCAGTTTCATGTGGCTGGCTTTGGTTTCGGCTTTCTGCCCGAGGCATATGCGCGGGCAGCGATTAGGTCCGGCCTGCTGGTCGAAAAGGCAGTCGAGGAAAGCAAGCCGGATGAAACATTTTATATGGCATGGCGCACCGGGGAAGAGGGTGCAGCGCTCAAGTGGTGGATCGAGCGCATGCGTGCCCACGCGCCATTCGAGCGACTGCTCAACTGGATGGCAGCAATGCCCAAGGTCTAACCAGCATCAAGTCCGCTGGTATTTTGTGGTCAATGCCTGTGTTTGCCTGAGTCGCAGTTCAAAGGAGCTTGTTCCGGTTGGGACGTGACAGCGCATCCTGCAGAAGGGATGTGCAAAATGTCTGGAGGGTGCATGCCACCGGCGCCACTGCATCGAATGCGGCAGAACCGGTGGTTTGCTGGTTATTGCTGCGCCTGTTTTTTTGCAATCTGGGCGACATGACGTCCCTGGAAACGCGCCATCGCCAATTCATTTTCGCTTGGCATCCGCGATCCGTCACCGGCCGTGACGGTAGTGGCGCCATACGGACTCCCGCCGGTAATTTCATCCATGGACATTTGCCGTGCTTCGGAATAAGGCAGGCCGACAATGATCATTCCCTGGTGAAGGAGGGTGGTGTGAAAGCTGGTCAGCGTGGTTTCCTGGCCACCGTGCTGGGTCGCGGTACTGGTAAACACGCTGCCGACCTTGCCTACTAGCGAACCTTTCATCCACAGTCCGCCGGTCTGGTCGAGGAAGTTGCGCATCTGCGCGCACATGTTGCCAAAGCGGGTTGGCGTCCCGAAAATAATCGCATCGGCGTCGGGCAGATGATCGACAGTGGCGACCGGAATATGCGCAAACGCCTGGCGCGCCGCTTTCGCGCCGGATTTTTCCAGCACGTCATCCGGCACCAACTCCGGCACTTGCAACAGCGTTGCCTCCACACCATCAACTTCGCGCGCACCTGCCGCGATTGCTTCCGCCATTTTGTAGATGTGACCGTGAGAACTATAAAATATCACCTGTACCTTGGTTGCCATATTAGTTCCTGTCGATTATGGTTATTGCTCCTGATAAACGATGAAAAAATCGCCCCTGACCGTCAGTCTTAGAAAGCATACTCTTATTCTTGAGCGGTGTTTTTGGAGAAGTCCATCGCATCGGAATCGGGCAGTGACGGGTGGGGACCTTCTTTTGGATGCAGCCGCGTGCGACCAAGGCTACGCATAGCGATGTCGAACGAGAAAAGCTTGTGATGGGCATGCTGAACCTGGCCTTGGGCGGCCCGATCCGGTGGTTGGCAAGTCGGTCAGGAAGCCGCGCCTTTTTTTGCTGCCGTTTCACCATAGCTCACGCCCAGTCCGGCGCGCACATCCTGCTGAATGCCGTATTGGGCGAAAGGATAGCGCAGGCCATTGCCGGCGAGTGCCTGCATGCCAGCGAGCGCTTTGCTTAAATCCTCAGGCGTGACAGCCATCAGCATTTCATCATCTAGCACGCCGCCGTAGCGCCGCTCGGCAAAGCAGGGAATCGACAGGCTAGGCTGTTTTGTTGCCAAGGCACGCCCCCAGGAATCGGCGCATGCCGATTCGCCGACCACGCTCCAATCGAAGCGGCGATAGCCAGACCATTGCAAGCCATTGATGAAATACATTATGGCGCCAGGTGTTGCGTAAAACAGCACGATATCGGGCGGATTCAGCCGGCCGCTGCGCACGGGCGACACGACCATCGCCTGGAAGCGTCCGTGCGGCACGCAATGCATCGCCGCCTGGTGGCTGGCTGCATCCTGTTTGGTCGCATACCAGACGCCGACCATCGGTTCGCCGGCCAGCCAGGTCTCGTCTTGCCGAGTCAAGCCGATCACTGCGCGGCACTGGTCGCCGACCAGGTCGTCGGCAGTGATGCCAACCGTCCAACCCAGGCGCGCAGCCTGGGCGATGATCTGGTCGGTGGTATGGATGGCCGTGGGGCGGCGCAGTTTCGGGATTGCCTGCATCGCTTCGACCGTCTCGAACATCTTGATGCCGAACGGCGGGGTGCGCAGCTTCAGAATGTCTTCCAGCTCTTTCGCCAGCCGCACCAGCTCCTGCGTGTGATTCGTGTTTTCCATCGAAAGTCATTTCCGGTTGAAGAAGAGGGTGCGGCAAGCAATCATGCGTCGCCGCTCAAGGCGGCGCGATGGTCGGCTGCGTGCGTCTATTCCGCGCTCAAGCCAAGATCGGTGGCCACTTGCTTGCGCAGCAGGTATTTCTGGATTTTGCCGGTCACCGTCATCGGGAAAGATTCGACGAAGCGGATATAACGCGGAATCTTGTAGTGGGCGATTTGGCCGCTGCAGAATGCGCGGATTTCCTCGGCATCGGCTTGCATGCCCGGGCGCAGGATGATGCAGGCGCACAGCTCTTCGCCGAATTTGACGTCCGGCACGCCGACGCATTGTACATCCAGCACTTTCGGATGGCGGTACAGGAATTCCTCGACTTCGCGCGGATAAATATTTTCGCCGCCGCGAATCACCATATCCTTGGAGCGGCCGACGATGCTGCAAAAACCATTCTCGTCGATCACCGCCAAGTCGCCGGTATGCATCCAGCGCGCCGGGTCGATCGCCTCGCGGGTTTTTTCTTCATCACCCCAGTAGCCGAGCATCACCGAATAACCGCGCGTCAAGAGTTCGCCCTTGACGCCACGCGGCACGATCCGGCCGTCGGTATCGACGATCTTGACTTCCAGATGCGGATGGATGCGGCCGATGGTCGAGACCCGCAGGTCGAGCGGATCGTCGACCGAGCTCTGGAAGCTGACCGGCGAAGTTTCTGTCATGCCGTAGGCAATCGTGATTTCCTTCATGTGCATCTGGTTAATCACCCGCGTCATCACCTCGATCGGGCATGGGGAGCCGGCCATGATGCCGGTGCGCAGGTTCGATAGATCGTACTGCTTGAAATCCGGGTGGTCGAGCAGCGCGATGAACATGGTTGGTACGCCATGCAGCCCGGTGCAGCGTTCGGCTTGCACGGTGTCCAGCACCGCCTTGGCATCGAAGCCTTCGCCCGGATAGACGATCGCCGCGCCATGGGTGATGCATGCCAGGTTGCCGAGCACCATGCCGAAGCAGTGATACAGCGGTACCGGTATGCACAGCCTGTCTTTTTCGGTCAGGCGCATGGCCTCGCCGATGAAAAAGCCATTGTTCAGAATATTGTGGTGGGTCAGCGTCGCCCCCTTCGGGGCGCCGGTGGTGCCCGATGTGAACTGGATATTGACCGCATCGTCGAATTGCAAAGTGGCGGCGACATTGGCCAGCCGTTCCAGATCCTCAGGGCTGATCGATTTGAGTAAGTCGTCGAAATTGAGCATGCCCGGCGTCTTGTCGGTGCCCAGGCGGATCACTTGTTTGAGCTGTGGCAGCCGCGCCGAGTGCAGGGCGCCGGCGACACAATGATGGACTTCCGGAACCACATCCTGCAGCATTTCGATATAGTCGCTCGACTTGAAGGTGGGTGCCAGGATCAAGGCGCTGCACTGCACCTTGTCCAGCACGTATTCGAGTTCGGAACGGCGGTAGGCCGGATTGATATTCACCAGGATCAGGCCGGCCTTGGCGGTGGCGAACTGGGTCAGCACCCATTCCGAACAGTTTTGCGACCAGATGCCGATACGGTCACCCGGATTCAGGCCCAGCTTGAGCAAGCCGGCAGCAAGCTGGTTGACGCGTTGGTGAAATTCCCGGTAAGTCCAGCGCACGTTCTGATGCGGAACAATGATCGCATCCTGATCGCCGAAACGGTCGGCTACCGAGTCCAGAAATGAACCAATCGTTTCGCCAATCAGCGGCACTTCATGGGCGCCGTGAACGTAGCTTAGCTGCAGCATGGGAAGATCTCCTTGAGATAGCGGATTGCGCGCATCGACCGATGCGCGCAATTTGAACGAACTACTGACTACGATAGGCAAAAATTATTTCTTGACCAGCGGGCAGCCTGATTGCGCCAGCGGCCGGAAGGCCTCGTTGCCCGGTACCGTGCCGACCACCTTGTAGTAATCCCACGGGGCCTTGGATTCGGAAGGCTTTTTCACCTGCAGCAACAGCATGTCGTGCACCACACGGCCATCTTCGCGCAGCATGCCTTTTGGCATTACCACGTCCGAAATCGGCAATTCGCGCATTTTTTTCATGACCGGGGCAGTGTTGTCCGTGCCGGCAGCCTTTACCGACTTCAGGTAATGGGTGACGGCCGAATACATGCCGGCCTGCGCCATGGTCGGCATCTTCTTTTGAATCGCGAAAAAGCGCTTGGACCAGGCGCGGGTTTCGGGATTCAGATCCCAGTAAAAGCCCTCGGTCAGGTACATATCCTGCGCATATTTGAGTCCGATCGAATGCACGTCGCTGATAAACATCAGCAATGGGGCCACCAACTGCCCCTGGGCAGCAATGCCGAATTCGCCGGCCTGCTTGACTGCGTTGACGGTATCGCCGCCGGCATTGGCCAGACCGATCACCTTTGCCTTCGAATTTTGCGCCTGCAGCAGGAAAGACGAAAAATCGCTGGCGTTCAAGGGATGCTTGACTGAACCCACTACCTTGCCACCGGCTGCCGTCACTACGTCTGTGACATCCTTTTCCAGCGATTTGCCAAATGCATAATCGGCCGTCAGGAAAAACCAGCTGTCGGCGCCGCGCTTCACCAGCGCCTTGCCGGTACCGACCGAGCTTGAATAGGTGTCATACATCCAGTGCGCCGAAGTTGGCGTGCACTTTTCATTGGAGATGGTGCTGGAGGCAGAGCCAACCACGATCGCGATCTTGTTTTTTTGCTGGGCCACATCCATGACGGCCAGCGCCACATTGGTCGGCACCAGGTCCATCAGTACGTCGACGTTTTGCTGGTCGATCCATTCGCGCGCCTTGGCCGACGCGACGTCAGCTTTGTTCAGGCTGTCGGCAGTGACCAGCTCGATCGGCTTGCCAAGCACGGTCTTGCCGAAATCCTCAATGGCCATCCTGGCAGCCACAATCGAGCCCTGGCCCGACAAGTCGGAATACAAGCCGGACAAGTCGGTCAATACGCCGATCTTGACCACATCATTGCTGACTTGCGCCGAAGCGGACGTGATTCCAGCCGCCAGCAAGGCAGCCGCCAGGGTAATATTTTTCATTTTCGTTTTCATGTGCTTGTCTCCGTTTAAAAATCTCAAAGCAAAATGCTGATTGACGATTCCATTTGTTTTTGTTGCTGATCAATCTGTCTTACCCCCTATCGGCAATAAGGTAGAGATTGGTCATATACACCGGCAGATTTATGTGTTTCGCCCCCTCTTCGGGCAAATCCGCCGACCATCGATTTTGTTGCTTCAGGCAACTATTTATTTTTGTTAATTGAGTAAGACTCAAATCAACTTTTCACGGATTGTAGTGCGAAATAGTTCAGTTATCAAGCATAATAATATCTGTTATTCATATTCATTTTCATAATTTAATGAGTTATACTCACATTCATTGCATAAGGCTTGCCAAGCATGAATTGCGCTTGTTTAAATTGTGTTATGCGCGATAGGCGCAGAAGCTAAGACAAAGCCTTATATTGTTCATATTTTTTCGCCTTCTATCACAAGGAAATCATGGCTAATCAATTCATCAATTTTCCCGGTCTGAACTTTGATCATGGCGAAGACATGGTTGCCCTGCGCGAAGCAGTCAAGCAATTTTCCGAAGTTGAAATTGCGCCGCGTGCAGCGGAAATCGACCATAGCGACCAGTTCCCGATGGATTTATGGAAAAAATTCGGCGACCTCGGTGTGCTCGGCATCACCGTTGAGGAAGAATACGGCGGCACGGCAATGGGTTACCTTGCGCACATCGTTGCCATGGAAGAGATTTCACGCGCTTCGGCTTCGGTCGGCCTGTCATATGGCGCCCATTCAAACTTGTGCGTCAACCAGATCCGCCGCAATGGCAGCCACGAGCAAAAGCTGAAATACCTGCCGAAGCTGATTTCCGGCGATTTCATCGGCGCGCTGGCGATGTCGGAGCCGAATGCCGGTTCCGACGTGGTCAATATGAAGTTACGCGCCGACCTGAAGGGTGACCGTTATATCTTAAACGGCAACAAGATGTGGATTACCAACGGTCCGGATGCCGATGTCTTGGTAGTGTATGCAAAAACGGATCCGGAAGCCGGTCCGCGTGGCATCACCGCCTTCCTGATCGAAAAGGGTTTTAAAGGATTTTCGATTGCGCAAAAACTCGACAAGCTCGGCATGCGGGGTTCGCATACCGGCGAACTGGTATTCCAGGATTGCGAAGTGCCGGTTGAGAACATTCTCGGTGGCTTGGGAAAGGGCGTCAATGTGCTGATGTCCGGCCTCGATTCCGAACGTACTGTCTTGTCTGGCGGCCCGTTGGGCATCATGCAGGCATGCATGGATGTGGTGATCCCGTATATCCATGACCGCAAGCAGTTCGGTCAACCGATCGGCGAATTCCAGCTGATGCAAGGCAAGATCGCCGATATGTATTCGACCATGATGGCGTGCAAGTCTTATGTGTACGCAGTCGGCCAGGCTTGCGACCGTGCCAAGACCCCGGAAGCCGTGCGGGCCTTGCGCAAGGATGCCGCCGGTGCGATCCTGTATAGCGCCGAAAAGGCGACCTGGATGGCGGGCGAGACAATCCAGGCGCTGGGCGGCAATGGCTATATCAATGAATTTCCCGCCGGACGCCTGTGGCGCGATGCCAAGCTGTATGAAATCGGCGCAGGCACCTCTGAAATCCGTCGCATGCTGATTGGCCGCGAACTGTTCGGCGAAACCAAATAATCGTTGCCATACCACTTGCGAAACCCTACGCCATGACCATTATCGATTCCAAACTGAATCCCCGTTCTGAGGATTTCAAGGCCAATGCCGCCGCGCTGCAAACGGTGGTCGATGACTTGAAACAGAAAGTCGCCAAAATTGCGCAAGGCGGCGGCGAAGTGGCGCGCAACAAGCACACTGCGCGCGGCAAATTGCTGCCACGCGACCGGGTGCAGATGCTGCTCGATCCAGGCACGCCATTCCTGGAATTTTCCCAACTGGCCGCCAATGGCCTGTATCACGATGCAGCGCCTTCGGCCGGCCTGATTACCGGCATCGGCCGGGTGGCAGGCATCGAATGCGTGATCCTGTGCAATGATGCTACGGTCAAGGGCGGCACCTATTATCCGATGACGGTCAAAAAGCATTTGCGCGCGCAGGAAATCGCCGAACAAAACAATTTGCCGTGCATTTACCTGGTCGATTCCGGCGGCGCCAACCTACCCAACCAGGATGAGGTGTTTCCGGACCGCGACCATTTCGGCCGCATCTTTTATAACCAAGCCCAGCTGTCGGCCAAGGGCATTCCGCAAATCGCGGTGGTGATGGGTTCCTGCACGGCCGGCGGTGCGTACATGCCGGCGATGAGCGATGAATCGATCATCGTCAAGAACCAGGGCACGATTTTTCTGGCCGGGCCACCGCTGGTCAAGGCGGCCACCGGCGAAGTGGTCACGGCTGAAGATTTGGGCGGCGGCGACGTGCATACCCGGTTATCGGGTGTGGTCGATCATCTGGCGCAAAACGACCTGCACGCCTTGTCAATGGCGCGCACCATCGTTTCCAACCTGAATCGGAAAAAAACCCACGAGATGGTGTTGCGCGAACCGGTCGAACCCAAGTATGCGCCGCAGGAATTGTATGGCGTGATCCCGGTCGATACCCGCAAACCGTTCGACGTGCGCGAAATCATCGCACGCATCGTCGATGGCAGCGACTTCGATGAATTCAAGGCGCGCTACGGCACCACGCTGGTATGTGGTTTTGCGCATATCTTCGGTATGCCGGTGGGCATCATCGCCAACAATGGCGTGCTGTTTTCCGAATCGGCGCTGAAGGGGACGCACTTCATCGAACTCTGTTGCCAGCGCAAGATCCCGCTGATCTTCTTGCAAAACATCACCGGCTTCATGGTGGGCCGCAAGTATGAAAACGAAGGCATTGCCAGAAACGGCGCCAAGATGGTGACCGCGGTGTCGACCGCCGCGGTGCCGAAATTCACCGTCATCATCGGCGGCAGTTTCGGCGCCGGCAACTATGGCATGTGTGGCCGTGGCTTTTCGCCGCGCATGCTGTGGATGTGGCCCAACGCCCGCATTTCGGTGATGGGCGGCGAGCAGGCGGCCAGCGTCTTGGCAACGGTCAAACGCGACGGCATCGAAGGCAAGGGCGGCGCCTGGAGCAGTGAGGAAGAGGAAGCCTTCAAGCAGCCGATTCGCGAGCAGTATGAACACCAGGGCCACCCATACTATGCATCGGCGCGGCTGTGGGATGACGGCGTGATCGATCCGGCCGACACCCGCATGGTGCTGGGCCTGGGATTGTCGGCGTCGCTCAATGCGCCGATTCCGGATACCAAATTCGGCGTGTTCCGCATGTGAGGCGGCATCCCTTGCCAATGTTTAATCATTCAATTTATTGAAAGTAGCGGCTCATGAATTACCAGACCCTGCAAGTCGAACTCAATGATTCTGTTGCCTCGGTATGGCTCAATCGGCCTGATGTGCGCAATGCATTCAATGAAACGACGATCGCCGAAATTACCCAGGCCTTCATCGCGCTGGGCGCCGACAATCAGGTAAAAGTCATTGTGCTGGCAGCGCGCGGTCCGGCATTTTGTGCTGGCGCCGACCTGAACTGGATGAAAAAGATGGCCGGCTACACGCATCAGGAAAACTGCGCCGATGCCGCGCTGCTGGCAGCCATGCTCTCGGCGATCCATACCTGCCCCAAGCCGGTGGTCGCCAGAATTCAGGGCGACTGCTACGCCGGCGGCATGGGGCTGGTGGCAGCCTGCGATATTGCTGTTGCCGTCGATACCGTGCAGTTCTGTCTATCGGAAGTAAAGCTCGGCCTGATCCCGGCAACCATTTCCCCATACGTGGTCAAGGCCATGGGGGAAAGCGCGGCACGACGCTATTTCCTGACTGCCGAGCGTTTTTCTGCAATCGAGGCGCACCGGATCGGTTTCATCCAGGCGGCAACTGCCGCGGATGAACTCGACGCCGCCATCGATGGCATTGTGCGCGCCTTGCTTGCCAACAGCCCCAACGCGGTGCGCGAAGCCAAGCGCCTGGTGCAGGATGTGGCTGGCCAGCCGCTGACTGCCGCGCTGATCGACGACACAGTGGCACGCATCGCCGCCATCCGGGCTTCCGAAGAGGGACGTGAAGGCGTGCGCGCGTTTCTAGAAAAGCGCAAGCCGTCATGGCTGACATGAAACACAAACAGCATTCATTTAACGACGTCGCAGCGCTGCACCGACAAGCATCGCCGCAAGCCATCGCATCCTGGAGAAAACAATGTTTACAAAAATCCTGATTGCCAACCGTGGCGAAATCGCTTGCCGGGTCGCCGCATCGGCACGCCGCATGGGGGTCAAGACTGTTGCAGTGTATTCGGATGCGGATGCCAATGCGCGCCATGTCGCGCTATGCGATGAATCGGTGGCAATCGGCCCGGCGCCAGCCAAGGAAAGTTACCTGTGCGCCGATAAGATCATCGCAGCGGCGCTGGCTACCGGCGCCCAGGCAATTCATCCGGGCTACGGATTTTTATCTGAAAACGCGCAATTCGCCCAAGCCTGTTTTGACGCCGGCATTGCCTTCATCGGCCCGCCGGCGTCGGCCATCAATGCGATGGGCTCCAAGTCGGCTGCCAAGGCATTGATGGAAAAAGCCAAGGTGCCGCTGGTGCCGGGCTACCACGGCGACACGCAAGACCCGGACTTTCTGCAACAGCAGGCCGATATGATCGGCTATCCGGTTTTGCTGAAAGCCAGCGCCGGCGGCGGCGGCAAGGGCATGCGCATTGTCGAGAAAAGTGCGCACTTCAAGGATGCGCTGGCGTCCTGCAAGCGCGAAGCGATCAGCAGCTTTGGCGATGACAAGGTGCTGGTCGAAAAGTATTTGACGCAACCGCGCCACATCGAAATCCAGGTATTCGCCGATACCAAGGGCAACTGCGTCTATTTGTTCGAGCGCGACTGCTCGGTGCAGCGCCGGCACCAGAAAGTGCTGGAAGAAGCGCCGGCGCCGGGCATGACGCCGGAACGCCGTCAGGCCATGGGCGAAGCGGCAACGGCGGCGGCCAAGGCAGTCGGCTATGTCGGCGCCGGCACGGTGGAATTCATTGCCAACCAGGATGGTTCATTCTATTTCATGGAAATGAATACCCGGCTGCAGGTCGAGCATCCGGTCACGGAAATGATCACCGGGCAAGACCTGGTCGAGTGGCAGCTCCGGGTGGCATACGGCGAAGCGCTGCCCTTGAAGCAGGAACAGCTGGCAATCCACGGCCACGCGCTGGAAGCGCGCATTTACGCGGAAAATCCAGACAATAATTTCCTGCCATCGATCGGCACTCTGCGCCATTTGCGCACCCCGGCGGCAGTCACGTTCGAGCTGGGTGGGATTACCCAGCAACCGGCGGCGGTGCGTATCGACAGCGGTGTGCGCGAGGGCGATGCGATTTCGCCGTTTTACGACCCGATGATCGCCAAGCTGATCATCTGGGGGCGCGACCGCGACGAAGCGCTGGCGCGCATGAGCGATGCGCTGTCGCATTATCAGGTGGTCGGCCTCACCACCAATATCGCGTTTTTAAAGCGTCTGGTCGAAAGCGTGCCGTTTTCCACGGCCAATCTCGATACCGGCTTGATCGAGCGTAATCAGGAAACATTGTTTCCTGCCCCCAAGCCGAGTTCGGTCGACGAGCTGGCGCTGGCATCGGTCGGCGTGCTGGCCGCCGAGGCCGGCCGTGCCAAGGCCAGCGACAAGGATCCGTGGGCGCAGTTGAATGGCTGGCGCATGAATGTCGAGCTGCAACGTACTCTCGAATTTACCGATCTCGGCCAAACCGTGCCGGTCACCGTGTCGTACCAGCAAAATGGCTGGAAGCTCGGGCATGCCAACAAGGCTGCACCGGTCACGCTGGTGCAGCAGGATGGCAATGACTATACAATCCGGGTCGATGGCAAGCTGGTGCGCGGCACGGTGGTGATCGATGGCGAGTCCGTAAATGTATTTTTTCTTGGCAAGCACACGGTGTTACCGTACAACGATCCGCTGGCGCATGCCGGACAAGCTGAAGGCGAAGCTGGCCGGCTGACCGCGCCGATGCCGGGCAAGATCGTCGCAATTCTGGTGAAAAAAGACGACGCGGTCGTCAAAGGTACCCCGCTGTTGATCATGGAAGCGATGAAGATGGAACACACCATTGCCGCCCCGCGCGACGGCGTGATCGATGAATTGCTGTATGCGGTAGGCGACCAGGTTGAGGAAGGCACGCAGTTGCTGGCCTTCCAGACCGAGACGGTAAAGTAAGCGGCTTGGCAATTTCTTTTATCAACAGTAGCATCTGCAACCGACAGACGGAGGTCCAATATGAACCTGAACTCGTTACCCCGGAAGGTGAAAATTGTCGAAGTCGGGCCGCGCGATGGTTTGCAAAACGAAAAGGAAACCATTGCCGCCGATATCAAGATCGCGCTGGTCGACCGGCTGACGGCCGCCGGCTTTGTCAATATCGAAGCTGCATCGTTTGTGTCGCCGAAGTGGGTGCCGCAGATGGCGACATCAGCCGAGGTCATGGCCGGCATCACCCGCAAGCCGGGCGTCGTCTATTCGGCGCTGACGCCGAACATGAAAGGCTTTGAGGCGGCAATCGCCGCCAGGGCCGATGAAGTGGTGATTTTCGGATCGGCTTCGGAAGCGTTTTCTCAGAAAAATATCAATTGCTCGATTGCCGAGTCGATCGAACGCTTTCGCGATGTGGCGCAGGCCGCCAAGCAGCATGGCGTGCGCCTGCGCGGCTCGATCAGCTGCGCATTCGGCTGTCCGTACCAGGGCGAAGTCGACCCGGAGGCGGTGGCCGACGTGGTGCAGCGCATGCGCGACCTGGGCTGCGATGAAATCGATATCGCCGATACCATCGGCGTGGCAACACCATGTAAAATCCATGTGGTGATGCAGCGCGCGATCCGGGAATTCCCGATCGAGCGCCTGTCCGGTCACTTCCACGACACGTATGGCCAGGGCATCGCCAACATTTATGCATCACTGGAAGTGGGCATTTCGATCTTTCACTCGTCGGTATCGGGGCTGGGCGGCTGCCCGTATGCCAAGGGCGCCACCGGCAACGTGGCAACCGAAGATGTGCTTTTCCTGATGCAGGGGCTTGGCATCGAAACCGGGGTCGATCTGAATGCCGTGGTCGCAGCCGGGCAGTTCATTTCGAACCATCTCGGCCGCAAGTCAGTCAGC